>JAJRWU010000022.1 GCA_024276655.1 Planctomycetota bacterium
CTATCGGAGGGCTTCAACGACCGGGTTACCCCGAGAACATCGCCTCCTCAGCTACATGATTAACGAACAATTATCATGCTCAACTCCTTTCATTTGAGTAGATCAGACAGGCTTCGCCTGGCGCACCAGAGAGCACAGAGACAAAGACGCCCTAAAAAATCTCCGTGCCCTCTGTGTCCTCTGTGGTAACATTTCCTTCCACTGGATTTCTTCATGGTGACCGAACCCTTGCCATCTCAAGAAAAACCTAAAGGATTCGCCTGAAGGCGAGGGTTTTAGACCCATCGTGAGGACAATAAGCCGCGACCGAAGAAAGTTATTTCGCGTTACGGTCGTTTGACTTTTCTTGCGACGCCAAGCGAGCCACTTTCGGTTTTACATAGTCGGGCTCCGCGCAGCCATAAATGGAGCAACCGCCGAAATAGCACCAGCAGTCGAGGTGATGCGGCGTTTGGCACCGACGACACAACACGATGTCGGCGCCCAATGCCTCCCCGCAAACCTGGCAGACGGCGGCGGCTATCGGTTGCATCGCCGTTTCCCGCACGAACTCTATTCCGGTGGTCCTCGTGAGTTGTATTTGGTCGTGAAGATCGAGCGCCAGTCGGACCACCTGTAATATTCCCGCTGGCTCCGCCCGCAGCGTTACTTTTTTGATTGTCAAGAGGCTGCGGTCGACCGAAACGAACACGTCGGCGGCGTGAAAAAGGCCAATCAGTCGAGCCAGTTGCAAACGAACGCCGGGGCTGACGAACCGCCGCATTTCGGTAAGGTTATTGCTGCGCGCGCGGTAGCGGTTGTCTAACTCCGTTGCGATTTGCAACTCTTGTAGCGACGCATCCATTCCGAGAAGCGACTCCGCGCCGGCCGGCCAAATATCGCAACGGAAGTCGGAGTACAACAAGTTGATTCGCACGCGCAGCCGCGGCGCGGAGCTACCTGAAGGCACGTCGACCAATACGTGCGTGGCGCCGTAACGGAATCGAACGTGTGGCCGTTGCCACAGCCCATCGCGAACGAAGCGCCCGCCAAATTGGCGGCTCACCGCCTTGAGCGCACGTGTGAACTTGTGGCGGCGTTGGCGAAAACTCGACAACACTCCCAACGCCAAGCATATAAAGCCCACGACCAACCAGAATAACAATGTCAGCGAGCCCGCAACCATCGTACTCCTTGAAGCATTTTATGCCGCTGTTGCCATTTGGGCGGCCTCGATTCACCGGCCTTCGCCGTTCACGCGGCAAATTCCTTTTTCGGTGCGCAAAATCAAAGCGCCATCAATTGCGGCGGGCGACGCCATGAAGCGTTCGTCCAACTTATTGACGGCTAACTCAGTGTATTTGTGGGCGGGGGCAATCACGGCGCCGACGCCCTCTTCGCTGAAGAAGTAGATTTTTCCATCGCCGTAGAGCGGCGAAGCGGCGTAATTTCCGCCCAGGCGTTTGGTCCAACGCGGTTCGCCGGTTTCCGTATTGAGGCAAGTCACGATGCCCTTTTCACTGAGAATATACAGGGAGTCGCCCACGAGCAGCGGCGACGGCATTCTGGGGGCCTGCTTCTTGAACCGCCAGACGATCCTGGGCTGGTCGGACGTTTTCAAACCAAGGCGAACCGCCAGTATTTGAGGCTTCATGAAACTCGTGCTGAAATAGATCATGTCGCCTTTGGCGACGGGCCGGGGAACAATTGAAAACCCGAGTACGCCGTAGTTCAGTTTCCAGAGTTCTTCTCCGCTGGCGGGGTCGTATCCGTAGAGCCAATCGGCGGCCGGCGAGATAAGCACTTCGCGGCCGTTGTGCAGCACCACCAGCGGCGTGCCGTAGGCCTTTTGTAACTGCGGGTTGTCGTTCATTTGGCCGCTGCGGTTTGTCTTCCAGACGACCTCCCCGGTGCGTTTGTCGAGTGCGACAATATATTGCTCATCGCTGCCATCGCAGTGAAAAATCATCAGATCACCGTGAATGATGGCCGTGCTGCCGGGGCCGTTCTCATGCTGCACGACCAGCTTCTGGTTGGTCCAGAGCACGCGGCCGGTTTTGGTGTCGAGGCAGCAGGTTCCGTAGGCGCCGAAGTGGCAATAGAGGCGGCCGTTTTCCAACACCGGCGTGGGTGAGGCGTACGAGTTGAGCGAGTGCGTGGGCTGGGGCGACGTTTTTTTCATCAGTTGAATGTTCTGCAACAGGCGGCCGCTTCGGAGGTCGACACACAACGCTCGCAGTACAATCTGGTTCGACACCGACAACGGCTGGTTACCGGAATTGCTCGCCAGCCGCTTCTCTTTTTCCTCTTTCGAGGCCGGGAAATCGATGGCCGTGGTCAGCCAGATGTTGCCGTCTGCTATCACCGGCGACGACCATGCCCTGCCCGGCAGCGGCGTGTTCCAGGCCAAATTTTCTTGCGTGCTCCACGTCAATGGAAGATTCACCGCAGTGCTATGCCCTTGGCCATCGGGCCCGCGGAACTGCGGCCATGTGCGCGTTTCGGCGCCAGTGGCGGGCGCAGCGGCGAAGATCGTCAAACCAATGTACAACGCAGCACATAAAAACTTTTTCATGGGATTGGGGTATCCGAGGTGGGTGGGGGTTACCTATTTACGGTAACCCGGCGAGAAAGTTCGAGCAAGTCGGCTGGAGTTTTGCACCCCTTGCAGTTTGGCAATCGGTAGTCAAAGCCGTTGTTTGGGTGGGCTTTCGTCGTACTGGAACCGTTGGGAAATCGTGTTGACAAAAGACACGCATTCCAGGTGTGCGCAAAAGCTGATCCGCACTCTTGCGGCCACACTTGTCGAAATAGGGCTAAGAGAATCCTGTGGAATCGGTTATTCTGGGGCGATCATGAGTGATCTGTCTACATCGTTGCAGGTCTGTAGGGCCGATGCTTCTCGGCAATCGCGGGCATTGTGGTTGGTTTTCTCTCGGCATGCTGCTGGCGACCCTAGTGCGCAGGCTGTCGCCACGTTGGCGGCCGTTGGAGAGGGGCGGCTCTCGCTCGAAGGCTTGTTCACGGCCCAACGCGGCGGACGCCTTGTCGGCGCGGCATGGGCGTATTCGCAAACCGGGGGCGTGGGCGTGGTTTGGCCCTGTCGGCTGGTTTCTGGCGAAGGCGAGCAAACACGGCGTTTCTTGTGGCGCAAGGTGGAGCAATTTCTGGCCGACCAGCAAGTGCGGCTTGCGCAGTGCGTGCTTCACACGTCTGACAAGCAAGACGCCCAGGCGATGTGCGACGTCGGCTACCAGTGCGCCGCTGAGTTGGAGTACTTTGTCGCCTTGCCCGATGTCTTTCCAAGCGCGCAGCCCGACGCCCAGCCTTTGCAGTTCGAACCGTATCGCGACTCGCAACACGGCCGGTTGGCGAAGATCGTGGAAAAAACGTACGTGGGTACGCTCGATTGCCCGCTGCTCGACGAACTTCGCACCACCGACGAAGTGCTGGAGGGCTATCGCTCCACGGGCCAGAGCAGCGCCCGCCTGTGGCGATTCGTCACACATCAGGGGCGAGATATTGGCGTGTTGCTCAACGCCATGCACCCCGCCGAGAAGCAGTTGGAGTTGGTGTATATGGGATTGGCGCCCGCAGCGCGGGGCCAACACTGGGGCCGCGCCCTGGTTCAGGAAACGCTGTGGCAGGCGCGGACGCATAATGCCGAACGAGTAATCGTTGCGGCCGACGCCAAAAACGCGCCCGCTTTGAAAGCCTATCGGCTGGCGGGCATGCATCGTTGGGCGCGGCGGCGCATTTTTTTGAAGTCGGTTTCTGTTTAGAATTCGCCAAGATCGAACCCGCTCGGCGTCGATACTTGTTGCCAACCAACGGTTTGCAGCGTTCGCCGTGGGTCGGATCTTGCGACACGCCGGTGGTGGTGTAACAGATTTTCCACTTCGCCCCCTCCGATGCGACCGTCTTTTTTCACCGAAGTGATGACCGGGAATCGCCTTCTTTTCCCCGCCTTTTAAGGCTGCAAAGCGATGGAATTCACAATAGTTTCACATTTGTTAAGGAACGGTTTGACACCAGTGCTAGCACGCGTACAATCGGCGTCCACAAGTCAATTTCAAACGCGTTCGGCAAAGCGGGAGAACCTCCCTCGGGGGGTGTTTTTTAGAGCGGCGGCGCCTTTGGAAACTTCTGCCGATTGCGCCTTCAAAGCCGGCTGAAATGATTTGTGACATTTTTTGACGTGAATGCCGCGGCGCCTGGAAAGTTGAGTAGCTCACTCGCTTGATGAGTCGCGGCGAAATACAACATTTCCCGTTCGGTGGTTTTCTTCGCAGCCATTGAACTGATCATTATGTAGGAAACGCACTGCTTTTATCGGCTACCCTTGTTCGCGCCCCCGGCGGGCGCCGACAGCGGGCGGTTTGGATAATCGTGGTGCGCGCAAAGGATGCGCCTTGGAAGTGAATCCACGAGATAGGGAGATCGCCTCGACCTTTGTCGAATTGCTTCGCACACGAGTAGGTGCGGAGCGATACGACCTTTGGTTGAGTGATGCTCGGTTTCTCGTGACCTCTGGCGAGTTGCAGGTTGTAGCGGCTAATCAGTTTTGCCTGGGCCGCATCCGCAAGGATTTCGCCGCCGATATCCGAGCTTGCTTCGACGCCGCCGGGGGGAGTGATTCCATAGGATTCCTCGTCGGCGCCGATATCGTTCAAGAAGGCGTCATTCAACAAGAAGGCGTCATTCAACAAGAAGGCGTCATTCAACAAGAAGGCTTGGGCGAAAACGCCGTCGCCATGAGTGGCGGCGCTTCGCCGGCTTCCGCAAACTCGGCTTCGACCGCGATAGCGCTGAATTGCAACAACAGCACTGCCAACAACAGCACTGCCAACAACAGCACTGCCAACAACAACGCTGCCAACAACAGCACTGCCAACAACAATACGGAGCGGGGCGGTTGGGTCCGCCGCCGTTTCTCCAAGCTGCGGGAGTTCGAGGTCGGCGACAGCAATCGTCTGGCGTACACCTCCGCGACGTTGGCCGCCCAAGGATCGCCAACGGCCTCGCCTTTGTTTGTTTATGGCCCCTCGGGCGTGGGGAAAACGCATCTGCTGCAAGGCATTTGGAGCGAGGTCCGCCAAACCGCTGGGGCTCGACAAGTGGTGTATCTTTCGGCGGAGCAGTTTACGAGTTTCTTCCTGGAGGCGTTGCATGGCCAAGGCTTGCCGATGTTCCGGCGAAAATACCGCGACGTGCGAGTGCTGATTATTGACGACGTTCATTTTTTTCAGGGCAAGCAGGCGACCAGAATCGAACTCTTGCACACCATCGACACGTTGCTTCGCGATGGCCGGACGCTGGTCTTTTCGTCCGACCGGTCGCCTGCGGAATTCTCCTAATGGGGCCCCGAATTGTCGACGCGTTTTGCCGGAGGCCTGGTCTGCCGGATCGATCCGCCGGAAACGCAGACGCGGTTGCAAATATTGCGGCGGATGGCCTTGCAGCGCGGCTTCGATATCAATGATCGCACCTTGAAGGTCATTGCCGAACACGTCAGCGGCGACGCCCGGCGGCTTTCCGGAGCGTTGAATCGTGTGCAGGCGGTCGCCTTATCGACCGGCCGCCCAGCCACCGCCGACGCCACCGCCGAGATCATTTCCGATTTGGCGACCTTGGGCAATTCCGTCGTCGCGATGGACGACATCGACCGCGCCGTGTGCGATGTTTTTGGTCTCGACGCCAAAACATTGCATTCCGCGCGGCGTTCCAAGGCGGTCAGCCATCCGCGCATGTTGGCCATGTGGTTGGCCAGAAAGTACACTCGCTCCGCCCTCTCCGAGATCGGCGAACATTACGGACGCCGCAGCCACAGCACGGTGATCTCGGCGCAGAAGAAAGTTTCCAAGTGGATCAGCGGCGGCGAGCGAATCCAACTGGCGCGGGAAAGCTGCAAAATTGAAGACGCCGTCCGCCGCGTGGAATTGCAACTGCGCAGTGGTTAGGCGAGCGGCGAAAAATGTCTCACTTGCCGCTGGCCCACTTGCCGCTGGCTCAGGGCCGGCGTGGAACGATGATTCGCTGAAACGGCGTATGAGAAGCCCGGCTTTTTGAAAAAGCCGGGCTTCTGAACCGGGGCGTCGTTTTTCCACGCGTTCAATACCGCGGCGTTTAGACATTGCCGCTCTTCTCGGATGTTCGCGCAACGCTGCGTTCGCCAATCAGCACCCAGGCGGCGATGGTCACGAGATGAATAACGCTCGCGACGCCGAGCCAAAAGTGGTAGCTGGGCAACCTTGATTCGTAGATTCCGTTCTCACCCGAGAGCAACCACAGCGGTAGTAGAATCTGCCCCAGCAGACTCAGCAGCGCGATCAGCCCCACAACGCGCAACCAGTTTGGCCGTGGTCGTTCGGGCGGCGGCGGTGAAGCGTCGCCTTCGATGGTTGCTGCGTCGTCGAAAACGGCGGGGGCGGCGCCGCGTGCGCCGGCAACGGCGGCAAATGCGGTGTACAGCGCCGCCGAAACAAACCACAGCGGAATCGCGATAAAGAATTCGTGCAACGTTTCAAACCACCACAACGCCAGCGCGAGCCCCACCGAAATCAGCCAGGCCAAAAGCGCCGGCCAACTGATCGACTTGCCCGTCATGCTGAACCAATATTGCTGAAATCCCATGCGAGGAAACAGCCAATGTTCGACGAACACGATGGCGCCCACCGGTGAAAGCAGAATGCCGAACAAAGCCACGAAGCTCAGCAGTTTCGTGAACACAAACGGGAAGCAGGCGACGGCCGTCGTGGCGATACCGGCCAGCAAGGTTACGAGCCAGCGAGGCCAGCCCGGCGTGACCGCTTGCAATGCGAGGCCGGCGCGGTAGAGCGTCGGGTTGGAGGTCGCCCAGCCGGCGATGATCACCGCCAAAATTCCGGAAAGGCCAAGCGCCTGAAAGGCGACCGCGCCTGCGTCGAGTTCCACCAGCGGTTGTTGCAAAATCAAGGCGGCCGAGGCCCCCATCACACCAGCGCAGATCCACGCCAAGTAATGACCAAGGTACATCCCGCAGGCCGAAAAGAGTCCGTAGGAAGCGCGCGGCGCGTAACGCAGAACGGCCATGTCCGAGAGGCCAATGTGAAACGCCAGGTTGCAAATCCAGGCGAAGGCCGCGATATGCCAGACCCCCAGCCCGCTCTCCGGGTCGTGGATCCAGATTTGTTCCTGCGCGATCCTCCATAAATCAGCCAGGCCGCCAATGCCCTCCATGCCGGGCGACGCATTCGCCAGCACCGGAAGCATACCCGCGGCGCCAGCCACGAACATCACAAACAGCCACGGCACGCAGACTTCGGAAAACTGGGCCAAACGCTTGAAGCCCAAAATGGCCACGCCGACAACCACCGCGCCGACAACCAGCACGATCAGCACGAAGCGCATGTCTTCGGGATACCACTTCGTTTGCGGAGCAATTCCAAACGGGATGCGAATAGCCGAAGCCGAAACGGTAATCATGGTTCCGGAAAGGATGCAGAACAGCAGTGCGTTGAGCACGTTGTAAACGGCCGTCACGCCAGGACCGGCAATTTTTCGCAGGTACCAATAAAGGGTCAGCCGCGTGCGGACGGCAATCGGGGCGCAGACAAACGTCCAGGAGAGAACGGCCAGTGCGTTGCCAATGAGCAGTCCGATGAGAACGTCCGCGGCGCTGGCGCCCCAGGCCACGAACGCCGCTCCAATGACGAACTCCGTGCCCGCCACATGCTCACCGGCAAACAGCGCCGCGAAATGCTTGCCGCTCTCCATTCGGTCGGCCGAGACCGGTTCGCGTTCGAACTCATAGAGTTTGTCGACGCGTTCGGTAAGCGAACCGCCGGCATTGGCTGGGTCTGTCGTTTCCGGCACGGGGATTGGTCTCCGCTGGAGCAAGTTGTTTTTGGGCGAATGCCGCCTTTTTCGTTTTTCAGTGGTTTGTCTTACCGTGCTCGGTTCGCCGTGGCAAGTTCGTTTGAGCCCTGAAACAGGGCCACAACTTTCCTTCTTGCCTGGGCGCCACTACACTGAATGTGAGGTGCTCCTTTTTTGAAGGCAGGGAATGTCGATGCAGCGAACTCAAACGACCCTCGTTTTCGCCGTGATTGCGGCGATTCTTTTTTCCGGTCAGGCGCTGGCGCAAGAGAAGTCGTCGGCGCAGGCGTTGCGGGTTTTTAAGGATGCGGCCAACTACCAGAACAAGGAGCTGTTCGAACTGGCGGCCGAGGAGTGGACGCGGTTCTTAAAGCAGTATCCGACCGATCCCTTGGTCGTCAAGGCGCGTCATTACCGGGGCGTTTGTTACGTTCAGTTGAACCGGCTTGATGAAGCCATTGTTGAATTCCAACAGATTCTCAAAGCCCGGCAACCATTCGAGTTGGCGGAAGAGACGCGTCTCCAATTGGCTTGGGCGTATTACACACAGGGACAGGGCTCTGAGGGACAGGGCTCTGGGGGACAGGGCTCTGAGGGACAGGGCACACAGGGAAAGGGTGGAAAGCCGGCGGCGTATCCTGCGGCGGCGCGGGCGTTTAAGGAATTACGGGAGAAATTTCCCCAGGGTCGGCATGCCGACCGGGCACTTTTCTTCGAGGCGGAATCGAATTACTTGGGCGGTCAGAAAACGGCGGCCATTCCGTTGTACCAGAAGTTGTTAGCCGACTTTCCCAAGTCGAGCTATCGGGCGGAAGCCGGTTACGCGCTGGGCGCCGCCTACGACGACCTGGGAAAATTCGCGCAGGCTCGCGCGGAGTACGATCGGTTTTTGGCCGCCTTCCCGCAACATGAGTTGGTGGCGGAAGTGCGATTGCGTAAAGCGGAATCGCTGCTGCAACTGAAAGATTTCGCCGCCGCCGCCAAGGTGTTTGAAGGCGTGGCGTCGCTGCCGGGCTTTGAATCGGCCGACTACGCGCTGTACCGGCAGGCGTATTGCGTGGCCCAAACCGGCGACCTCAAAAGTGCGGCGGCTTTGTACGCCAAGTTGCCCACGGCCTTTCCGCAGTCGAAATACCGCACCGAAGCGCCCATGCAGGCGGGTCGCTGCTATTACAATTCGGAACAATACAAAGAGGCCGTTTCCTGGTTCTCGTATGTGATCAAATCCAAATTCCCCGATGCCGGCGAAGCCGCGCACTGGGTCAACCAGATCTATCTGAAACAGAGCCAGCCGGCCAAGGCGATTCGCCTAACCGACGCCATGCTGGCCCGCCTGGGCGACGACGCTTACGTGGTCGCGCTAAAGTTAGACCGCACCGAAGCGCTGCTCAAAATTCCCGGCAAAGAGAGTGAAGCGGCGGCGGCTTTCGCCAAAGTTGCCGCCGAACATGCGGATCATGCATTGGCGCCGCAAGCCTTGTACGACGCCGCCTTCACTTTTCTGGAGCTGCGCCAGTTCGATAAGGCTATTTTGCAGACCGACATTTTCCTAAAAAAATATGCATCCGACCCGTTGGCGGCCGATGTTCGGCGCATCGGCGCGGAATGCAGTTTGCAAGCCGGCAAATTGGCGGACGCCGAGAAACTGTTCCGTGAACTGATCGCTTCGAACCCCAATCACCCCGATGTCCCTTCCTGGATGCTGCGTTTGGGGCACTCCCTCTTGCTGCAAGGCCAGGACCAAGCGTGCCACGCCTATTTGCAGAGCCAACTCAAACGCTTCACCACGCCGCGTCAAATCGCGGAAGCGCGTTACCTACAAGGCGCCGCCCAATTCCACTTGGAGCAATACGAGCAGGCGGGAGCGTCGTTGCAAGCTTCGCTCGCAGCCAGCGCCGATTGGCCGCAAGCCGAAGAAGCCTGGCTGCTGCTTTCGCAATCGTGGCGAAAACGCGGCCGCGCGCCGGAGTCCATCGCGGCGGCCAAACATGTATTAGACGACTTCCCCCAACCGCGATTGCGCGCCGAAGCCCTGTATCGGATGGGCGAAGCCTATTACTCGGCGCAGCAATTTCCACAGGCGTTGGCCCAGTACCAGCAAGTGCTCGATAGCGGCAATAGCGCTAACAACGGCGCCGATTCGCCGTTCGCCGTCTACGCCTTGTACGGCAAGGGTTGGACCTTACTCAAACAATCTCAATTCGCGCCGGCGGCCGCCGCGCTCACCACGTTGCTGGAAACGCATCCCGAGCATGCACTCGCTCTCGACGCCCGTTTCGCGCGGGCCATGTGTCGCCGTCAACTTGGAGAACACAAAGCCGCCATCGAAGATTGCACCGCCTATCTGAATGCGCCCGGCGAACTTCTCTACCGTTTCGACGCCCTCTACGAACGCGGCCTCGCCGAAGCAGGATTGAAAGATTTCAAACGCGCCGCCGCCACGTTTTCCCAGGTGCTCGCCGAGCGACCGCAATACGCCAACGCCGACAAAGTGCTGTACGAATTGGCGTGGGCGCAGAAGTCGTCTGGGCAAGACGCCGCCGCCTTGAAAGCGTTTGCACAACTTGCCTCCAAGCACGCCTCCAGCCCATTGGCGGCGGAGGCGGCTTTCTACGTAGGTGAAGATCATTACGCCCAAACGCGTTACGCAGACGCCCTGCAATCGTACGCGGCCGCGAAAAAGCTGGCGAAAGAGCCGACGCTGCAAGAGCAAATCGGCTACAAAACGGGCTGGGCTTATTTCAAACTGGGCCAGTTCGACCAAGCCCAGCGTGAATTTGAGCAGCAGGCAGCGAGCCATCCTCAAGGCGCCTTGGCGCGCGAGGGCCGTTTCATGCGGGCGGAATGTCTGTTCAAACGCCAAGATTACGCCACGGCGTACGGCGGGTTCCAACAAACGCAGCAGGCTGCGCCGGTGAATCCTACGGTCGACGTGCTGGCGCTGTTGCACGGCGGGCAGAGCGCCGCCCAATTGAAGCGTTGGCGGGAGTGCATCGCGATGCTGGAGCAAATCGGCGCGAAGTTTCCCGATTCGCCGTATCTCCCCGAAGCTCTCTATGAGCAGGGTTGGGCCTGGCAAAACCTCAAAGACGACAAGCAAGCCCTCCAGCGTTATGAGCAAGCAGCCCAAATCTCGCGTGAAGAGCCGGGCGCTCGGGCCCGCTTTATGATGGGGGAAATCTATTTCTCTCGAAAAGATTATCCCGCCGCGATCAAACAGTTCCAACGGGTGATGTATGGATTTGGCGGCGCCGACGCGTTGGAGGCGGTCAAAAACTGGCAGGCGAAGTCGAGCTACGAAGCGGGCCGTTGCTTGGAAGTGCAAATTCGCACCGCCAAAAACCCCAAAAAAGCCAAATTGCTGGCCGAAGCCCGGAAGTTTTATACCTATGTGGCTGAAAAACACCCTCGAAATGCGTTGGCGGCCACCGCTCAGGGCCGTCTGAAAGAACTGGCAAAATTGAGGTAGGCCCAGGTATAATGGGAGGGTGAGTAGCGGAATAACTAACACGCCTGGATCGATTACGTCAAACACCAGTGAGCATATGGTCCGAAACCGAGCAAGCCGATTGCAGGCCCCGCGAAAATTACCGGCGCTGCGAAAACAGGTGCGTCGCGAAAGCGTGCTGCGTGTTTTTCTGGGGCTGATGTTACTGTTGGTTTCTCTTGCCTCCTTGGCCCAGGCTCAGTCCGCCGCCAACGCGCCGCCGGAAAATGCTGTTGAAAATACTGCCGCCGAGCCGACGGAAATTCGCCTGTTCAGCCTGCTTCAAGAAGGCGGTTGGTTCCTGGCGCCGTTGGGGTTGATGTCGTTGTTGGTGGTTACTTTCACCATCGAACGCGCCGTGAATTTGCGCCGCAGCCGAGTGATTCCGCGGGGCTTGGTCCGCGAACTGGAAATTGCCTGCCAACAGCCGAGCGGTTTTGATCCTCGCGGCGCTTATAAATTATGCCAACGCTTTCCGTCGGCGGCATCGAACGTGATCACCGCCATGCTGTTGAAAATAGGTCGTCCTCATTCGGAGGTCGAACATGCGGTTTCGGAAGCCAGCCAGCGTGAGGCGGAGCGTCTGTATGCGAATGTTCGCTGGCTGACGTTGGCGGCGGCTGTTTCACCGCTGCTGGGTTTGCTGGGAACGGTGTGGGGTTTGATCGTGGCTTTTTTCGACTCCACGCAATTGGCGCCGGGGCAAAACAAAGCCGAAGTGCTGGGGCACGGCATTTACGCCGCCCTGATCACGACGCTCTGCGGGTTGGTGATCGCGATACCCGCCGCGATTATCGCCCACTTTTTTGAAGGCAGAATCCAAACCCTGTTCCATCAGGTCGATGAGCTTTTATTCAGCCTTTTTCCGCACATCGAACGTTTTGAGGGCCGCCAGCGTTTGAGTCTCCGGCTGGGAAACAAAGACGTCGAACTTCGCCCCACCGATGCCAACGGCCGCGAACCCGCGCCGGAAACCGGCCCACGGCAAGCATCGCCCAAGAAAAAAACCAAAGTCAAACAATAAGAAGGCTGCGGTTGAAACACCCATGGCGGTACAACTAAAAAAAGGCTCGGCGTTGTCGGCGTTGAATATCACGCCCTTGATCGATGTTGTGTTCTTGCTGCTGGTTTTCTTCATGGTTTCCACCCGCTTCGAAAAAGAGGAGCGAGAGCTTGATGTGCAACTGCCGGTCGCCAGCGAAGCGCGGCCCTTGGTGGAGCAGCCCAAGGAATTGTTTCTGAGTATCGACCAAACCGGCCGCTTCCACATCGGCGGCCGGCCGATGAACCTCGCGGAAGTCGAAGCCGTGTTCCGCCAAGCGAAGGGCAACAACCCGGCGCAACAGTCGGTCGTGATTCGCGCCGACAAACGCGTCGCTTTTGATTTCGTCACGCAAATCATGAACCTCTGTAACAAGGTGGGCATCGCCGACTACACCGTCACAACCGAAGGCGCCATCGACTGAATTCCCCTGAATTCCCCGCCCGATCCAAAATGCACCAGCATCACTCCCCACCGCCCGAAGAACCTTCGCCAGAAGCGCATTTGCCGGAAAAGCATTCGCCGACTGAGGCCGATGCTCCCCGCAACGCGTGGCTAGTTTACGTTGCACTCATTCTGGGCGGCGGTTTCCTCGCGGGTTGGCTTTCGGTTCCGCTTCGTTTCGACGACGTCCATTGGTGGATCAACGCCCGTGTGTGGCTGATCGCGACGCCCTTTATTTTGGCGGTGGCGTTGTATTTGGTGCGGTTCATCGCAGGACGTTGGGTCCGCCGTTCGATGCAGTTTTCGATCATCGCGAGTCTGGGGTTGCACCTGTTGCTCTTGATGGCGGTGATGGAAGTGGTCGTTTTCCGTCATATCTGGCTCGACCCGCAAGTCGCCTCCCGGCTGCACGACCAGCCAGTGGTGGTTCCTCAGTACCATGCCTCCCAGCTAGATTCGCAGCGCCACGCCAGCCAAGATTTCCAAAAACCGGTGGAAACCGCCCCCGCCGAGCAACCACCGGAGGAGCAAGAGCGGCAAAGTCCGACACAGGAAACACCACCCGAGATGCAGGTCCGGTCGACGCCCGCCGAGCAGCCGCCCGAAGTGCGAGAAATGGAGCGGCAATCGGCCGTGAAAACGTCGCCCCGCTTGCACGACCGCCGCTCGTTGGCCCCTCGTACGAACCAGCAGGTCGAGCGTCCGCAGCCGCAAGCGGTGGAAACGCCGATGGTTTTGGAAGAAAAGTCGCCGGCTCCCGCTGCGGCGCCGCAGGCCATCAATCGTCAGCCGTCGTCGGCGTCTCCGGCGGCGCGGCGCCAACAGGCGGAGCACTCGCTCCAGAGCGCTCCCCATCGTGAGCCACAACTCCAACGCCGCGGCGCGGCGGAAAACGCGCCTAGCCGTCCGGCGGCTTCCGAAGCGAAACCCATTCCGCGAACGTCGGTTGCAAAATCTCGATCGGCGACCACGGCCGTCGCGCCAGCGCTGCGGGAAGTGGCCGAATCGCGGCCCTCGCTCGAACCCCAACCAACTTCGGCTCGCCGCACGGAATCGACAACCAAATCGCCGGTCGACCTACAACCTCTTGGCTCGGCCGTATCGCAAAATAGCGGCGCGGCGCCGGCTCCAAGTCTGGCGCGCAGCAGACGCGAGGCGTCGGCGCGTATCAGTAGTGCTTCGCAAACGTCGCGACGCGCGAGTTTGGCGACCACGCGAGTCGCACCGGCGGCGGCGGTCCGCGCACTGGCGAGCAGCGTAGCCGCCGGTTCATCTCGCTCGGCCACGGCTTCATCTCTCTCGGCGGACGCGCTCGCGCCAGCCACCCTTAACCGTCGCCGCACCAACGCCACGAGCGCTTCGCCGCGAGAGGTTCGCGAAGTTGCCTTGGCGGGACGCGGCCCTTCCTCGCTTTCACTGGCGGACGCCACCTCATTCTCAGCCGGTTCGGCTGCGGCGAACTCGAAAACGGCTGGCGGGCAAATTGGAGGCGCACAACGCAGGGGAGCGGCCAGCGCGGCCCCCACCTTGGCTGATGCATCGGGTTCCGCCGGCCGAGAACGCCGCCGGCGCACCTTTTCGGGCGGCGGCGTTTCCGCCGCTAAAATTTCGACCGACGTCGCCCAAAGCGAGACCGGCGTGCCCCAAAGCGCGACCGGCGCGGCGGCAACAAACAACGCGGCAACAAACAACGCGGCTGCCGACAGCCTGCCCGGCGGTATACGTGGTCGAGGCGAACAGGCGGCTGCGTCGGCTAACGTGGATGGCTTGTCGGGCGCGGTGGTGCGAGAGATGAATCTCGCCGGTCCTGCTTTACAGGGCCAGCGACGAGCGACGCCCAGCAACCAACAGGCTTCCTTGGGCGATGTGGCTTCGCTCGACGCAGCGGCGGCCGCGCGCGGCGCCGCAACTCGCCGACGGCCGGCGACGCTGCAAGTCGGTCCGGCAACCGGCGCCGCCTTGCCCGATGCTGCTTTGTCGGACGATGGGGCCGGCGAAGCGGTTGCTTCGCGTCGTTCCACGGCTGGCCCCGAAAACGGCGTCCTCGACGGTCTTCCCAACAACTCTTTAGGACGCCGCGCCGCGCCGGCTGCGGCGGCCGTCGTCGGTCGTTCGATGCAAGTCAGACCGGGCAGGTCAGATCGGGTGGCGGCCCTCGATGCTGGCTCGCCTTCTCGCCGGAGCCGGCAAGACCGGGTGACGTTGTCTACGCAAGACGCGCGTTTTCCTCGTCGGTCGAGCGGCGCGGCCGCCAACCTCGATGTTTCGGTCGTGACGGCGGCCGAAGCGTTCTCCGCCAGAAGCCGCCGATTACAAGGCGGGGCGAAGCCGGGAGGAGGCCGGCTTTCGCCCGAAACGGAAGCCGCGATCGAGCGTGGTTTGGAATTCCTGGCCCGACGGCAACAGCCCGACGGCCGCTGGTCGTTGACGCACGCGGCCGAGCGCCGTTCGGAGCGGGCGGTGTTGGCGTCCGACACGGCGGCCACTGCGCTGGCGTTGTTATCGTTTCAAGGCGCCGGCTACCATCATAAAGACCATCGTTATCGTTTGGTGGTTGGTCGGGGGCTCGAATTCCTGGTCAAAAACCAACATCCCGACGGCGATCTTTTTGTCGCGGAAAATGAACTGTCCAACCGGAGCGTATGGCTGTATAGCCACGGAATCGCGGCCTTGGCTTTAAGCGAAGCGTACGGCATGACACAAGACCCTCAACTCCGCGGCCCAGCGCAGCGGGCGCTCAATTTCATTGCACAATCACAACAGCCCAACCTAGGCGGCTGGCGGTATTCCCCCGGCCAAAGCGCCGATACGTCGGTCACGGGTTGGATGATGATGGCGCTCAAAAGCGGCCAACTCGCCGGCTTGGAAACGCCGCCGGGCGTGTTTGAAAAGATTGAGAAATGGCTCGACGCCGCCCAAGCTTCGCCCGACGAACCGTATCGGTATCGGTACAATCCTCAGGCGCCCGATACGCCGGAACAACGGCATGGCCGCCAGCCCACTCCCTCCATGACCGCCGTGGGCCTGCTCATGCGGTTTTACACCGGCTGGCGCCGCGACGACGAAAACATGCTCGCCGGCGCTCAGCAGTTACTGAACAATCCTCCGGAAATCGGCGTCCGCCGCGACCCCAAACGCGACACCTACTACTGGTACTACGCCACGCAAGTGATGTTTCACATGGGCGGCGATGGTTGGAAAGCCTGGAACGGCGCGCTGCACCCCTTGCTGATCAACAGCCAGGCAACAAGCGGTTCGCTGTCTGGTAGCTGGGACCCCCGCCGCCCCACGCCCGACCGCTGGGGCCCGCATGGCGGCCGGCTTTACGTGACCGCCATGAACTTGCTGTCGTTGGAAGTGCATTACCGGCATCTTCCGCTCTACGAAGCAACCGCGCCCTAGTGGTTTGTCACGGATGAAAATTCGGATTGCTCAAATCAGCCGGAACGCGCTAGCGTCCGGTTTTTCCTGTACAACCGTGAGCTAGCGCTCATCGGCTAATCCTAAAATTCAATGCTGACAGACCACTAGGACGTGTCGGTAAGGAAGTGTGAAAAAACGCCTTCCCCATTCAGAAGCCGGGCTTCTCGAGCGTTTGGCGAGCTGCCAAAATGACAGGTCGGTCATCTCCGAAACCACGGGTGATAATCTCCGTCGTCGAGGTGAAACTCGTAACATGTTTATGTCAAGCATCTTACGGATAAAAAACACCTCAGCCGGCTGATTGGCGCGCACTTTGCTTTGCTAAGGTTTGTCGTGCGTTGCTTCAAATCGACCCCGGCAAGAGGTTGCATTGCTCCAAACGCAAACACCTGCCAATTCAAATACAAATCGGGAGAAAAATCATGGCTCAAGGCGAAAAAATCATCGGTATTGATCTTGGAACCACGAATTCGGTGGTGGCGGTCATGGAGGGTAGCGAAGCCAAGGTGATTCCGAATCCTGAAGGGAATCGGCTCACGCCGAGTGTTGTTGCTTTCACCGATAAAGGTGAAACGTTGGTTGGCGAGCCGGCGCGTCGGCAGGCGGTGACCAACCCGAAACGCACGATTTATTCCGTGAAACGATTCATGGGCCGTCGGCATGACGAAGTCGAAGACGAAGAAAAAATCGTTCCTTACTAAGTGCAAGGCGAAGGCAATGAATACGTAAAGGTGAAGGTCGGCGATCAAGTACTGACGCCGCAAGAGGTGTCGGCCAAAACGTTGCGCAAGCTCAAAGAGGCGGCGGAATCGTACCTGGGGCACAAAGTCAATAAGGCGGTGATCACGGTTCCGGCGTACTTCAACGATTCGCAGCGGCAAGCCACCAAGGACGCCGGCCAAATCGCTGGCTTGGAGGTGGCGCGTATCATCAACGAACCAACGGCGGCGGCGCTGGCTTACGGCCTCGATAAAGAAAAAGACGAACGCATTATCGTGTTCGATCTCGGCGGCGGCACGTTCGATGTTTCCATCTTGGAAGTTGCCGACACCTCCAGCGACGATGGCGATGGCAGCAAGGTGTTTCAGGTCATTAGCACTAGCGGCGACACCCACCTCGGCGGCGACGATTTCGATCAGGTTTTGGTCAACTACGTGGCCGACGAATTCAAAAAAGAACAGGGAATCGACCTCCGGCAAGACACCATGGCGCTGCAACGGTTGCAGGAAGCCTGTGAAAAAGCCAAGCGGGAGTTAAGCTCCACGCCGCAGACCGATATCAACCTGCCGTTCATTACCGCCGACGCTTCCGGCCCCAAACATTTGCAAGTGAGCATTACGCGAGCGAAGTTCGAGAAGTTGATCGATCCTTTGGTGGCGCGGGTCAAGAAGCCTGTGTTGCAAGCTCTGGAAGACGCCAAACTCAAACCCGCCGATATCGATGAAGTGGTGTTGGTGGGCGGTTCAACCCGCGTGCCCATCGTGCGGCAATGCGTGGTCGACATTTTCAGCAAGGAGCCGCATCAGGGCGTCAATCCTGACGAAGTCGTGGCGATAGGCGCCGCAATTCAGGGCAGCGTTCTTTCCGGCGAACGTAAAGACGTGCTGTTGCTTGATGTCACGCCGTTGTCGCTCGGTATCGAAACCATGGGCGGCGTGATGACCAAATTGGTGGAGCGCAACACGACGGTGCCAGTTGAGAAAAAGCAGATTTTCAGCACCGCCGAAGATGGCCAATCGGCCGTCACGGTGCGAGTATTTCAGGGCGAACGCCCCATGGCGGCCGACAACCGCCTGCTCGGCGATTTCAACCTGGAAGGCATCGAACCGAAACCTCGCGGCATGCCGCAGATTGAGGTTGTGTTCGACATTGACCAAAACGGCATTTTGAACGTCTCGGCCAAGGACAAAGACAGCGGCAAGGAATCGACGGTGAGGATCGACGAATCGGCCGGTCTGGACGACGCCGAAATCGAACGCATTCGCAAAGACGCCGAGCAACATTCCGAGGAAGACAAACGAAAGTTGGAGTTGGCGTCGAGTCGCAACGAAGCCGAGCAACTGTGCTTCCAGTTGGAGAAGTTGATGAGCGAGCAAGGCGACAAACTCGCCGACGCCGATAAGGAGCCGTTGCAACAAGCCATCGACAAAACGCGCGAAGTCGCGAAGGGCGTAGACGCATCGGCAATCAAAACGGCGGTTTCCGAACTGGAGCAAGCACAACAGGCTTTCAGTAAGATGCTCTATGAGAAAACGCAGACCACCACCGAAGCGGCCGACGCTTCTTCCGGCGGCGAGGAAAGTGGCGACGACGACGCCATTGACGCCGAATTTGAAGTCAAGGATTCTTAATCGTCGAGGCGAAAAGCCCGGCGTTTTTCCACGCCGGGCTTTTGAGTCTGCGGCAACAAAAGCAGGAACCGAGGAAAAACGAAGTTTACGGAGATTGAGCCGTTTATCGCAAATCAGGGAGGCGCTTTCGCCATGACGTTTCGATTCGAGAAATTCACCCTCAAAGCCCAAGAGGCCGTCGAACGCTCCCAGCGATTAGCGCAGGACCAAGGCGCGCCGGAAATCGACGTATTGCATCTGCTCAGTGCGTTGCTCGACGAAACCGAAGGCATCGTGCGGCCGGTGCTGGATAAGGTCGGGGTGAATGGCGGGCAATTGGCGGAAATGCTGGCTTCGGAGTTGGGCCGGCTGCCCAAGGTCTCTGGCGGGCGGCAGCCTCAAATCGGTTCGGCGTTGGGGGCGGTGCTGGAGGCCGCGCAAACGCGAGCCGCCGAAATGCACGACGATTACGTGTCCACCGAACATCTGCTGCTGGCGATCACCGCCGTCGATTCGCCCGGCAAGCGTCTGCTTGAATTGAACGGTCTGCGTGAAACCGACGTGCTCGAAGCCTTGCAAACTCTGCGCGGCAGCGCCCGGGTGACGGATCAAAACCCCGAGGAAAAATTCCAAGCCTTGGAGAAATACGGGATCGATCTGGTTGAGAAAGCCAAGCAAGGCAAGCTCGACCCAGTAATCGGCCGCGACAACGAAATCCGCCGGCTGGTGCAGGTTTTATCGCGGCGAAGAAAAAATAACCCGGTCTTGATCGGCGACCCTGGCGTGGGCAAAACGGCCATTGCCGAAGGTCTGGCCGCTAGAATCGTGCAGGGCGATGTCCCGCAAAGCTTGAAAAACAAACGCGTCGTGGCGCTCGATATGGGCGCCCTGATTGCTGGCGCCAAGTACCGGGGCGATTTTGAAGAGCGGTTGAAGGCGGTGCTCCGCGAAGTGGAAGATGCACAAGGCGGCGTCATTCTATTCATCGACGAATTGCACACCGTGGTGGGCGCCGGCGCCGCGGAGGGCGGCAACGATGCGGCGAATTTGCTCAAGCCCGCCTTGGCCCGCGGCGAACTGCGCTGCATTGGCGCCACCACGCTGGACGAATTCCGTAAGTATATCGAGAAAGACGCCGCGCTCGAGCGTCGTTTTCAACCGGTGTTGGTGGGCGAACCCTCGATCGAAGACACGATCGCGATTTTACGAGGCTTGAAAGAACGCTATGAAGAACATCATGGCGTCAAGGTAAAAGACTCCGCCTTGGTCGCGGCGGCAGAACTTTCGGCCCGCTACATCACCGACCGCTTCCTGCCCGACAAGGCCATCGATCTGCTCGACGAAGCCGCCAGCCGCTTGGCGATGGAGTTGGAGAGCGTGCCCACGGAAATCGATGAAGTGCAACGCCGGCTCCGTCAACTCGAAATGGCGGCCCGCCAACTGGCCGAGGAAACTGAAGACACCGCCCAAGATCACTTGGTCGATATCGAAGCGGAATCAGAGGAGTTGAAACACAAACTCGCCAGTTTGCGCGAACAATGGGAAGCGGAAAAACTCGGCCTAGGCGATGTCCAACAAACGCGGCGCGAGCTGGCCCAAGCTGACCACGAATTTGAACGCATCGACGCCGCCGTGAAGGAAAAACAGTCGCTCGGCGAGCCTGTCGGCGAGGAAGATTATCAACAACTCTATGAGTTGGACCAGCGCCGCCGTTTGCTCCGGGAACGCATCGACGCCGAAGAAGAAGAAACGCCGCAGCAGCCGGCCAGCCAGCGCCGGCTCTTGCGCCAAGCCGTTTCCGCCGACGAAATTGCCGAAGTGGTCAGCGTCTGGACCGGCATCCCCGTGAGCCGCATGATGGAAACCGAACGCGCCAAATTGCTCGTGATGGAAGAACGCATACATGAGCGGTTGGCCGGTCAGGACGAAGCCGTGGCGGCGGTCTCGAATGCCGTGCGACGCAGCCGCAGCGGCTTGCAGGACCCGAACCGGCCGATCGGATCGTTTCTGTTTTTGGGCCCCACGGGAGTCGGGAAAACCGAACTTTGCAAGGCGTTGGCGGAAATCATGTTCGACGACGAACACGCCATGGTCCGGCTCGACATGAGCGAATTCATGGAGCGTCATACGGTCAGCCGATTGATCGGCGCGCCTCCCGGCTATGTGGGTTACGAAGAAGGCGGCGCGCTGACCGAAGCCGTTCGCCGCCGCCCTTATTCCGTGGTGCTGCTGGATGAAATCGAGAAGGCCCACCGCGATGTTTTCAATGTCTTGTTGCAACTTCTCGACGATGGCCGCCTGACCGACAACCACGGCCATACCGTCGACTTCACCAACACCATCGTCGTGATGACCAGCAACATCGGCAGCCAGGTGATTCGTCGGATCGGCGAAGAGGGCGGCGATACGGAAGAGATGAACGCGGCGGTGCAAGAAATTCTGCGTCAGGAATTCTTGCCGGAGTTTCTTAACCGCATTGACGAAACCATTCTCTTCAAACCGCTGTCGCGGCAACAAATTCGTTGGATTGTCGACCTACAGTTAAAACGATTGGAAGCGCGGCTCGCCAAGCAGAACCTCACTTTGGAAGTGACCGACGCCGCACGAGACGCCATCGCCGACGAGGGCTACGACCCCGCCTACGGCGCCCGACCGCTCAAGCGGACGATCCAACAAAAAATTGAAAACCCGATCGCCACGGAAATCCTCAAGGGCGCCAATGCCGGGCGATTGGTCATCGATTCGCGCGGCGGTGAGTTCGTATTCCAGGCCATTCCAAACGCCGACGATTCGAGCGTCACGGTGGAAACCGAATCGGTGCGCTAAGGAATAGTCCTGAAATAAATTCCCGACTGTAGCTCAAAAAGCCCGGCATTTTCAAAATGCCGGGCTTTTAATTCGGCATGTAAATCCAGGACTGCTCCTTATACCTTCTAACACAACTTGGTAGGTCAGCATCAAACTCCGTGTTTGAAACGCCAAACAGGGGTTATGTTAGGAGTTCTAGTGTTTGAACCAGTCGAAGGCGAATTCGGCGGGCTATTGCAAGCGGCTACAGAGATGGCACCGCTGACGCGTCCTTTTCCCACAGAATTTCAAGAGCCGGCGGATTTGTCGGCCGCTTTGTCGGCGTAACGCGCGAGGGCCTTTTGAAAAGCGTGTTGTACTTCCTGGTCAGAAAGATCGTAGATCAGAATCGAGAATCCGGCGCGGCCGACCGGCTGCAATTCGCGAAGCTCCCGAAACGGGTCGTCTGCTTGGGCGTACGCGCCTTGCAAGGGGGAAACCGAAACGGCCAACAAATCGTAGTCCTGTGGCGGACGCTTCAAACGGGGGATGGCGTCGGCCTGAACGCCATACGCCTGCGGGTTGGCGGTGCCGAAGTAGCGCATCGCGACGCGCCCGCCGCCCAGGCGTTTTAGTTCATCGTGCAGAGCCGGGAGGTCTTGCCCCCAGTCGATGTTGGAATCGACCAAATAATGCCAGCCGCGTTCTGGTCCTCCCGCGAAGCGGTTGAAATAGGCGAGGTAATTCGGCGCCACACTCAGGCAACTGACCACCTGCGCGGCCACCAGAATTACGCCGCACCAAGCGGCGGTTTTGGGGCGATGGGAAAGATGGCGCCAGAGTCGGTCGAGGCCGGCGATGATCAAAATCGGGTAGAGGACCAAAATGTATCGGTGGCCGATATTGATTTTGGCGTTGATCACCAACACGCTAAAAATCAGGGTGGCGGCGCCAAGAACCTGGAGGTCGACCTCCAACTTTTTCAGCGCCCGCCACGGCGCCCGAAGCGTGGTCAGAAAGAGCACGATCAGGCCTGCGCTGAGCAGCAGTTCGACCGGTGTACTTTTCATCAGAAAGGCGGTGGGGAAGTAGGCCTTCCAACCGAAATTGGAATGCCGGCCCATGAAGAATGCCGTATGGCCGGCCCGGTTGTGCAAATACTGAAACAGCACGCCATCGATCGGCGCCGGGCGCCAAAGGTGTTCGTGCGCCGCGTGCATTATTTGGTCGACCCAAGGACCTCGCCCGAAAATTTCGACCCAAGGCGAGGTGTCGGGCGTGTCGGCCAGGGAAACGTTCTTCAGCGGGCCGGTAAAACTGAACAGATGCAGCCCCCACCAGAAAACCAGAATCATCGCGCCCAGGCCGAAGCCTCGCCACAATTCCAAACGCAGCCTTCGCTTCAGTCTTTGTTTCCAAGAGGGCTGGCTTTCCTCGGCTGGCGGGTTGACGTCTCGGAGCAAAAACATGGCGGCGGCCAGCGGCAAGAGAAACACTCCTGAATATTTGGCGGCCATGGCGGCCGCGATGGCCAGGGCCAGGAGAATGAATCGCCCGCGAGATGGTTGCCGAAAATACCAGGCGATGGCCGCCAACGCCGCCAGGGCGAAGAGGGCAAAGCAGGCGTCTGTCGTGGCGAGTGAAACGTGGGCCACGATACTGGGCGAAAACACGAGCAAGCCAGCGCCGGCCAACGCCGCTGGCGTTCCTTGTCGTAGAAACAGCCAGCCGGATACGAGCAATAGCAGCGGCAGGCCGACCAGAATCGAATTCATCAGTCGCGGTCCGACGATGAGCCGGGCGTCTTGCGGCCGCCCTTCCCACGGCGTGGGCCGATTCTCGCCCTGCCCGCGCAGTGGGAGCAGGTAATCGAGCAAGATCGGCAGCGGCGCGATCCCCTGCGAGCAAATTCGGGTGTCGAGTTTGCCGTCATGCACCGTTTGCAGAGCACAGCTGAGGAAATAGGTTTCGTCGAACGTGATGCTCTTCGTCTGCCGGAACCAGGTTGCTTGAAGAAGCAAGATGGCGGCAAAGGGAATCAAGAGGACCAGTAAGTGTTTCATCGGGTGCGGGTTTCAGTGATGGTGTACGATCGTATTCGGGCCCGACTCAGGCGTCGCCCAAAAGCCCGGCATTTTCAAAATGTCGGGCTTTTAATTCTGCAAACGGGTTTCATGCAGATCTTCAGCCAACCTCGCTTGGTGGATCACCGGCGCCTTGATAGAGGCCGTGTGTTTCGATGTACTTCTCGACGGCGCGGGGCGTCCAATATCGGATGCTCCGCTTCGCGGCGACGCGTTGCCGCAGTTCACTACTACTGAGGCCGATCAACGGCGAAACGACCTGCCGCCGAGCAATTTCCTCCAGTCGCTGGGGCGACACCACGCCGGCCAGAACCTGTACGTCTGGCGTCGGCGCGTGGGGCCGCCGCACGGCGACCGGAATCGCCAACTCGCAAATACGCGCCGGTTGCCGCCAGTGGGTCAGATCTTGTAGCGAATCGGCGCCCATGAGAAAAAAAAGCTGATCGTCTGGGCGATCAGCGTGAATCTGCTCCAGTGTCTGTACTGTATAACTGACGCCGCCGCGGTCGATCTCGATCTGGCTGACCGCTAAACTAGGATTACCCGCCAGTGCAAGTTCCAGCATTTCCAGCCGAAATTTGGCGGGCGTCAGTTGCAAATGCTGCTTGTGTGGGGGGGAATCGGCCGGCAGAAACCACACTTGGTCAAGGCCGCATTGTTCTCGACACGATTCGGCCAACAATAAGTGGCCATAGTGAATGGGGTCGAAGGCGCCGCCGAAAATACCCAAACGCATGGTGGTGTCGCTCCTGAAAACACGGCCGCCAGCCGAGATAGCCGCCCACGCCCGATATGGTAACTTTCAGCAACGTGCATTGTCGATAGGGATCAGGCTCCGATCCTGCAGTGCTACGAACATCGTACATGAACGCCCAACAACAAAACCTGTTCGACATCGAACCGCCGCCTTGGGAGGTCGACGACGACGCCGATGAAATGGCGGCGAAAGTTGTCTTTGCGGAGGCGCCGTGGGGGCCGTTTGAATATTCGGTTCCGGATCCGATGCGGGGCGATATCCTACCGGGCAAACGCGTGAAAGTTCCGCTGGGCCATCGCAGGCGTTTGCTGGAGGCGTATTGCATAGCCGTGGCGCAAAAGGCCGAAACCAGCAAGCGGCTCAAACCGATTGCCGCCATCATCGACCAACAGCCGCTGATTTCGGCCAGCATGTTGTCGGTCGCCGAGTGGATGGCAGAGCACTACCTCTGCCATTTGGGAACCGTGCTGACCGCGATTCTGCCTCTCGGCGTGCGGGGGAACGTGGGAACCAAACTGGAAACTTTTTTTCGCGTGTCGCCGCAAGCCGCTGAAAAACTAGGCCAACGCAAACTCTCGCCGATGCAGGCCCGGGCGTTTGAACATTTGGCTGCGTCGCCGCGTCCGCTGACGGTTCGCCAGTTGGCGGCGGCGGTCGGCTGTTCGACAGGTCCGATTCTCGCCTTGCGCAAGAAAGGCCTGCTCGACGACGAAACGCGCCGCGTGCAGAAAGCTGAAGCAGAAGAAACGGCGGCCCCGCGCGAAGAAAATATCACACTCAACGCCGACCAGCAAAAAACGCTGGCGGCCATCGCCCTGGCGCTCGATGCCGGAAAACACGAAACCATCCTGATACACGGCGTCACGGGCAGCGGAAAAACGGAAGTGTATATTCAGGCCATCCAACAGACGATCAGCTTCGGCCGCCAAGCGATTGTGCTCGTTCCCGAAATCAGCCTCACGCCGCAGACGCGCTCCCGATTTCGCGCTCGGTTCGATCGCGTGGCCGTATTGCACAGCCATTTGAGCGATGTCGAACGCCACCGGCATTGGCGGAGAATTGCCTCGGGTGAAATTCAGGTGATTGTCGGCGCCCGCAGCGCGATTTTCGCGCCGGCGCCGCACCTGGGTTTGATCGTAATCGACGAAGAACACGAAAGTTCCTTCAAGCAAGATATCGCGCCGCGGTATCATGTCCGAGACGTCGCGCAGCGCCGCGCCCAACAGGAAAACATCCCCTTGGTGCTCGGCTCCGCGACGCCTTCGCTGGAAAGTTGGAAACGCGCCCAAGAAGGCGAATACCAACTCGTGACCATGCCGAACCGAGTTTCGAATTTGCCGCTGCCGCATGTCGCCACGATCGACTTGCGGAATGAGTTTTCCAGCGGCCATTCGCGGGGCGCCATCAGTCGCCAACTGCGGCGGGCGATGTCGCAAGCGCTCGACGAAGAAGGGCAGATCATTTTGCTGCTCAACCGGCGAGGTTTCTCCACGCATATTCAATGCCCGTCGTGCGGCGACGTGCTGAAGTGCCCCGACTGCGATGTCGCGATGACGCACCATCGTGAAAAAGATATCGCCATTTGCCACTACTGCGATCATCAAATTCCCGCGCCGCAGAGGTGCCCGGCATGCCAGTCGACCGGAATTCGATACGGCGGGCTGGGCACCCAACGGCTCGAAGCGGAGGTTCGGGCGCGGTTCCCGCACACGCCCTGCCTGAGGATGGATTCCGATTCCATGAAACGCCACGGAAGCCACGAAGAGGCGCTGGCTCGTTTTCGCTCGGGCGAAATCAAAATTCTTCTCGGTACGCAAATGATCGCCAAGGGGCTCGACTTTCCCAATGTCACGTTGGTGGGCGTCATTAACGCCGACACCGCTCTCCACCTGCCCGACTTCCGTGCCGCCGAACGCACCTTCCAACTCGTCACCCAAGTTGCCGGGCGCAGCGGACGCAGCAACAAAGGCGGGCATGTGCTCGTGCAAACCTTCGACCCCGACCACGCCGCCATTCGAGCGGCCGTGCGACACGATTTCGAGCGGTTCGCCGCCCAAGAACTGCCCGTGCGGCGGGAATTCGGCTACCCTCCTTTCGGACACATGATTCGCATCGTGGTGCGAGGTACGTCGGCGGAGGCCACGGAAATGGTCATCGACGCCATCGCCAAGCACCTGCAACAGGCCGCCGATGCAACCGGCGTACGATTGCGCATTTTGGGCCCCGCGCCGGCCCCGCTGGCAAAACTGCGGGGAAAACATCGCTACCATATGCTCTTGCAGTCGACCGACCCACAAGGGCTCCGCGCCGTCGTGCTGCAGGCGACCGCCAATATTGAACCGCCCGACGACGTGCAATGGGTCGTCGACGTCGACCCGCTGCAAATGTTGTAGATTGCTCTCCATTTCATCGATTTCAGCAGCAAATGCGGCTTTCCCTAGCCGCCCATCTTTGCGACACTTGCAGCGCTCGTCGTCCTATGTTTCCGGACTGCAATTTGGAGTGACTACACAATGATGGTTCGCCGCCGTTTGGCCTGCTTGCTACTGACGTTCTTCGCTGTTTTGCTTTTGAGTTGGCCAGCGGCCGCGCAAGAAGAAAAGGCCGAAACGCCGCCCGCCGAGAAAAAGGTGGAAGTCGACCCGGCGTTGGCGGAGGCTTTGGAGAGCCCTCGCTCGACGCTGCGGTTTTTGATCCAACACGTCAATAAGAACGAATGGGAAATTGCCTCGCAATCGCTCGACCTTTCAGAACTCGATCAGGCCACCGCCGGCGCCAAGGCGTCGCTGCTGGCTTACCGGCTCAAAGCCGTGATTGACCGCATGGTTTATGTCGAATGGGAGCAGGTGATCGACCAGCCCGACTGGCCGGAAGACTATTCGTTGGCTTCCCTGGCCGATGTGTCGGACACCGAAAACGTGGCTTGGCCTTGGGGCGACGACGAACGAAGCGACGCCGAAAAAATCGTTTTCACGCGTGGGAAAGACAAACTTTGGCGTTTTAGCTCCTCGACCGTGGCCGACATCGACGGCCTCTGGAACCGCTGGGAAGGCCGCGCCGCCCTCACGAGCGACACCTCGCTCGACCTCGCCGAAGCGCCGTTTGAAATCTGGCTGGAGCGGCGGTTTCCCAAGTCGTTGCGAGCGGTTCACTTTCTGCTTCCCGGCTACCAGTGGATCTGTTTGGCGGCCATCGTGTTTTTGGGCTTTTTGATCGATTTACTCACCCGGCTAATGCTCGCCACGCTCACCAAGGTGTGGTTTCGTTACGTTCACGCCGATGTCGACCGCACCGTGCAACGCGGCCTTTGGAAGCCGGTCGGGCTGCTCGCGCAAGCCTTCGTTTGGTATTGGGCCACGTCGTTGATCGGGCTGCCCAATCAAGTGCTGATGGTGCTGCTGATCAGTTTGAAATTTTTCACCGTGGTGGCCGCGGTCTGGACCGTCTTTCGGTTCATCGATTTGCTGGCGAGCTTCTTGCAAGGGAAAGCTTCGCTCACCACCACCAAGTTCGACGACCTACTCATTCCGCTAGTGCAGAAATCGCTCAAGGGCATCGCCGTTTGCGTGGGACTCGTCTTCTTCGCCGACATGTTCAATCTGGAATGGACCGGCTTGCTGGGCGGCTTGGGAATCGGCGGCGCTGCAATCGCCTTCGCCTCCAAAGACGCCCTGGGCAATATCTTTGGTTCGATCACGGTGCTGACCGACCGTCCTTTCGAAATCGGCGATTGGATCATTGCCGATGGCGTGGAAGGATCGGTCGAGACGGTCGGTCTGAGGAGCACGCGGGTGAGAACGTTTTACAATTCGCTGGTCACGATTCCCAACAGCACGCTCACCACGGCGGTGGTCGACAACATGGGGCAGCGCCGCTACCGCCGCATAAAAACAACGCTCGGCTTGCAATACGACTCCACTCCGGAGCAGATCGACGCTTTTTGCGAAGCCGTGCGGGAATTGCTCCGCCGACACCCCTACACGCGTAAGGATTATTACCACGTGTACTTCAATTCGTTCGGCGATAGTTCGCTGAATATTTTGCTCTACTGCTTTTTGGAATGCCCCGATTGGTCGATCGAACTCCGCGAGCGGCACCGATTGTTTTTGGATATCATGCGCGTGGCGGACCGCGTCGGCGTTTCGTTCGCGTTTCCCACGCGCACGCTGCACATGTTTCAAGAAGAGCACGCCGCGGAAGCCGACGCCACGGCGGCCTTCGAGCAAAAACCGGAAGCGGCCGGGCGGCGCATCGGCGCCGAAATAGCCGGGCCATTGGTCACCGGCGAAGAGCGGCCGGGCGGCGTGGAATACCTCGGCCCCTCACGGGAAGAGCCATAAAGGCCACGACTCATGCTGCGCAAAAAAGCCCGGCATTTTCAAAATGCCGGGCTTTTAATTATCCGCTATTCCACTATTTCGCCGCTATTCCACGGCGCCCGCCACGCCGCCGGTGTACTCATCGTCCTTGGCTTCATGGCCGGTGAGCACTTCCGCTTCGTAGCCGCCCTTGGTGCGGAAGTAGACAATCAAAATCAGGTAGCAGGCCAGCATGAACGCCGGAAAATAGGCAATCGAGGCTAGTGCGAGTTGATTGCCGCGGCCGCGCACCTTTTTGATTTCGTCCGCCACGGCGGCTCGTTCGGACTCCGGCAGTTGCTCGACCAATGTCGCGACTGCTTTGTCGTCGATGGTTTTGTAGGGGATCACTTCGTAGATCTTTTTGTCTTCGAGCGGTTGCAATTGGCCGCCCACCACCAAGCCGGGAAGCTTGGCGGCCAGGGCTTGGTCTTCGACGATCGCGCGTTGTTCCGACGCCGTTTGCAGCGTGCCAAGGAACGGAAACCCCAGCGTGCCGACGGCCAACATGCCGATGCCGCTAATGGCGTTGAGCGTCAACGCCCCACCCTTGGGGCATTGCTCCGAAACGACGCCCAACATGGTCGGCCAGAAAAACGTTTTGCCGAAACCGTAGAGCGTGGCCGCGATAAAAATCGCCATGCCCTGCGCCGTGCTCAAATAGACCAGCCCAGCAATCGCCAATACGGCGCTGCCCGCTAGCAAACCCAGGGGCGAAAGCGTATGCACAATCGGCCCGGCAAAGAAACGCAAAACCAGCATGATCGCGGAAGTGTACACCAGAATCCAACCGGGGTTGAGATTCGCCTCCCTCATCGTGCCTTCCATGATTCCGGTGATCCAACCATCGGTGCCGATTTCCGTGGTGGCCAAGGGCATCATGATCAAGATCAGGAAGAACAGAATCGGTCGGCCGAAACTCTTGGTGTAAATGCCGAAGGCCGCCACCATCGCCGCGCCCAAACCAATAAACCCTGCCTTGGCGCCCATGGAAAGAGGGGTTGCGCCGCCGTTGGAAAAGAAGTCGAGCAGTTGCAGCACCAGCAATACGGCCACGATCAGCCCGCCCGCGATGCCGAATTCCTGGAGCATTTCGCGATAACTCACGCCGGCCGAAACACGTTCACTCTCGGGAAACTTGAGTCCCACCAACATGAGAAAATAAATGACAGCCGGTATTCCAATCAGCCCCACCTTGATCGCCCAAGGGCTATCTGCGGCGAACGAGTCGAGGCCGATCAACAACAGGCCCGTGATCACCAAACCGCCCGGCCAGCCGGCATGTAAAATGTTCAACCATTTGGTCTTTTCACGGTTAAACAAGGTGGCCACCACAGGATTGATAAACGCTTCCACCGAACCATTGGCTAAGGCGCAAATGAAGCTTCCCCAATAGAGTAAATTGAAACCTAACTGCTTGTCGTCGACGAAATACGCCGCCACGGCCATCACGGTCCAGATAATGTGGCCAGCGAAGGCGAATAACATTGCCGTTTTATAGCCAATCCGATCGATCAGCAGGCTGAATAGAATAATGCTCACCGCAAAAGGCCAAATGCCGATGCCGGCCAAACGCCCTTCCTGGGCCGGATCCAAACCGAATTCCTCGGCCCAAGTACCGAGAAGAAACATGCGGCCGGTGAAAGCAAACGCCGTGGTAATGAGGGCGATAAAACAGCCCCAAAAAAGAATTTTCTCGTTGGCGGAATGATCGTTCGCCGGAGCAGTGGTGCTCGCGTCGCTCATGGACGGTTTCTCCTGGCTGACACAGCCATTGGTGTGAGTCGGTGATTGTTTGACAAAGTTCAGTTAGCAGAGTGCAGTTCATGACGCTTCAGCACATTCGGCCAGAGGCGAATTCGCCCAGCCGTGAAACATAACTCCAAGGTGGGTGTGCGTTTGCATCGCGGGGGACCAAAAAGAGCTTCCGAGTATACTGGTTGCGCAGCGGATGTAAACCGTTTTGCCGCCGCCCTTGCGAAAGGCAAACCATCGGCCAACCCGCGATTCCATGGCTGATGGCGCGCTAAGAACCGTTCGAGAAATAATTGTCTGATTTGCACGAAAAGAAGAAATTTATCAATCGTTATCTTTCATTACTCATTTGTCATTGGAGAAAGAGAAGCAAAGATGCGAGCAAACAGACGGCCAATGACAAATGACCATGAACTACCGAAGAAACAGAGAAACTGTACTGGTTCAGCGTGACGTTGAGTTTTGGTGAATCGCTAGTCGTGAGTAACAAAGCGGACTAAAGGCAGTATTTCTGGGTTGCGTTTTTCGCATTTAGGCCAAAAGCAAGGGACTTTGATTCAATTGCGGTGCA
>JAJRWU010000023.1 GCA_024276655.1 Planctomycetota bacterium
GAAGAGTCGTGGCTGCCGGCATCCTCGCCCATCTGTGTTATCCGCGTTATCCGTGGTTAAAATACTTCAGACTCGTCCGCCAATTGGTTTTTGGTGTCGGTTATGGTCTCTCTGTTTCTTCGGTGGTTAATGGCCATTTGTGATTGGCCGTCTGTTTGCTCGCATCTTTGTTTCTCTTTCTCCAATGACAAATGAGTAATGAAAGATAACTATTGATAAATTTCTTCTTTCCGTGCAAATCAGACAATTATTTCTCGAGCGGCGCTAAGAGGAAAAAACACGCTCAAACATGAACTCCAACGAACGACAACCTTCTTTCAGTTTTTCTCGCTGCGTCTGGCTGGGGTTGGTAAAATAACGGGCAAGATGGGGGAGTTTGACAATCAACCGTTGGAGTTCAGCCTTTATACCTTCTAACACAACTTGGTGGGTCAGCATCAAATTCCGTGTTTGAAACGCCAGACAGGGGTTATGTTAGGAGTTCTTAGGCTGTTTTTGTAGAAGCCAACCCTACGAAGACATGTTCAAGCATGAACTCCAACGGCGCGGCGTTGGCCTATCGTCGCAAATGTAAAAATAACGTGGCGTTTTGAGGGAGCCGAAACTGTGTGCAAGTACACACGAGGTTTGATCGCGAAGCCGGTTTTGTGTTTAGCGATTGCTTTTCCGTTGTTGGCGCCGGCCCTGATCCGCGCGGCGGAAACGGTTGGCTTCGAGCAAGTCGGCAAGATCCTCACGCGGCGTTGCTTGGAGTGCCATAATGATCGCCAAACCTTGGGCGAACTATCGCTGACCACGCTTGCCAATGCGTTGGAAGGCGGCGATAGCGGCCCCGCGCTCGCACCAGGGAGCGTCGAGCAAAGCCTGCTGCTGGAGCGAATTGAGGGCGCTGAAATGCCGCCCGAAGTCAAAGGCCAGCCGCAGCCGCTGCCCAAGGAGGAAGTGGCCCTGCTGCGAAGTTGGATCGAGCAAGGCGCGCCGTGGCCGCAGAGCATCGTCTTAGATCCTTACGCCTTAACAACCGAAAGCCGTGGCGGGCGCAATTGGTGGTCGTTCCAGACGGTGGTCCGGCCTGTTGTGCCGCAGCCGGCGTTGGCGGCGCGCGTGGTCAACCCGATTGACGCTTTTATTCTCGCCAAGCTGGAGCAGAACGGTTTTGAACCAGCGCCGCCGGCGCGTCGGCGAACGATGATCCGGCGGTTGTATTTCGATGTGTTGGGCCTACCGCCCACGGCTGAGGAAATAAATGCGTTTCTGGCCGACGCCTCTCCGCATGCGTATGAGAAGCTGGTCGACCGCTTGCTTGCTTCGCCTCATTTTGGCGAGCGTTGGGGCCGCTACTGGCTCGACTTGGCGCGGTTCGCGGAAACTTCGGGCTACGAACGCGATCAGCCGAAGCCGAACATTTGGAAGTATCGCGACTGGGTGATTCGCGCCATCAACGAAGACAAACCGTTCGACCGTTTTCTGATCGAGCAAATTGCCGGCGATGAACTGCCCGACCGCGACGAACAAACGGTCATCGCCACGGGCTTTCTGCGTTTGGGTTCGTGGAACGATGAACCCAACGACCAGCACGAATACAAATACGAGCGTTTGGAGGATATGATCCACGCCACGTTCACCGCCACCGTGGCGCTGACGGTGAAGTGCGCGCGTTGTCATGACCATAAATTCGACCCCATCCCGCAGGTCGATTATTACCGGGTTGGCAATGCGTTTTGGGCCGGTTTTCTGGAACCGGGCACGGGCAAATTGTTGGGCGGCCCCGATAAAACGCAGCTCGGTTATGATGTATTCGGTTGGACCGACCGCGCCGGCGAAACGCCTTTGCTGCACGTGCTCAGGAGCGGTAATCCCAAACAGCCCGGCCCCGTGGCGCAGCCGGGGCAACTTTCCCTAGCCACGCAGCTTGACGCCAACGTGGCGCCTCCTCCAGCAGACGCCGCCACCACGCAGCGTCGCTGGCAACTGGCGCGTTGGATCACCGCTGCGAAGAACCCGCTAACGGCCCGCGTGGCGGTGAATCGTTTGTGGGGGCATCATTTCGGCGCCGCCTTGGTGCGTACGCCGAACAATTTCGGCTTCAAGGGCGAGCGGCCCACGCACCCTGAACTGTTGGATTGGCTGGCCGCGGAATTGGTGACGCCCTCATTGCCGCCGGCTGGTCCGGCTTGGTCATTAAAACGATTACACAAGATGTTGCTGATGTGTTCGACGTATCGGCAGTCGTCGAATCATCCTCGGCATGAAGAGTACGCCCAGCGAGACTTTTCCAACCACTATTGGTGGCGCGCCGAGCGCCGCCGTCTCGACGCCGAAGCCCTCCGCGACGCCATGCTCTCGGCCGCCGTCCATCTCGACCTACGCTTGGGCGGCCCCAGCTTCAAACCCACCATTCACCCGGAAGCACTCGAAGGCCTCTCCCGCAAAAGCTCAGCCTGGACCGCGTCTTCCCCAGAAGAACAACTCCGCCGCAGCGTCTATATCTATACGCAACGCAGCTTGCCCGTACCCTTGATGACCGCCTTCGATTTTGCCGACACCACGCTTCCCTGTGGGCGGCGGGATGTCACCACGGTGGCGCCTCAGGCGTTGGCGCTGTTGAACAACCGGTTCGTCCACCTACAAAGTGAAACGCTGGCCCAACGCGTGGCCAATACCGCGCCGGGCAAACGCCAACGCATTGAAACCGCCTGGAGCATGGCGCTGGGCCGCTTGCCGTCGGCTGTCGAAATCCAGATAGCGGAAAGCCATCTGGCCCGGCAGCAGGCGCGCTTCACCGCGGCGCTCGCCGGACGACAACCCTCGACGCCGGCGGATACTCCCGCCGCCCTGCCGGAATTACCGGGCTTGGCGTTGCGATTGCGGGCTGACTCCGGCGTCGAAACCGACGCCCAAGGGCGCGTGGTGGTTTGGAGGAACGCCGCCGGCGCCGAGAGCGCCCGGCAAGATCAAGCCGCGCGGCGGCCGATGCTGGTGGAAAAAGCGGCGGGCGGCCAGCCGGCCTTGCGATTCGATGGCCAAGGCAAGTTTCTGCACGTAGCGGCGCAGGTGTTGTCGTCGCAGCAGTTCTCGATTTTCGCCATCGCGACCGACAACGGCTCCTCGGGGCACCGCGAAATTTTCTCCAACTGGAACGGCGCCGCCGGCAACTCCGTCAATTCGGTCTTCCTGGGGCTGACGTCCGAAGCCACGGTGCGTTTCAGCGATACATTCGCACCGGCCGGCAATATCAAAAATCGCCGTAAGCCGTTCATGCTCACATCGGTTTCGGGAGCGTCGGACGCCGTCGTCTTTCAGGGCGCCCGCGAACTGTCGCGAAAGAGTGCGCCGCTGCCGACGCGCACCCTCGAAACCGCCTACGTGATCGGGCAACAAGGCAATATCAATGGCGAATATTGGCACGGCGATATCTCGGAACTGATCGTCTACGACCGCGAACTGAGTAGCGAGGAACGCGGCCGCGTGTGGGCGTATCTGGCCCGCCGATACGATTTACCCGCCACGCAAGACGCCGAAGAAGAAAAATCGGCCCAGCGGCTGGCGTTGGAGTCGCTATGCCACGTGCTGCTTAACTCGAACGAGTTTATTTATGTCGACTAACCCACCGCATGCGAACGCATGCATCCTACCAAGGACCGCTCGGAAAACGGAAAATGAGTGTCGTTCCAGGGGGTGGGCAAAGTTTTTTAACCACGGATAACACGAATGGGCGCGGCCGCCACGACTCTTCTTCATCAGTGTGATCCGTGTAATCCGTAGTTCCCTGAAGCGATTTGCAGGGTAGAACGACAACAGCCTCAAGGCTGAACTCCAACGGTGGCGAACGAAAAGAAACCATGAAACATTCACATTCCCCACGGCGGCTGTTTCCTTGTGGGCAAACGCGGCGAGAATTCGTGTGGCAAATGGGCGGCGGTTTTGCCGGAACGGCGCTCGCGGCGCTGCTTTCCGACGACGGCTTCTTCAGCCGCGCGGGCCATGGCGCGGAGCGTGCGCAAAATCTTCCGGCGGGTCCGTTGGCGGTCAAGAAACCGCATTTTCCGGCCCAAGCCAAGAGCGTCATCTTTTTAATGATGAACGGCGCTCCCAGCCAGGTTGACACCTTCGACTACAAGCCGGAACTGGAAAAGTACGCCGGAAAAACGCTGCCGCCCAGCAAGGACTACATCAACTCCGGCGGCCGAAAAGTCGGCTACCTCACGCCCGCATGGAGAAAGTTTCGCCCCGGCGGAGAGAGCGGTTTGCTCATTTCCGACTACTTCCCCCACGTTCGCAAGCACGCCGATAAACTGGCCGTGCTCAACGCCTGCCACACCGATAGCCATGCCCACGGTTCGGCGTTGGTGGCCATGAACACCGGAAAAACCTTGATCGGCCGCCCTTCGCTGGGCAGTTGGGCCGTGTATGGACTCGGCTCCGAAAACCAAGATCTGCCCGGTTACGTCGTGATTCTTGATAAGCGCGGCGGGCCGATTGGCGGGCAGCCGAATTGGTCGAGCGGTTTTATGTCGTCCACGTATCAGGGCACGTTGTTTCGCCCGGTGGGCAATCCAATTTTGAATTTACAGCGGCAAAAGAAAATCAGCCGCGCGGCGCAGCGCGAACAGCTCGATTTGTTGGCGGAGCTGAACCAGCAGCATCTGGGCGAGCGTCAAGGCGGTGAAGAGTTGGCGGCGCGTATTGCGAGTTTTGAACTGGCGTATCGGATGCAAGCCGCCGCGCCGCAGGCGGTCGACCTTACTCAGGAAACACCGGCCACGCTGAACATGTATGGCGTGGGCCGGAAACCGACCGATGAATTCGGCCGCAACTGCCTGATCGCCCGCCGGTTGGTCGAAAAAGGCGTGCGGTTCGTGCAGCTCTATTCGGGCGGCGGCCACTTGGAGGAAACCTGGGACGCCCACCAGAGCATCGAAAAAAATCATGGCCGCCACGGCGCCGAAGTCGATCAACCGATCGCGGCCTTGCTCACCGATTTGGAGCAACGCGGTCTGTTGGAATCGACCTTGATCGTCTGGGGCGGGGAATTCGGGCGCATGCCGTTCAGCGAAGGCCCCAACGCGCCGGGCCGCAACCACAACCCCTACGGCTTCACAATGTGGTTCGCCGGCGCGGGCGTCAAGGGCGGCATGACCCACGGCGCGACCGACGAATTCGGCTTCGAAGCCGTTTTGGGCCGCACCCATCTGCACGATCTTCACGCCACCATGTTGCACCTGCTCGGCCTGGACCATGAACTCCTGACCTACTTCCACCAAGGCCGCAACGAAAGCCTGACCGACGTCGGCGGCCGCGTGATCAAGGAAATTCTGGCCTAGCGGCGCCGGGAACCGTTGGAGTTCAGCCTTCAGGCTGTTTCTTTCCCATTGCCGTTTCCCAGCCAGCCGAAAAAACATGCTGAAGCATGAACTCCAACGGTTCGCGATAACAGTGGGCGGCGTAAGATTCAGTGGCCCCTCGGCAAGGCTTGGCCTACACTGGAAACTTGCCCGCGAACCCAATCACGCTTAACTCGCGCTCTTGTTTTGAAAATCTCGAAAGAAAAACCATGCCCTTGCCACGATTTGTTGGTCGTTCCGTTTTGTTTGCCGCGTCTGCCCTGTTTGCAGTTTGCCTGACGCTGCCGCTGCCGCTGCCCGCCGCCCAGCCGCAAGAGCAAACGGCTGGTATTGCCGCGTCGCCCTTCAAGCTGCAACTTCGCAGCCGCACCGAAACCGCCCCCGACAGCGGTCGTTTTCATACGGTGTTGGCATCGCGAAATTGGAATCCCGCGGAAACGGCGGTCGTGGTCTGCGATATGTGGGACCTCCACCACTGCCTCAACGCCACGCGGCGGGGCGCGGAAATGGCGCCGCGCATGAACCGATTTCTCAACACGGCCCGCCGCCAAGGCGCGCTGATCATCCATGCGCCGAGCAGTTGCATGGCCGCATACGAAGATCATCCTGCTCGTTTGCGGGCGCTGGCCGCGCCGCGTTCGCAACATTTGCCGAAAGAGATCGGCCAGTGGTGTTACAACATTCCGTCGGAAGAGCAGGGCGATTATCCGATCGATCAAACCGATGGCGGCGAAGACGACGACCTCGCCGAACACGCCGAATGGGCCTCGCAACTTGAGGCGCTGGGCCGCAATCCCAAGGCGCCTTGGAAAAAACAGACCGATGCTCTTTACATTGACGCCGCCGCCGACATCATCAGCGATAACGGCGAGGAAATTTGGAGCGTGATGGAGCAGCGGGGCGTGAAGAACGTGATCTTGGTCGGCGTGCATGTGAATATGTGCGTGCTGGGGCGGCCCTTCGGCCTCCGCCAAATGGCCAAGAACGGCAAGCAGGTGGTGCTCGTCCGAGACCTCACCGACACCATGTACAACCCGGCCAGAAAGCCGTACGTGAGCCACTTCACCGGGACCGATTTAATCGTCGAGCATATCGAAAAATGGGTTTGTCCGACCATCACGAGCGACCAACTGCTGGGCGGCCGCCCGTTCCGCTTCAGGAATGATCGGCGGCCGCATTTGGTGATTGTCTCGGCGGAGCGCGAGTATCGCACTGAAGAAACGCTGCCCGCGTTCGCCCGCCAACATTTGGGCCGCACTTTTCGCGTCAGCTATGTGTTCGCCAACGCCAACGAGCGCAACGACCTTCCCGGCATAGAGGTTCTCCGCGACGCCGATCTCGCCTTGATCAGCGTGCGGCGGCGCGTGCTGCCGCCGGAGCAGATGCAGGTCATCCGAGATTTTGTCGCGGCCGGCAAGCCGATTGTCGGCGTGCGAACCGCCAACCACGCCTTCAGTCTGCGCAAACAAGAGCCGCCCGCAGGGTATCAAGATTGGACGCAGTGGGATCATGAAATCATCGGCGGCAACTACAGCAACCATTATGGATCTGGCCCGGCGGTGCGGGTTAGCATGGCGCCCGGCGCCGAACAACACGTCATTCTGCGAGGGGTTGATGCGGCGAAGCTGGTCAGCCATGGTTCGTTGTATGTTGTGCATCCGCTGGTTGCCGGCGCCACGCCGCTACTCATGGGCGCCGTGGAGGGGCATCCCGCCGAACCGGTCGCCTGGACCCACCACACGCCGACCGGCGGCCGCGTGTTTTATATGTCGATCGCGCACGCCGACGACTTCGCCCAAGAAGGCATCAATCGCCTACTCTCCAACGCCCTGCACTGGGCGGCGGGCATAACGCCGCCCAATGCCGTGGCGAAAAAGTAGCGAAAAAATAACATGCATCGTGGAATTTCCGATTGTTTACTCGGCGGAAATTTCGACCACCAACGGCTCGGTCCATTGCTTTTGCTCGGCCGTGTAATAGAGGTACGCGCGGGAGGCGGGGCCGGTGTAATGGCCGGGAATTTCGGCCACCAACTCCAGCGGCAGGCTGATCTTTTTGTCGCCCTTGACGCTCGGCGCCAACGACCGCCAATAGAAAATCAACTCGCGCGCCCGAACTTCGTAGTAGTCGTACTTGCCGGCGTCCTGGAGTTCCTCCAACTGTTCGGCGCGAGGTTCCAGCCCGGCGGGCAAGCCGATAATAGCCGTTGTCATCGGCTGGCCTTGGTCGGTGTTGTTTTCCAAGGTCACATCAAGCCGCACCACTTCACCAACACGCAGCTTGCTCTTGGCCAGATGCGTCGAGAGGCGCACGGCGCAGGCGGCGTCGTTGGCCGGTTTGGGTGAACGGTAAGCAACATTCAGCACGTACGGCATTTGGTTATCGCCGGTGAGGTTGATCGTGAGCTTGTTCTCGCCGGGCGTCAGTTCGGCGCCGATGCCGTCGAGCAGAATGGTTTCCTTCTCGCCAGTGGAAAACTCGCTACGGCCAAGTTCCTGGCCATCTCGCACCAAAACGAGCGCCCCGGCGGCGACCTCTTTCTGATTGGCCTTCGAATTCTCCACCAACGCCTTGAGCGCCAGAACGGTGGCCTGGGTGGAGCCAAAGCCGCCGCCGCCTTGGCGATTCTTGGCCAACCAGTCGACGGCCTTCTTGGCCGCCGCGCCGCCGCTGGGGTGTTTCATCAACGCGATGGCCGCCAGCGCCGTGGTTTCCACCCGCATCGAGAGGCCGCCGCTACGCGTGATCGTGCCATCGGCGGCTTCCAAATGGCCGTCTTCTTTTTGTAGGTCGGAAAGACGGCCCAGCAAATCGACGCCCGTTTGTTGGGGAACAATACTTTTATCGGCGTTCAAGGCGCTGGCCGCAGCCAAGGCGATCACGTAAGGATCGTCTGATTTCTTCGCCGCCGCCGCCAGGGCTTTCAATTCGGCGGCGATATCTTGCCGGCCCGCTTCGGAAAGCGCCCACACAATATAGGCGTTGGTCACTTCTTGCGACGCGCGGCCAAACGAATCGAGCGCGCGGTCGTTGCGGAGGAAGCCACCCTGGCCATCGCGGCGGCTGAGCAGCCACGCGGCGGTGCGGTCGACCATGCCTTGGTCAACATCCCAAACTTGCTGCATGTCTTGAAATTCCATCAGTCCATAGGCCGTGAGGGCTTCATGGCCGGGGTCGCCGCCGAACCATTCGTAGCCCTTCATGGAACACTCGAAGCTGGTGAGTTTGGCGTACCCTTTTTGCAACAGGTCTTTGGCGCGGCGGGTGAATTTGGGATCGGAAACATTGTGCTGTTGCATGTATTGCAGCGCCATCACGTTAGGATAGTTCGACGACGACGTCTGCTCGAAGCAGCCCGAAGGCTCGCGCAGAACGCCCTCGACGCCGCTTTGCAAATCGGCCAATGACGTGGGAAACGCTTGCAGCGTGACTTCCAACGTACCGGCAATCCAATTTTTCGGCAGCTCGATTTCCAATTCCTGAGGACCGTCCAACACACCGGCGAACGACTGCGCGATCGGGAAGCCGTTCGGCGTCACGAGAACAGTGCGCCGGACGGCATCCGACAGTTGTTGCGTATTTGGCTGCTCGGTTTTTGCTTGCAGCACGATTTCCGCCTGGCCTTTTTGGCCCACCACATTGAACGTGAAATAGGCCCGGCTGCGCTCGGCGGCGGCAAGTTGGAAATTTTGCTGGGCCGGTCCTGCGAGTTGGAGTAAGTCGGAATGTTGCAGAGCCAGGGCAACATTCAAAGGATGTTGCGTATCGTTGTTGATGGCCACCGGCAGGTCGATGCGATCGCCCGCCGTGACTTCCAACGGCAGCTTGGGTTCGATGCGGAAGGGAATGCGGGAGATAAGGCCTTCGTCGTCGGCGCCCAATCTTCCGGCGCCGTGAGCGGCGGTTTGCACGCGGAAGGTGGTCACGGAATCGGCCAGATCAAACTCCACATGCGCCTTGCCCGATGCGTCGGCAATCAGCAGCGGATGCCAATACAAAGTTTGCGTGAAGTCGGAGCGAATGCCGTCATCGGCCGCCCGGTGGACGTGGGCGTATTGACGAATCGGCAACTTGGGTAGTTGCCGTGGCGCTTGGTAAAACGCCATTCCTCTTCCCATGCCTGCCATCTCCATATTTCCAAAACCGCCCCCGCCTGCCATTCCCGCTATATCCATTTGCACGTCGCCCATTCCGCCTCTGAATCGACTTTTGCCGATCTGAAGTTTTTTGGCGTCGGCAAATCTTTGCGCTTCGACGAAGGATAAGCTTTCCGCTTTTCGTTTTCTCCGCAGCAGGCGGTCCTTGCCGCCTTCTTTGCCCTGCTGTTGTTTTCCCAGAAAGTACAAGTATTTATCAGCCGGGACGGCTGCGGCCTTTTCGTCCGGGGCCATCGCAGCCATCGGCATGCCCATCATTCTCTCCATTTCCTCTTCCATTCCGCCCATCATCCCAGCCATTCCGCCGCCAATCGCACCGCCCGTTGTAAAACTATCCTGATCGTAATCCTCATCGCTGGCAGTATCGCTCAATTTGTTCATCGCTACTTGGCCGGGCGCATCGGTTCGCACGTCCAACCAGAGTACGCCCAACACCAAACAAGCGGTGGCCACCACCAGCGCCGGGGCCCAGGTTGAAACGCCTCGCGCCAAACGCAGCAGCGCCGCCAGCAGCAACACCAGCAGCAAGGCGCCCGCCGAAGCGGCGATTACCGTGGCGAAAAAACTTCGTTTGGCCTCCCGCTCGACGTAATAACCCGCCAACGCCGCCTGATACTCTTGCGCGAGTTCCTCACCGTTATCGAACACGCTGGGCGGGTTGGTCGCGCCTTCCATGGCCAGCAGCCGTTGCAACTGCTCTCGTTGCTGTTCCCGCTCTTCCGGCGTGCGTTGGGCGATCAAGTTTTCAGCAGCAGGATTTTCAGCAGCGGCGGGATTGTTACCTTCGCCAGCCGCTGCGATGTGCTCCAATTCGGCCAGCGATGTTTCGGCGAAGCGGCGCCAACCTTGGGTTCCCAACAGCAGGTCGAGCGACTGGGCCGCCTGGGCGTCGTCGGACAGATAAAAATTGGCGTCTTCCAGATCTTCGGGAGACTCCACCTCCGACGTTAGATAGAACTGCGTGGGCAGCACGGGCGTTTTGTCGTCGGCCAAATTGAGCAGCGCCGCATCGACCACCGCCACGCCCAACGCCGCCGCTTGAGGACGGCCCGTTTCGTCGGTCACCAATAGATCGAACGACACATGCTCGCCGGGCGAATAACCTTCGCTGTGTCCACCCATTTGAATGTTGAGCGTTCGCGCCGGACGACGATACACCAGCCGCTCCGCCAGCGGTTTGGGCGGCGTTTGGGAGAAGTCGTACACGGTGATGCGAATCACGCCGTCGGCCTGGGCGGCAATAGGAATCGTGACCGTATCGAGGTTCGACTTTTTACCGTCTGGGAAGTTTGATGTTTTCAGTTCGCGTTGGCCCACCGCCGCGCCACGACAAACCGCCGTGGCCATCAGCGAAAGGTTCGGCCGCGTTGAAGCGATCTGCACCGTGAGCGAATCGTTGGCGGCAAACACGCCACGACCGGTATCGAGCACGACGAAGGCGTCGTCTCGGATTTGCGGCAATTGCGGCTGTTCGCTTTCCGGCTGTTTCGCTTTTGGAGCGGGGCTATCGATCACCACGCGGTACGTTTCCTGGGGATCAATCATCAAACGGAAGGCGCCGCGGCCTTCATGCACGGTTTCCAGTTCGGCCACGGTGCGATTTTGGGAGTCGAGCACGCGGCCTTGCAGATGCACCGGCTCGCCGAGAGGATCGCGACTAAAAAAGTAGATGCGGTTCTCCACGCCGGCTACCAAGTCGCCGCCTTCGGGATAAAAATCGACCTGCACCTTGCCGAGATTGATCGGAATGGTTTCGGTGATTGTTTCCCGCACGCCGCCGTCGTCGATCGTGACGGCCAACACGCCGGCGCCCTTTTCAATTTTCTTGGGCAACGAGAACTCCACTTTGTAGCCGCCATGAGGATCTGTTTTTTTCGCAGCCGCATAAACAACCACGCCATCGACCGAAGCCGTGACTTGCAACGTGGCCTCCGCACAGGCGCCACCTTCGGCGCGATGGGCGGCGAAATCGGCGGTGACAAAATCGCCCGGCGCGTAACTATCGCGTCCTAACTCCAACTCTTTTTCCAACTGCGGCAAGCGGTATTTCCGCACGAAGAATTCCCGCTTCTGTTCCGGGAAGGCCTCTTCTAGACTGCGAACCACCAAGGTGTAGCCGCCGCCGACCGCTTCAACCGGCAACGCATACGCGCCGCTGCCGACGCCGCGCACCGCGCCGCCCTGCTGCTGCGAACCGGCCAACGGCGCGCCGGAGGGGTCGAGAATTTCAAACGACAGCGCGGCGTAGTCTGGAGCTTCCTTGGCGAAACGCGAGAGCGTGAGCGAGCGGTAATAGATTGTTTCGCCCGGCTGGTAGAGCGGTTTGTCGGTTGCGAGTTGCGTGATTAAGTGGTCGTCGGCCACTTCGAGCATGGCGCTCACTCGCCGATGTTCACCTTGGTGCATGGCCAGCACTTCCAGCCGTGAATTGGGAACCACCTTCTCCGCCGGCAGCCGCACTTCCAAGCGGCCGGCGGCGTTCGTCTCGACGCGCTTGGGACCAAACAACGGCTGGCCATCGGCGGTGGAATAGAGCGTGTATTCGATATCAGCGGCCACGGGTTGGCCGTCCATACTGCTGGTGGCGACGGAAAACAGGTTGCCGGCGCCCGGCTGGAGTTGATCGGGCCCCGTGACTTGCAGACGAAGCAAGCTGTCGGCGATGCGTTTTTCCGCCATCGCCACCGCCGATTCACGCAGCGGTGAATCGGGGCCGTAATAGCTATAGGTGGTAAATAGGAACAGCGCCGCGGCGGCGGTGGAGAGCAACCAACGAACCGTTCCGGCCGCGCCCTTGAACGCGCCCGTGGAAGCACTTTTCACCGGTAAGGATTTCTGGGGTTTCGATTCGACAACGGGAGTAAAATTAACCGGCGGTTCCGGCGGCGTCAGTTCGATACCCTGGGCTTCGAGTTTCGAGGCCTTGGCCAGTAGGTCGATTTGCTGCCGAACGATGGCGTAGGTTCGGGCTGTTTCAGGATCGGAACTGACCTGCTCCCGCATGGCGGCCATTTGATCGTCGGGCAGAAGCTCGTACACAAACTCCCAAAGTATTTGATGGAGGTCGTCTTGATGGGTCATGGTATTATTCCTTCGCGTGATTCGCGATCAATGGTTTTTGCGGCGTTCAACGCCTAAAGGTTCACAGTCCGGCCAGCGCTGCGCGTAATTTATTGAGCGCCAGCCGCATTCTGGTTTTCACGGTGCCGGAGGGGATGCCAATCGCCGCCGAGATTTCGTCGTAGGTCATCTCGCCGTTTTGGCGCAGCAGGAAAACTTCCTGCTCCTCTGATCGGAGTTGGGCCACGGCTTGGCGAACCAAGTCGAGCCGCTCCTGATGTTGTAGTTCGGCCGCGGGGCCGGAGTTTTTGCTTTCGATCATCGTGTCCCCCTCGGGCAGCGATTGTTTTTTACGTCGCCAGGCGGTCTGCCGGATATCTCGCCCGGTGTTGAGCGCGATACGGAAGATCCAGGCTTTGAGATTTCGCACCTGGCCAACCTGCTCTGCGTTCCGCCAACATTTCACGAACGTTTCTTGCAGGGCGTCTTGGGCGTCTTCCCGGTTGCCGACCAAATAGAAGAGGGTGCCCAACAGTTCATTCCGGTGCCGCGCAAAGGCTTCCTCCAAACGGCCCGTAGCCGACGACGGATCGGGAGAATGGTCCGTGCGAGCGGAATGCGTCATATTTCGTACCTGCATCAAGTAAGACGAAAGCGGTGGGCCGACCGTTTCGTCGGCGGGGTTATTTTGTCAGAAAATTTTTCGAGTTGAAGCACCCCGCGCCGGCATATGCCACCGTCCTTCCCGCGCAGGCGGGAATGACGGTTTGAGTGCATTGTGCGAGTTATTCCGCCCACCGGCGCCATTCCCCTTTTTTCTAGAGGCCATCGAAGCGGCGCGAGCCGCCTGCGTGAGCTATATTTCAGATGGCTCTCAAGAGCAATCGTCTCTCGCGGGCGGTGGTCATACTGCGCACGGCTAGCATTGGCTCGTTTAACGGCAAGCCGAAGGCGACTGCGTTTTTCTGTCTTGCCCGAACGCGTGGACTCAAAACACAGCCGCCCTCGGCTTGCCGTTAAACGAAAAACGCGACATTTTCAACCGTAAGCGGTACATGAGCGGCTGTCGGTACCACATCCTTGCTTGTTTTGCAACCTTGTCTGGAAGTTATTGGCGCCATGGTAAAACTACAGTTCGAGACGCTGGAAGATCGTCGATTCCTTTATGCGGGAGCTTTCGAGGCTCCCCTGGCCAACGAACTGATGCTTGATCAACTCAGCGGAGCGATTGAGCAGTTTGAACTGATGACCGACGCAGCCCGCGGCGGCGCTCGGTTGGCCTCCGGCGGCGGGCAGGGGAACGCCTCGGCGAACGATCTGTTCCACGCCGATCAAGCGCCCTTGGAGCCGATCTTTGACGATCTGCCGCAGCTCAGCTTGAACGCCCTCGGCGGATCGTCGGAGTTGGTCTTTGCCGCCAATGTACCGGCATTACACAGCAACGCCTCGGCGACGGTGAAAATCTTTCTCGATTTCGACGGCAACTTTGACGCCAGTTGGGGCTCCTACAGCAACGTGAGCACGCCGGCCTTCGATCGCGACGGCAACGCCGCTTCTTTCAGCCAGCAAGAGCTGAATGAAATCAGTTACATTTACAATTCCATCGCCGAAGATTTTGCGCCCTTCAACGTGGATGTCACCACCGAAGACCCTGGCAATTTCGGCCCCGGCCAATCGTTGCGAATTGCCATTGGCGGCGACGGCCAGTGGGTCGGCGGCACGTACGGCGGCGTGGCGTATATCAACAGTTATACGTCGAGTTGGCTTACCAATACGGCTTACGTGTTTTCCGGGAACCTGGGTTCGGCCAAGTCGGTGGCGGAGGCGTCGGCGCATGAAGCGGGCCACGCGTTGGGTTTGTATCACCAAAGCACGTACGATGGTTCGGGAAATAAGACGTCGGAATACAACAGCGGGAATTCCAGTTGGGCGCCGAACATGGGCGTCGGCTATTACTCCCAAGTCACGACGTGGTACAACGGAACCAACAGCCAGGGCTCGACTTCCTATCAAGACGACATGGCCGTGCTCGCGCGTTCGGCTAATGGATTCGGCTACCGCGCCGACGATCATGGCAACGACGCGGCCAACGCTTCGGCGCTGACGGTAACAAACGTCGCGCTCTCCGGATCTGGTGTGATCAGCACCAACAACGACGCCGATTGGTTTTCGTTCGACACCGGCAGCGGCGACGTGAGCCTGACGGTGGACGTGGCGCAAGTGGCGCCGAATTTGGATGTTACGTTGGAGCTGCGCAACGCCGCGGGGCAGGTCGTGGCGTCGGCGGCGCCGAGCGGCAGTTTGAGCGCCACGCTCAACGCCACGCTGGCGGGCGGAACATATTACCTGGTCGTGCAAAACAACGGCGTGTATGGGTATGTGGGCAATTATTCCATCAGCGGAACCGTTCAGCCGGCCGAAGGAGAACCGCCCACCGACTGGGGCGTGGCCGAATTCAATTGGTTCTACAATGAAAACGTCGCCGATGGCCAGCGTTTTCAGTTCACCGCCACGCGCACCGGTATTCTGACCGTCGAAGCCTTCTTCACCGCCGCACAGGGAAATGTCGACATTCAAGTGCTCGACGTCAACAGCCAACCCGTGGCCAGCAGTGCGTTGTCGGGCGACTACGAACGGCTCGATATCAACGCCACGCAGGGCGCCACGTACTTGCTGCAAATTACCGGCGCCAACGCCGATGTTGATTTCCGGCTGACCAATCTCGTCGTGGAGCAAGGCAACACCGTAACGGTCAACGGCACGGCTGGCGCCGATAGCTTTGTCTTCAACGCCTTGACACAGCGGCACGTGAAAGTAAACGGTGTCAACTACTACTTCGACGCCTCGCAATACACGAACTTCGTGATTCAAGGCGGCGGCGGAGCCGACGACATCATCTCCTACGGCAACGCCGGAAACGACACCGTCGCGCTGCGAGTCGGTTCGATGACGCAAGCGGGCGCCGGCTACCAGATGTCGACCACCAGCGTGGAAACAGCCCGGGTCTATGGACAAGGCGGCGACGACCTAGCCCAGTTCTACGATTCCTCCGGCAACGACACCTTTGAAGGACGCTCCAATTGGGCCGCGTTACAGGGCGTCGGTTTCTACAACTACGGCGCCGGCTTCGCCAATGTTCGCGCCTACGCCAACGCCGGCGGCAACGACCTAGCCACGTTCTACGACTCCGCCGGCAACGATACGTTCGTCGGCCGCGATACCTGGAGTTCGCTCCGCGGCGCGAGTTTCTACAACTACGCCAGCGGCTTCGACGATGTTCGCGCCTACGCCACCGCCGGCGGAACCGATACCGCCTATTTCAACGACTCCGCCGGCGACGACACCTTCGTCGGCCGCGATACCTGGAGTTCGATGCGCGGCGCCAACTATTACAATTACATTCGCGGCTTCGATGCCGTGAACGCCTACGCCACCGCCGGCGGAAACGATACGGCGTATCTGCACGATTCCGCCGGCGACGACACGTTCATCGCCCGCCCCACTTGGAGTTCGCTGCAAGGCGCCAACTCCTCGAACTACGTGCAGAATTTCGACGCCGTCTATGCCTACGCCACTGCCGGCGGGAACGACTTGGCGCAATTTTATGATTCCGCCGGAGACGATCGCTTTGAAGGCCGGCCCACGTGGAGTTCGCTCAGCGGCGCCGGTTTCTACAACTACGGTTCTGGGTTCGATAACGTCCGGGCGTACGCCGACGCCGGAGGAACCGACCTAGCCTTGTTCTACGACTCCGCCGGCAACGACACGTTCGTCGGCCGCGATACTTGGAGTTCGCTCCGCGGCGCCAGCTACTACAATTACATTCGCGGCTTCGACGACGTCCGGGCGTTTGCCACGGCCGGCGGAATCGACACCGCGTATTTTAACGATTCGGCCGGCAACGATACGTTCGTCGGCCGCGATACGTGGAGTTCGATGCGCGGCGCCAACTATTACAATTACATTCGCGGTTTCGACGCCGTGAACGCCTACGCCACGGCCGGCGGAACCGACACCGCCTACTTCCGCGACTCTTCGAGCAGCGATCTTTTTCGGGCTACGAAAACCAACAGCCGACTTTCCGGCGCCGGCTTCAACAACTACGCCGAAGGTTTCGACGCCGTCGAAGCCCAGCGCAGCAGCGGCGTCGACGTGGCCGAGCTCCTGGACGCCAACGGCGTTGATCGGACCGAAACCGACTTCGCCGCCCTGGCCGACTACGTGTTGTCGTTGCTGAACAACTGGTCGTAAGGCGAGAGCCGCCGTTAGTTGGGAGGGAGGTTTTTCTTTCCTCTTGTTAATCATTCACTCCAACACGCCCAAACGCAACGTCCGGCCGAACCAGCGCCATTCAAACTCACGATCACCGACAGGCGGAACTCCAGATATTGCCTGGAGGTTTTCTGATGAACCTTTTAACGCAGAGCACGCAAAGGCGCGAAGGGCCGCAGAGGGCGGAACCCAGTCTTTTCGGCTCCCGTTGACAACGCGATTCAACGGCGCCGCTGATGATCATCGCCGAAATTTCGCTTTCTCTCATTTCGTTATTTCTTCTTCTCCGCGGCCCTCCGCGCCTTTGCGACCTCTGCGTTTCCCTTCTTCGAAACCGCATATCGGTTATTCGCTGTCGGACAGATCAGATCGCTATTGTTCCCACCTGAGTCGCAAAATGGCGCACGTCAGTTTTTTCGCCGCCGGCTGGCCGCCATGTCGGCGGCAATGACTTCGGCGGCGGGCATCCAGCGTCGCCCGGCCAGTTGCGGCGCGATGTCGTCGTGGCCACCCAATCGTAACACTTCGCGCATTACGGTTTTTGTCAGTTCGGCTAGGGCTTGGCGATCTCGCACGGCGGAAAATGATCTGAAAGATCGATCGGATGGCCGAATCGCACTCGCACCTGGGCCGCCATGAAGAAGGGGCTCCAAGGAACACGGTCGTAGGGCGAACCTTCGATCCAACACGGCAAGATCACGGCCCTCGCACGCAAGGCGACCAACACGGCGCCGGGCCGCACCGGGAGCATCGGCGCGTCGGTCATGTTGATGCGTCCCTCGGGAAACATGCCCACGGCGCCGCCTTCGCGAACCAGACGAATGGCGAGCTTGGTCGACGCCATATCGGCGCCGCCGCGGCGCGTGGGAATGGATTGGGTGAATCGCAGAAAAGGACCAAAAAACGGGTGCCGGCAATATTCGTCGGCCACCATCCAATGCACGGGCCGCCGGGCCGACAGTTGCACGAAAAAAGGATCGACCGAACTGCGATGGTTGCTGACAATCACGACGCCCTGCCCGGCGGGAATCGGCAAACAGGCCGGCGCATCGGCCGACCATAGCAGACGCGTCAGCAGAAAATCCACAAAGAACGCCAGCGATTGCACCACGGTATAAGGACTGGCCCGCAGCGCCGCCACCAGCCAAAACAGCAGCGCCAACGCCAAGGCGCCAAAAAACAGCCACGCCGCCATTCGTTCGTCCATGGATAAGTTGTGGCGATTTCGTCAAAAAAAAGCAACAGCGGCCGACGGGGAAAGCGCCGTTGGAGTTCATGCTTTAGCATGTTTTTATAATCGTTACCGCCGCCAAAACGCATCGGGATATCGCGACAGCAATCTATCCCACAGCGAATATACTCCACACGGCTAACAATGGCTCGTTTAACGGCAAGCCGAAGGCGACTGCGTTTTTCTGGTTTGCCCGAACGCGTGGGCTCAAAACACAGCCGCCTTCGGCTTGCCGTCAAACGAAAAATGCGACATTTTCAA
>JAJRWU010000281.1 GCA_024276655.1 Planctomycetota bacterium
TCGGATCGAAACTCACCGTGCAGCGTCCGGAGAGGTTGAAGACGGTCGAAATAGTCGCCAAGTTGCCCGATTTACCAATTACGGAACCGGGTGCGTATGCTTTCGAGATTATTTGCGAGGGAGAGGTGATTGGTTCACATCTAATCGATGCCATCAAGGAGGAGCCCGGCCACCCGGAATAGTTGGCATCATGCTTTTGAGAGGACGTTCGATGAGCAATATAATTCTGTCTAGCGGGCAACCTGCTAAATACGAAGTCTTTCGAGCCGTTTTTAATCCCAAACGGTACAGGTGTCATCTCGCCATCATCCGCGAAGAGGACGGCGCCTTCTCGGCCGTTGTGCTCAATCTACCGGGAGCGGGAAGCTGCGGAGACACGGAAGTCGAGGCGGTGGCTAACGCGCGAGAAGCCGCTTCCGCCGTGATTGCCGAGTACCTGGCTTCAGAGAACGGCGCCATTCCCTGGCTTTCCATCGAACAGTATGAAATCCCGGAAGGCGTCAAGCAGAAATGGATTGTGGTGGATGGCTAAGGTTCCAGTCATCTCTGGACAAGAGGCCATCAAAGCGTTCGAGCGGGCAGGTTTTTACGTGGCCAGAACGAGCGGCTCGCATTCCATCATGAAGAAAGATGGTCATTGGGCAATACTATCCATCCCCGTTCATGCCGGAAAAACATTAGGGCGCGGGCTGCTGAAATCACAAATTCTTGCCGCTGGACTCACTGTTAAACAGTTCTGCGAGTTGCTGTGAACTATTCGTGCGTTGCGAGGACGGGCGGCTCTTACCCAGCCTGCAACTCCAGTTGCATACGCCGCATGCCTTCCTCTAGCGATACCTTTGGAGTGTAGGCGAAGTCGCATTGTGCTCGAGAAATATCGAAATAGTGCGAGGTGGCTAATTGGGCGGCCAGAAAACGCGTCATGGGCGGTTCCGACGTCCGCCGCGTGAGCCAATAGACCGACTCCATCGCGGCGCCCAAACGCCAGGCCGCGCGTAGTGAAATCGATTTTTTTACCGGCGCCACTCCGGCCAGGGAGAGGATATCGTTGATCCAATCCCAGCAATTTACGGGCTCGCCCTGCGATAAAAAATAGGCCTTGCCCGCCACGGGCGAAGCAGGCGAAAGGGCATCGGCCGCTTGCAAATGTGCTCTGGCGGCGTTTTCGACGTAAATCGTGTCGATTACATTGTTTCCCTCGCCAATCCGCCGCAAACGCCCCGCCTGGGCCCGCGCCAGCAAGCGAGGAATCAAGTGTTGGTCGCGCGGGCCCCAAATCAAATGAGGCCTGAGGGCGCAGGTGGCCAAATTCTTTTCGCCGTTGGCCCGCAATACGAGTTGCTCCGCCAACGCTTTCGTGTGGGGATAATGGCACAGCCACTTTTGCGGATAGGGCGTTGTTTCGTCCACGCCGAGTTGGTCGACGCCGGAAAATGTCACACTGGGGCTGCTCGTAAACACCAAACGAGAAACTTCGTGTTCCAGGCAGCCATCGACAACATACTGGGTGGCCAGCGTGTTGCACTCATAAAAATGGCGCCAAGGCCCCCAAATGCCGGCCACGGCCGCAGTGTGAAATACGATATCAACGCCCCGGCAGGCGTCTATTGCTACTTTTCGCTCACGCAAGTCGCCCTGAATGGCCTCCACGCCCAGGGCGTCGAGCGCTGCATGACGCCGACGCGAAATCGTCCGCACCTGCTCCCCCCGAGCGAGCAACATTTCCACGAGGTAGCGGCCGAGAAATCCGCCGCCGCCGGTAACTAGTACTTTCAAGGGTCTGCTTTCAAGGGATTTTTTTCCCAGTAATTTTCGTCGCGCGCAGGATGTTGGCTTCAAGGAAGAAATCACCGAGAGGTGTCCGTCTGTACACTCAATAGTTTTTCATCGTGCAATTTCCCTTGGCTTTAGTTATAAAGGGTTCTTGAGGCGCGTCCTACTTGGCGACCAGCCGGAAGACTTTCTTCCCTTCGCCAATGCGACGACGCACTAATATTTCGGTTGGGCGGGAAGAAGGCTTGGATCACTGCTCTTACCGATCTGGGATACAAAATGTCCGAGAAAACTGGGCCCAGGAAATTTGGGTCCGAGACGTCAGATTCCTACTCCCGCGTGGATAAACCCAGCGCGGCGCCGGGCCGGTTCGGCCCCTTCCGCCTCCTGCTCGTGGACGACAGCCAGTTTAGTCAGAAACTTGCTGTCAGTTTACTTTCCAAAGAGGGGCATGTTGTCGAAGTCGTGAGCAGCGGGCGAGATGCGCTCACGCGCGTGCTCGAAACGTCTTACGATTTCATTCTGATGGATATCCAAATGCCCGGAATGGACGGCGTGGAAACAACGCGCCGCATTCGTCAGCGGGAGGAAACCAGTGGAAAACGCACTCCCATTGTGGCCATGACGGCGCATGCCATGCTGGGCGACCGAGAACACTGCTTGGCTGCGGGCATGGACGAATACATCACCAAACCGTTGCGGCTGGAAAAGCTCACCGGCGTTTTTGCCGGCCTGATCGACCAACTGTCGCACCACGCAGCCCAGGCGACGCCCTGTGAGGAAAGCGGCAAAAGCTGGGATTGGCAAGCTTCGCTCAAACCCATCGGCGACGCCAAACTCCTGGAAGCCATTGCGGTCACTTTTCAAGCCGATTCGCACCGCATGGTCACCGACCTGCGGCGCGCCGCGGGCCAGAGCGACGCCACCGTCATCCGCAAGGCCGCCACGGTATTGCACGACACCCTGCGGTTGTTTGGCGAAACGCCTCCGCTGAAAACAGTGGCTCAAATCAAGGCGGCGGCGGAACAGGAAGACTTCGACGAAATAGACGCCGCCTTACCGAATTTCGGTCAGCAGATGGCGGCCTTTTTGAGCGATTTGTCGTCGTACGTCGCCTTACGAAAAGCGGAAACTCCCCACGGTTCAACCGCCGCCGCGATCAAGGCCTCTCCCCTAAAATAGGCCATCGGTTGGAGTGTACGCTTCAGCGTGCTTCTTTTCATCCCGGGTTGGACGCTCCGCCTTACATCCGCCCGCCGCTCGCCTTAGAGCCTGTTTTTGAATACCAATTTCGCCGTCGGATGGCTACAATCATCCCGTCGCGGCGTTGTGCTACATCGGCGAATCTCATGGATTCGCCTGCTTCGCACGCCTTGCGAGGGAATGATTCGCTCATCCTTGGGCCTGAAAGCGTATTCAAAAACAGGCTCTTAGATATACGGTTTCGCCAGCCGGGCGATTCCATCGCGCAAACGCGTGGGTATGTTTCGCCCCACGATTTCAGCCAAATCCAGCCGTCGTGAAATCGAAATTTTTTGGTCGATGATTTCACGGAGCGTCTGGGAGAAGGCCATGCCATAACATTCGACGTTGAATTCGAAATTCAACCTCAGGCTGCGGGGGTCCCAATTGGCGGAGCCGATCATCGACCAGTAATCGTCGACGAGCATGATTTTTGTGTGGTCGAACGGCGGCGGCGTCAACCAAACCCGGCAGCCCCGCTCCAAGACGGGCGAAATTTCCGCCGTCATGGCCCACTGCACCAACGACAGATTACTCTTGGCGGGGAGCACAATATCGACTTGCACGCCCCGCAACGACGCCACGATCAGCGCCGTCGTGAGCGCGTTGTCGGGCAGGAAATACGGCGTGACCACCGCCACCCGATGCCGCGCGCAGGCCAGTCCGCCCAGCAAGGTCAGGCGGGTCTTGTCGAAATCTTCATCGGGGCCATCGGCCACGCCGCGCGCCAGAATGTCGCCCTGTTCGTCAAGATCTGGAAACCATTGTGAGCCATGTAGGTCTTCGTTGGTGCATGAGAACCAGTCTTCAGCAAATACTCTTTGGAGATCGGCCACGACCGGCCCGGCAATGCGAAAATGCATGTCTTGAATGGCGTGCGGGGCCTGATAGGCCTGAACATTTCCTTCGCGAATATTCATGCCGCCGGTGAAACCGATGCGTCCATCGACGACAAGAATCTTGCGATGGTTGCGCAGGTTTGCGTAAGCAAACCGCCAGGGAACGAGCGTCGGCGAAAATGCGGCCGCCGGCACTTCGAGACGACGCAACATTGTCACCGCATTGCGACGACTATAGCGGGCGCCCACGCTATCGACCCACACGCGAACCTCAACGCCGCGCGCGGCCGCCCGCTGGAGCGCCGCGATAAACTGTTCGCCCGACCGGTCGACATCAAAAATATAAGTGCTCAGCGCGATCGAGCGGCTGGCGTCGTCGATGGCCTGGAGCATGGCCGGAAAACAGGCGTCGCCATTGATGAGCATGTCGAACCGATTGCCTCGCAGGAGAGGCCGCCCGGTGATCTTGCCGACGGTTTTGGCCAGCGAACAAAAATGTTCGTTTTCCTCGCTGAAGTTCGAACCGGCGTAATCGACGGTGCATTTGCATTGGGGGCCGTGTTCCGGCGATGGCGAATCGGCGGCGCGCAGGCGTTTGGCGCGGCGTGAAATTCGATTGATGCCGAACACGATATAAAGCAGCGTTCCCAAATACGGCGTGAGCCAAATGACGCCCATCCAGCCGATCGCCGCCTGCGTGTGACGCTTGTTGAGAATCACGTGCGCCGAAGCGGTGAGGCACATGCCAAAATGCAGTGCCGCCAGGAGGAGCGTCCAGAGGGTGAACAATGTGTCGATCATAAAAACAAATGAAAAACCTTGGTTCATGCGGCGCCGATAGGAATAGACCTGAGATAAGTTACCGCTTGTCGTTCAGAAAAGCCCGGCATTTTCAAAATACCGGGCTTTTAATTTGGCATGTAAATTCAGGACCGTTCCTTTCGCAGCTTCAAAAACTGCGGTTGCCCGAAATCTTGCGATTTATCACGTTATTTTCTTTGACACGCCGCCCGCCCACCCATTAGCATGGACCCAAGCATTAGCTGAGCCACCCACATTGAGGGCGCCGGTTCAGCTTGCTCCTTGTCTTTTCTCCTTATCGACTCTCCGCCGCCCGACTTTTCACCAGCGGCGTTTCAAATCTCCCAGATCGCAGAGGTGTGACCATGAAGGTGCGCGAAATTCTTCGCTCCAAGGGCGACCAGGTTTTCACGATCGAAACCGACGCGACTTTGAATGTCGTGGCGGAAAAATTGGTCGCTCATAATTGTGGCTCGCTGGTTGTCTCCCGACAAGACGGCAGTATGGCCGGCATCATAACCGAACGCGACATTCTCCGCGCTTGCGCTCAGCATTCAGGCCGGCTCGACGGGCTCTTGGCGGCGGATTACATGAGCCAAGATGTTCACAAAGGCCACCCCGACGAAGACATTAACGACCTCCTGGGCCTGATGACAAAAAATCGAGTTCGTCACTTGCCTATCGAGGAAGACGGGCGACGCGTGGGCTTGATTTCGATCGGCGATCTCGTCAAAGCGCAGCACAACCAACTGAATGTGGAAAATCATTACTTGAAAAACTACATCCAGAGCTGAACAGGGAACCGTGACGAATACGTTGCCGGTCGCCCGGCGAAAAGGCAAGCCACTTATCCCGTAAGGATAATAGCCATTAGACGGTGGTCGAGCGCAGCGAACACCACCGGAGGATCGAGGCGACGACATTCCGCATCCCGGCGGGATGCCAGCGCATCATCCTTCCCACGCAGGTGGGAATCCAGGCAGCCACGCACACCACTGGATTCCCGCCTGCGCGGGAATGACGGGGCGCATCCGCGTGCGCGGGAAGGACGACAATGACGGCGTTGTTTTGAGCGTTGTTGTTTCGAGGCGTTTCCAGAGCCGCTGCATCTGGCATCCCGCCGGGATGCATTATTCGCTGCGGCAGCCTACCGGTGGTGTTCGCTGCGCTCGACCACCGGCTAATGGCTGGCAAGCCTCCGGCTTGGCGGGAGTTCCCGTAACGAAATCGTAACCGTGAACGGTTATCGCCAGGGAGCACTATTTCGCCAGGGAACGCAACTCCTTGGGCAGCGGAAAATAAACTTCTTCGGCGCGAATGGAGCGATGTTCCACAACCGCGCCGTATTTTTGCACGAGAAAGTCCACGCATCGCTGCACGACCGATTCCGGCGCGCTGGCGCCGGCGGTGACAACCACGGTTTCCGTTCCTTGAAACCAATCGGGCTGTATGTCTTCAGGACCGTCGATCAAATACGACGCAATGCCTCGCTCCTTGGCCAGTTCCTTGAGGCGCAAACTGTTGGAGCTGTTCTGACTGCCCAGCACCAAGACCACATCGGCTTCTTGCGACAACAGATTCACTGCCTCCTGGCGATTTTGCGTGGCGTAGCAGATGTCGTCTTTCGGAGGTGATTCAATGTGGGGATACCGCATTTTCAACTGCTCGATAATCCGATTGGCGTCGTCGACCGAGAGCGTTGTTTGCGTCAGGTAGGCAAGTTTCGCGTTGGGCGGCGCGGTAAGATGTTGCACGTCTTCGGGAGACTCCACCAAAACAATAGCCTGCGGCGCTTCCCCTGTTGTGCCGACCACTTCGTCGTGCCCGCCATGCCCGATGAGGAAAATGGTGTAGCCTTCCTTGGCGTAACGCACCGCTTCCAAATGCACTTTCGTGACCAGCGGACAGGTGGCGTCGATGGCGTAAAGTTTTCGGTCGCGGGCGAGTTGCCGAATGTCTGGAGACACCCCATGCGCGGAGTACAGTAAGTGCGATCCTTCCGGAACTTCATTGAGCGAGTCGACAAAAATCACCCCTTTGCCGAGAAACGATTCCACGACGTGTTTGTTGTGAACGATTTCGTGATAGACATACATCGGCGCCCCAAACGCCTCGAGCGCCAAATCAAGCGCCTCGATCGCCATATTCACACCGGCGCAGAATCCTCGGGGGCTGGCTAAAATTATCTTCATGGCGTTAGGCGTTGTGGAAGAAAAAATGAAGTGTTCTCCTACGGGCATCATACCGGAAGAGAAGAAACGCCGATAGTTTACGCTCACGGCAACTGGGAAATGACGCCGGCGAGAAATGTCGCTAGGCGGTCGGAAGCCTTCATGGCGTCTTGCTTGATGCGCCAGATGTCCTTGATGGCCGCGGGGCGATTGAAAATGGCGCCGGCGGCGGCGCCGGCGCGAGATGCCCACGAATTCTGTTCGAGCAGTTTTTCGAGTTCCGGCGGCAAGGCGTCATCGACGCCATCGGTTATCACGCGCGCCGCCAACAGACGCACCCCCGCTTCGCGGCAGACCCGCGCAATAGCGAACGTTTCCATATCGTAGGCCAAGGCCGAATGGGCCTTTTGCAGTTGCTCTCGCTCAGACCGGTCTCGCGCGAGATGATCGAGCGTAAGCAACTTCCCGGCGTGGAGTCCTGGTGCGGACGCCGAATTTCGCCCCCATGGCATGCCGACTTCCATTGTTTCTTCATCGGCCGCTCCGACGTGGTCGGGCAGCAGGATGTCGCCCCGCCGGACCGTCTCGACCAGCGCCGCGGCGAACCCGGCGGACACAATCCAATTCGGCTGAAAGGCGCCAATCACTTCCTTGGCGGCGGCTGCGGCATTCTCCATGCCGACGCCCGACTGAAAAACAGCCACCCGCCGACCAGCCCACGCGCCGACCACGCCCGTGCAATGCTCGCCCCGACAAGGCAACGCCCCTTCGAGCATATCGAGCGAACCGCCCGCTTCAACGCCCTCCGCGAATAGCAGAACAACATCAATTTTGGCAATGTCGATTTCTGGGGCGTCGATTTCGGGCGTGTCGATTTCGCCGCCGTTCGGCGAGTCGGCGTCTTTATCTTGTGGCGAGCGTCCTTGCGGCAAACTTTCGGACGGCGCTGTTTCGGACAGTGTCGCAAACCCTTTCTCGGTAAACGTGCGCAAACCCTGCTGGGCCGCGTTTTGCATCAAATGAGAAACCAACCAGCGAAGAAGCATCAGAGAATCGACCTCACACAAAAGAAACGGGGAATCGGAACGCGCCTCTGAACCTTCCTACGATAAAACCCCGCCGCCTTCCCTGGCCGCGCGCCCCGCTTTCACAATGCCGCCCTGCATGACGGCGATGAAATCCGAACGGTCTTGCAGCAGACGAATATTGTTCGCCACATCGCCCTCGATCACAAGTACGTCGGCCAGCTTGCCAACTTCGAGCGAACCGAATTCGTCGTCGCGGCCCATGATTTGCGCGCCGGTGAGCGTGGCGCACCGAATGGTCTCTAGCGGGCTGAAGCCGACATACTCCACGAAAAACGATAACTCCCTGGCGTAGTCGCCGTGAGGATTCCAAGCGAAGCCGTAGTCGCCGCCCATGCCAATGCGGCCGCCGGCCTTGAGAATTCGGCGAGCGCTTTCGGCGCCGCCTTCCAACGTTTCCTGGTGGGCGTCGATCACTTTTTGAGGCAGCCCGAATTCCGGTCCTCGATCGACGCTCGCTTTTTCAAAGTACAAGGCCGGCGTTACGGGAATGTCGCGTTCGAGCAGCATGTCGAGTGCTTCATCGTCGACGAAAGTGCCGTGTTCGATGGCGTCGTACCCGGCCCGCAAGGCGTTCTTGATGCCTTCGGTGGCGCGGCAATGACCGGTCACCTTGAGGTGGTGGTTGTGCGCCGTCGCGACCACGGCGTGCATTTCCTCGAAGGTCATGCAGAGCGTGTGATGGTCGTTCACGTCGGGAGAGGCGGCGTCGCCGGTGGGATACGTCTTGACCCATTCGACGCCGTCCTTGACCAACGTTCGCACCGCCGCGCGGGCTTCGTCGGCGCCGTTGATCAGCAGAACCAAGCCCTCCATGCCGATTTTCCGAAAATCGGGGTTCCAATCCATCAAGCCGCCCACGCCGCAAATTTCGCGTCCGCTGGCAGCCAGACGCGGCCCCGCGGCGACGTCTTCCTCGATCGCTTTTTTTAACCAAACATCGATATTGAACAGGCTCCCGCCGCTACGCGCCGCGGTGTAGCCGCACTCCAACGCCAACGCTGCGTTCGCCGACGCCAAGAGCGTCACATACTCGACCGGATATTTGGTGTCCAAGTCTTGTAGTTCGGCCACGTTGAAATAGGTGGGATGGAAATGCGCTTCGACCAAGCCTGGCATGATCGTGCCGCGGCGCGCGTCGAGCATGATTGCGTCCGGCGCCGCGGGGCAGTTACTCTCGGGGCCGACATACGCCAAGCGGCCATCGCGCACCAAGACGGCGCCGTTCTCCACGGGAGCGCCGCCAAGGCCGTCGATGATCTGACCATTGCGGATACACGTTTCACCTTCAGCTAATTTCATCAGCAGACCTTTTGTTCAGAAGCTCGGCTTTTTGAAAAAGCCGAGCTTCTCAGGCGCCAAGGCGGCGCAGGATTTCAAATCGATTCCAGAAACGCGAAAATCGCGGCCAACGTTTTTTCGGGCGATTGCCAATGGATCAGGTGGCCTGTGAGCGGAAACCGCACGCGGTCGCAATCGGTGATCAGCGATTCGACCTCATCGGCTTCTGAATCGCGCAACATGCCGCCGGTGGAAAAGTCGGCTTGCATCAGTAGCGTCGGCTGGCTGACGCGCCGCAACGTGGCGTCGCGGCGGTAACCTTGCAGCCATCCGCCGGAGATGATCGGTTCAAGCACTTCAGGGGCGACGCGGCTCAAGCAACTGGCCATGAAACGCAAGGCGGCCGCATCTCGCACGTCGCCCAACCGGGTGCGAATTTCCGTGCCGGGAGTGATGAGTTCTAAATCGGCCAGCCGGTCAAGGAGTTGTTTGGGGTCTTTCGTATCGGCTAGGCAATCTCGCACGCCGCAAAAGAGGCTGTGAAAAACGGTCTCGCGAATTTTCTCTCCCATGGTGTCGAAGGGCGGATCTTCCAGAACCAGCGCCCGCACGCGTTGGGGGGATTCTGCGGCAACCGCGGCGGCCACCATGGCGCCCAACGAATGGCCGTACAACACGACCGGTCCGTCGAACGCCTGCTCGACGAAGGCCAGAACATCACGAGCGTAGTCGACCACCCGGTAGCCGTCGGGGGCGGGGTCGGAGTCCCCATGCCCGCGGAAATCGATCGCGCACACCCGCCAGCGAAACGCCAAGGCTGGAAAGAGCAAGGCGAAATCGGCGCGCCTGCGCAATACTCCGTGCAGCATTACCAGTGGCGGGCCTTCGCCGGCGCTCTCGGCATAACACATCGACCGGCCAGCCAGCCGGAACACCTTGGAGTGCAGCATCGTATTCTCGGTATGTTTGAATGTTGGTTGGCGCCCATTGTAGGCGTCCCGCAAAATAGGCCGCTGGGGCGGACAAGTCAAACCACCAAGGTAGAGATTGCTAAGCGAAAGGCGACAATAAAAAATCGCACGGTTCTAAGACAAGGCGGGCGGCGCATAAAAAAGCCTGCAGCGGCTTCCCCCAGGCGAGCCACCGCAGGCAGATATCTGAAGCGTTGGTCAGCAAGTCGCTTCAGCTTATCACTTCGCGTTATCCGCGTTATGTCGAACGTGTTCGACCACCCTCGGATATGCTTGCCTCTTCTTAAGGCAATTGCCGTGCCAGTTGCAGGGGAACCGTCGAACTTGCGGAACCGGCTCGTGGTTCGAACGGCGGCGGCGCACCGTAAACTACTTTGCGGAAGCGGTTTAGCATATGTTCCGCCTTCAGGGATTGGTGAGGAACCGCTTTCGATATCTTGCCGGCGGACGCATGGCTCGTTTCGGCATGAGGAGAAATGTGTGCGAAAGCGACCGCCAAGTGCGCGCTTTCCCCAAAGAGCGGTCCCGAAACACGTTTCCGGTTGTAGCTGAGAAAAGCCCGGCATTTTGAAAATGCCGGGCTTTTAATTCGGTATGGAAATTCGGGACGGTCTCTTATTCCTTGGCCAGCGCCGACCGAATAGCCTGGGCCACTTTTTCGGCGAGTTGCTGGGAGCCTTTCGGTGTGAAATGCACATTCACAGGACGTTGAATGTCGCCCAAGCGCGAAGCCGCGAAGGCGTACAGATCGTCGGTTGCTATGCCGTTTTCTTCCATGATTTTTTGGGCGGCGGCGTTATACGCGATCACATCTTCGTTCGTTCGCGGCGGCTTCAAGTCGCCTTGAGGCACGGGCGTTGTGCTGCACCAGAGAAGGCGGGCGTCGGTTTTTTTCAGCCTCGCCACCAACTGTTCGAGATTTTCCTTGTATTTCTCCAGTGGGATTTGCCGTTTTCCCTCGATCCATTTGAGATCGTGCAGGCCCCAGTTGAAATGAATCACGTCCCATTTTCCGGTTCCCAGCCAGCGGTCGAGTTGCTCCACGCCTCGACTGGTGGGACCACAATTCGTTTGCGCGCGGTGTACGTTCGCCACGCCAGCTAGAAGTTTTCGCGTGGGCAGCGTGTAGCCAATCGAAATCGAATCGCCGAGCAGCAGCACGCGAGGCAACTTGGGGTCGTCTTCGATTTTGGCCAACGGATTCGGTTTGCGGGCTTTCGGCTTTGGTTTCTGGGCCGACAAATCGCCCGGCGAACCAAAGAGCAGAAGTAGCATCGCAGAGATGAGCAGGATGAGCGGTCGAAGCATATCAAACAACTCCTCAAGGAAGGAAACTGCGGCCGGCGAGCCGCCATAACATCAGAATAATACGGTTGACGCGTCCCCACAACATTGGGGAGGAACTCCAACGGCCGTTCTCGACACCGCAAACTGGCAAACGCCCCGCAGACCGCGTAACATGGTGAGGCTGATCGCGGTCGTCCTCTTTTTAGCATCGCTGCTTCCAACCGTCGAAGGTTCTCATGGCGTCTCGTTTTAGTTCGTGTTTGTTGTCGGCGGTTTTGCTGTTGGCGCCTGCCGCTCTTTTGCCGGCCGCCGAGCCCGATGCGGCCAACACTCAAGGTTCGCTCCCCGGTACAAAACGACTCACCTGGCAAGGCGACCTGGCTTCGCTGATGGTGGACGATGTCGACGCCTTTTTATTAAGTGAGATACAAAACTCGATCGCACGCCGTGAGCGGTATTGGCGGCGGGATTTTTCCTCTCCCGAAGCCTATGAACAATCGGTGGCGCCGAATCGTCGTCGGCTGGCGCACATGCTCGGCGTGCGAGATAAACGCGTGGCTTTCGACGCCCTACAACTATTGGCCACCACTTCGCGGCCGGCGCTCGTGGGCCGAGGAAAAAACTATAAGGTTTACGCCGTTCGCTGGCCGGTGGTGGGCGGCATGCACGGCGAGGGGCTCTTGCTTTCGCCCACCGGTCGGCCGCCGACCGCCGATGTGATCGCCCTGCCCGACGCAACCCAAACGCCCGAAATGCTGGCCGGGCTCGCGCCGGGAATCGAACCTGCGTCGCAGGCGGCGCGTCGCTTGGCGGAAAGCGGTTGCCGCGTGCTGATTCCGACGCTGATCGATCGACGGCTGGAGAAACGCAACGGCCGGGCGAATCTGACCTCGCGCGAGTTTCTTTATCGCCCGGCGTTTGAACTGGGCAGACACCTGATCGGATACGAAATCCAAAAGATACTGGCCGGCGTCGACTGGTTTGAAAAAGAACGCGGCAGTGATAAACGCGGCGTCGGTCTGATTGGCTGGGGCGAAGGCGGTTTGTTGGCCTTCTATGCCGCGGCGCTCGATACGCGAATTGACGCCGCCTGCGTGAGCGGATACTTCCACTCGCGGCAAAACATCTGGAACGAGCCGCTCGACCGAAATGTATTTGGCTTGCTGCACGAATTCGGCGATGCCGAAATTGCCGGACTCATCGCGCCGCGAAAGCTGATCGTGGAAGCCTCGCATGGTCCTGAATTGGTGTTGCCCAGTGAAGGCGGCGCGCCGGCGGTGCTTACGTCGCCACAGATCAACGATGTACGAGCCGAATTCGCGCGGGCCGAAAAGTTGATCGCGCCGCTGGATGTCAAATCGCTGCAACTTGTTGTGAGCGGCGATGGTCAAGGGGCGTTCGCCGCCACGGCGTCGCTGGAGGCGTTTTTGGCGGCCTTGCATCGTGAAGGCTCTCTGGCGGATACGCCGTCGGTGGTGGAGAAAGTGGGTGAGGGAGTCGACGCACAAGCAAGGCAGCAGCGGCAACAGCGGGAAATCGATCGGCACAATCAAGAAGTGTTGCATGAAAGTCCTTACGTTCGCGCGGCCTTCATGAAAAAGTTGGACACCAGTTCGCTGGAGAAATTTGCCGCCAGCCAGAAACCGTATCGCGATTTTTTCCGCGACGATGTGATCGGCCATTTCGATATTCCGCTCACGCCGCCCAACCCGCACACGCGAATCGCTTACGAAGAAGAAGCTTGGACCGGCCACGATGTGGTGTTGGATGTTTTTCCCGGCGTGTTCGCTTACGGCGTGTTGCTGGTGCCGAAAAATATTCCCGCCGGCGAGAAGCGCCCCGTGGTGGTTTGCCAGCATGGTTTGGAGGGCCGGCCGAGCGACACGATTACCGGCAACCATCGGGCTTATCACGACTTCGCCGCCGAATTGTGCAAACGTGGTTTCATTACGTTCGCGCCGCAAAATCTTTATATTTTCAAAGACCGTTTTCGCACGTTGCAGCGCAAAGGCAATGCGATCAAAAAGACGCTCTTTTCGGTCATTGTGCCGCAGCACCAGCAAATCGTGAATTGGCTCGGTTCGCTGCCGAATGTCGATGCCGAGCGCATCGGCTTTTATGGTCTTTCGTATGGCGGTAAAAGCGCGATGCGAATTCCTGCTTTGGTTCCGGAGTATTGCCTCTCGATTTGTTCGGCCGATTTCAACGAGTGGGTCGGTAAAAATGCCTCAACACGCTTGCCCTATAGTTATGTTTGGACCGGCGAATACGAAATATTCGAGTTCGATTTAGGTAGCAATTTCAACTATTCGGAGATGGCGGCGTTGATTGCGCCGCGTCCTTTCATGGTGGAGCGAGGTCATTTCGATGGCGTTTCATCGGACGAATGCGTGGCCTACGAATACGCCAAGGTGCGAAATCTTTACGCGGCGAAATTGCATATACCCGACCGCACGGCCATCGAGTTTTTCAATGGTCCTCATACGATCAACGGCCAGGGCACATTCCGTTTTTTGCACAAACACTTGAACTGGCCGGCGCCGGGTGAAGTGAAGGTAAAGAGATGATTCCATTTCCACGTAAAACATCAGGATTTTCCGCATAATCATCGAGAGGCTCTCTTCCATGACGTTTCCACTTGTTGTAGACCAAAAGTGCAACAGCCGTTCCCAACCCAGTAGGGTGCGCGTCGCGGTGTTGCTCCTTCTGTTGTTATCCTTGGCGCCCAGGCTGGCGTTCGCCAAGCCGGCGGCGAAGCGGCCTAACATATTGTTCATTTACACCGACGATCATTCGTATCGCACGGTGAGTAGTTATCCTGAAGCGTACGACTGGGTGAAGACGCCGAACATTGATCGTTTGGCGGAGCGGGGCGTGCGGTTCACGCACGCGTATATCGGCACTTGGTGCATGCCTTCGCGCGCCGCGATGCTCACCGGCCATCATTCGTATGGCGTGGAGTCGATGCACATGGTGGGCGAATACCCCGGCAGTGCGTACGACCCGGAAAAGTGCCGGTTCTGGCCCAGCGTGTTTCGTGAGAATGGTTATGTCACGGCGCATGTGGGCAAATGGCATACCGGTGTTGATACCGGCGCCGGCCGCGATTGGGATTACCAAAAAGTTTGGAATCGGCCGCGCTATCCTAAAAATTCCGGCCACTATTATTACGACCAACTGATCGAAACCGATGGCGGTCCGCCGCGAATGACCAAGGGCTACTCCACCGACAACTACACCCGCTGGGCCGACGAATTCATTCGCGGCGAACATCGCGATACAGCGAAGCCGTGGTATTTGTGGGTCTGTTATGGCGCGGTGCATGGCCCGTTCACGCCGGCGGAGCGGCACCTCAACACCTACCCCGGCGTGCAGGCGCCCGTGCCAAAAGACATCTACCCGCCGCGGCCCAACAAGCCGGGTTACATGCAGAAGATTCAGTTTTGGGTCAAGGGCGCCGACGGGCAACCCGAAATGAAGGGCGGCGCCTTCGGCGGCAAAACGGTGTCGGGCGCCAAGGGCATTCACGGCAATTCGCTCAACGATTGGACGCGGCAGTATCATCAAGGCGTGTTGGCGATCGACGAAGGCGTGGGCAAGTTGATGGCGACGCTCAAGGAAACCGGGCAGTTGGAAAACACGCTGGTCGTGTTCACCTCCGATCAAGGGTTCGCCTGGGGGCAACACGGCTTTTGCACCAAGCTGGCGCCGTACGACGCCACCATTCGTTCGCCGTTGATCGTGAGCATGCCCGGCGTTATTCCCGAGGGCCAGGTATGCACTTCGCCGGTGGGCGGCGTCGACCTCCCGCCCACGTTCTTTCAATTCGCAGGACTCGAACTCCCCTGGAAAATGCACGGCCACGACCTCACGCCCTTGCTGCGAAACCCGCGTTCCGCTTGGCCGCATCCAACCCTGATGACATTCACCTCGCGACTCTACGGCTCCGACACCAACACCGTGCCGACCGATCCCAAAATTCGAGATTTGGCCGGCGTGCCGTGGTGGGTGTTTCTTGTCGAGGGGCGTTATAAATACATTCGCACGCTGGTCGAGGGCGATATCGAAGAACTCTACGACTTGAAAAACGACCCCGAGGAATTGACCAACCTCGCCGTGCAGCCGGAATTCTCCGCCACGCTGAAAAAGTTTCGCGCCGCGGCGTTGGCCGAACTCCGCCGCACCGGCGCGGGAATGGCCGAGCATTTACCGAGCGTGAAAAAGATAACGTCGAAATAATCGCGGGAAATTTGTCAGCGGTTGTTCCACAAAAAAAGCCCGGCATTTTCAAAATGCCGGGCTTTTAATACTGACGCACCGTTTTCAAGAAGCTCTTGATCGGAATGCATGGGCTTATCGGCGGCGCCCGCCACTTCGACCTCCGCCACTTCGACCTCCGCCGCTGCGTCCACCCCGACTGCGTCCGCCTCCGCTGCGTCCGCCACTGCTGCGACTGGGCGATTGCCGGGGAGCGGCTTGCGTCGTGCGGGAGCGGCTGGAACTGCTGGGCCGTGTGAAGGAGCTACTGCTCGGTTTGGCGAAGCCGGCGCCGCCGGCTTGTGAGGGTCGGGCAACACGATTCTGCGCCGACCCACGCGCTTTCCCAGCGCGCTGCCCGCTCGCTTTTCGGGCGCGTTGCTCCAGTTGGCTCCAGCTTTGCGAGAGGGCCGCGTTGCCGGCCGCGATTTGGCCCGGCGTGATTTGACCAAACTGCCGATTCGCCGCGCCGCCGGTGTTGGTTCGTGCAAACGGATTGCCGCTTCGGCTAGAGGCGTTCGCGCCCGTGGTGCGTGCTGCACCGCCAGCCGATTGCCCACCAGCGGATTGCCCACCAGCGGATTGCCCACCAGCGGATTGATTGCCCACCGATTGATCACCCAGAGTGAACGATTGCGAGCCGTTGTCAGTCGAGACCGTCGTGGTGGATTGGCCGTTGCCGGCTTGCGTTGCAACGGTGGCGTCGCCATACGTGGAATTAACGTTAGTGGTCGCCTGGTACTCACCGCCGCCATTGCCATCGAGCGTTCCGCTGCTATCGCGGGTAATATTCGAACTGCCGGAGTTGGATTGTGTTTGCGTGCTGGTGTTTTTGTTGAACGATGTGGAGCCATCGGCGTTTTGTGTCACATCGCCCGTCGTGGTCCGAGCGCCAGCGGCATACGCACCGTTGGAAGTTGAAACTTCGCCGGCGCCCGCTGCGCCGAAGTAGGTGGTGTTTCCTTGCTGTGTCGCCGCGGCGGCGCCTGCGCCCGAAGCCGAAACGGAGCCGCCGTTTGGACCAACCACCGTCGCCTGGCCTCCGCCAACCACAGCCGCCGTTTGACCGTTGTTGTAAGTTGCCACGGCGGCTTGGCCGTTGGCGCCCTGAACGTAAACGCCTTGGCCGTAAAGCGTGGCTTGTGCGCCGCCCACATATTCGTCGACCACGCCGTGGCTGTACAATCCTGCGGCGTAAGCGGCGTAAGCGGCATAAGCGCCAACCGGCGCCACGACCACGCCCGTACTGCCGTATCCACCCGTATTGCCATACCCACCCGACGCCGCCGCATCTTGATAAACATCTTCCTCCGCGTTGGCTTGTTGCAGTGAAGCGGCGTAGCTAACGCGCACCGCATCAACGGCCAGCCAAACATCGTTTATTTGCGTTCTAGCCGCCACGCCCAATTGCGCCGTTACGGAGAGGTGCGCGTTGAGTTGTTCCAATATGCCAGGATACCGCTGCAATTCCACGATGCTTTGGGGAAGCGGCTGGTGTTCGAGTGTTGTCTGGGCGTCGACAGCGCGGCGAATATCGGCCGGCGACTGGGCTGCTTGAAGAATCGTCGAGACGACTTCGTCGGGGTAGAAGGCGACGCCAACCACTAACGCCTGAAGCGTCTGGGGCGAGAATTGATTTTCCGACCGTGCGGCGGGGGCTTGCCCTTTCACGCTCAAGGGCGCCGCCAGCAGGCACGCTCCCACCAAACAAAAAACGGCGGACATTTTCGTGTTGTTTCGCAATGGCATCATCGACGTTCCCCTAAACCAACAGATGTGAATGTTAAGATGCGTTCAGGCAACACCGCGCAATGTGCTAGGGCGGCGCCTTACTTGTACTTACTTCATAACCGTTGGCGGCGGCGGGAAGACCGCGCAAAATGTCGTCCACGGCAAGAAAAAATGAAATGCCTGCGGCTGTTTGTTTGCGTTACGCCGCTGGTGCGCTTTTTTTGCAGAGCTTCAACGCACGGCTTCATACAACTCGCCCCACCCGAGCGGCGGTTGGAAAGAAGATTTTCGCAATACGTTCTCCGCGACCAGCCGCGCCACGCGCTGCGGCGTGACAAAATCGGTGAAGCCGTAATTGCCGGGGGCGCGGTAACGGGCGATCTCCTCCCACTGGAGATAGACATGCGTGACGCCCGCGGCGCGTAACGCGGCGCGGCGTTGCGCGGCGTTGCGGCCAGCCAATAGCGATTCGAAAACCGAGGCATCGAAGCAAGTGTTATAGAGAACGGGAATTTCCAGATCGAACGGCTGGGCGTCGCCGACCAAAAGCACTTTTGATCCGGCGGGCGCCATGGTATTGAGGTAACGATGCACGGGATTCACCCGTGAGATAACATTCTCCGCATGCGGCGGAGGGGCGTCTTCGCGCAAGGCGTCGAGCGCGACGAAGTAGCGGCTATCGAGCATGATGCCGGTGTGCGAAATCAGAAAGTTGAACAACAGACTGACGCCAATCATCGATCCCACGACGCCCCGCCAGAGTCGGTCGGTTCTCAGCGTGGCGCCGGCGCCGGCCAGTAGCGCGGCCAGCGGCAACGCAGGCAGCCAAAAGCGATCAATCCTATGCGTGGCCGCCCACCAGGCAACGATCACAAACAGACCCGCGGCGCAGGCGACCCGAATTACGGCAGACCCGCCGCCGGGGCGCGCGCGCAACTGCAATATCGCCAAACAAATCAGAACCGCCAACGCCGGGTTTTGCCACTTGGAGCCAATCGCCACGCGCCATAGGTCGGCTCGCAAACGAGAAATTGGATAACGCTCGCCTTGGGCGTCGCGGGGTACGGCATGGGCGCGGGTCCATTGGGCGTCGGCTGCGGCGGTGCGCGTCTTGCCGCCAAACACACGCACCAACAGCGGATAGGTTGGATTATGCGCCAACACCGCATTCTTGAGAAACCAGGGCGCGCAGCTCACCGCCATGGCCAGGAAAAAAACGCCCAGCGGAACAAGGCTCTTCCGGAGTCGACCCATAACATGCGCCGAAGATGACGCTGCCTTTCGGTCACCGCCAAGACGTTCAAAATACGCTCGCGCCGCGAGTCCCAGCATCGCCGGCGCCGCGACAAACAACAGCGCCGGGTATTTACAGGAAACCGCCGCGCCGCACAAAACACCGGCCAACAGCAACAGGCCGCGCTGGTTGCTGGAAGCGTTTTTTGAGACACTTTCCTTGGAAGCGTCTTCCTTGGAAGGAAATGCCAGCAGCAAGGCGTAAAAGGTAAGAAACCAGTAGCAGGCCGACACGCCTTCGTTGAGTCCGCTGGCTGAGACGAACGTGATCCAGGGCGTCGACAAATAAAGCAACCCGGCTACAACTCCCGCAGCCGACGAAAACCAGCGTCGCCCGGCGGCGTACAACGCCAAGGCGGTCAGCGGCGTGAAGAGCGCCATCGCCGCCTTGCCAGCCAACGCGCCCCACCACCAGCCAAGTTTTCCCGGCGCGAACACCATCGCCAGCAAAACGTGCATTTCGGCGCCCAGCGGCATATTGCCATAAATATTGTGCGGCATGAAATCGATATAACCTTGCCGCCGCCATTCCTTGGGCGCCTGCAAATGGTATTCACGCACGTCGAAGTCGTTGGGCGGCAAGGCGGCTGCCAGAAGAAGCGCGGCCAGAAACGGAACCGCCGCCGCCCAACCCAGCCGCTCCAATGTCCGGGTGGCTGATGGAGCGGCTGGGTTGGGCGGTGACGCCTCTGGAGATGATAAATCTTCGGGCGTGGTGGAAAACCAGGGCGCCATCCGCCGACGGCAAACGACGAGAAAAATCGCATACGCCGCTACAAACACCCACGGCGCATGCAGGGCGCCGGCTAATCCTAGTAGTAATGTCGCGAGAGAAAGCAGTTGCAAACCGATGGCCGTTGAAAACAGGTGGGTTTCCAGCGGCGTCATTTTTTTGCCGGCGCCGAACGCCTCCAACAGCACGCGTCCTGGCGGATAGGCGGCCAGAAAAATCGCTATCGCGCCCAGAAAAATCGGCAGGCGATCGAACACGCCCAGCGGCGCCGCGCCGGCGCCGGTCCAGACTTGCCACAGATACTCCGGCGTGAGCGCGTACAACAGCACGGCGCCGCGCGGGAATGAAGTTCCGTCGGCGTAGGTCGATAGCGGCGTCGAGAAAAACACAATGAAATAGCAGGCCGCCGCCAACGCCACGGCCATCGGCGCCAGCCAGCGAAACAGCGACTCGCCCTCTCGGTTTGCGTTGCTTTCGTGGCTGGAGCGAGTGTGTTGACCGGCGGTGTGTCGAGAGCTGCGTGTCACGTAAGCGCGGTTCAGTTGGATGTCTAGGAGTTTGCGCGGCGGAGTGCGGGAGAGTAAACCATCGGCCGCGCGCCTCTGCTGATTCTGATCGGAATTAAAACCGAGGGCAAGCTGGGCTGTTGATTTAGTGTATCCGCAAATTGAGGGGAAAAGCACTTGCGATTTTCTGGGGTTGCGCTAGGCTTTGTTTCGCGGGGGCGAGGGCGCTTGCGGCGAACTTTTTCTGACGAGGACGGTCCCCTTGAGCCGACGAAAACGCAAAGCGAACTACTGACTCCCATGCCGCGAGCACAGCTCGTCTTGATGTCTAGGTCGCTCGAAGAACTGATCCCCGCCGACCATCCGGTCCGGCTGGTGGATGAAATTCTCGCCCAGCTTGATTGGACAGCGTGGGAAGCCGCCTGCCATGGGTCGCACGGCCAACCGCCTATTCACCCCAGCATTCTGGCCAAGGTGCTGCTCTTTTCCATGATCCGGCGAATCCGCAGCAGCCGCCAAATCGAATACGAACTGAAGCACTCCGCGGCGTTCAACTTAAAGAAACTACTGAGCCGCTGGACCGAGTTGCGCGCCGCGTTCGACGTTCCGAGGGCTCAACCGACAAGCTAGGCGAAATACGGGGAACCCTGCGCGAATTCAGAGCAAGTTGAGTCGCGGCAAGAGGGCCATTGGCTGCTCGTTGACCAACACACGCGTCAAAACCGAAAAAACGGCCAGCCCACGAAATTCAAAATCCCAGCAACCGCGTCTGAGCGGATTACTCCACCCCAACGCCCGGTTTGCTACATGTCGAACGAGCAATTCACATCGTGACCTCCTTTCAGATCACAAGATTCACCAAGCTTCCTGGCGCACCGAACGGCACCCAGTGAGGCGAGATATGCAAATTGACATTCCTCATGAATCAGAGAAGCTCGTCAAGGCGCAAACGCAAGCGGCGGGCTTTGACAACGTAACAGATTACGTACTGAACCTAATACAAGAAGACGATGTGGAGCAATTCGACAGGGGGCGTTTGGCCGTCGAAGGCTTGGAGAGCGGCGATGGAGGTAGCCTTGCAAGCGAAGACTGGAAAACCATGCAGGCCAATCTGGAAAAACGCATCGCCTCGCGTCAGCGATCTTGATGGAAGCTCCCCTCCGCAAGTCTTCGCAGCTACTTGCTTTTCTATGACTTACGAAGGAACGAAACTCTGTTGCTTCGCGTAGTACACGGAGCAAGAGATTTCGGGCCACTTCTTTAGCGACCGCCTCTCAATAAAACGCAACAGGGCGCGTGGAAAAATCGAATTTCCCACGCGCCCTGTTGGGGAGTTACGTGATGCCGCCCGATTTTTTCCGGTGGCTTATTCGATGGGAATCTTGTAGCCCAGGGCGCCAATCGGCTTGCCCTTGGGAACGCCAGCGTAGTTGTCGTGGCACATCACGCACTTTTTCATCACGACGGGAATCGGCGTGGCGGCCAATAAATAGCGTTTGTCGCCTTCCACCACGACCTGGTCGTAATAGGCGTCGCCGGCGAGCAGTTTTCGAATGGCGGTTTTCTCAAAGCCATCGCGCGGGGAGTTGGTGTCGTCGTACGGTTGGCCGGTGGCGTCGAGCAAGCGAACTTCATGCCAGCCCTTGGCCTTCATGGCCGAAAACAACGCCTTGGCGGCGGCGCCGGCCGGCAAATCCGACTCTTCGGTCACGTAATGCGTCGTGACCAAGACGACGACCGTTTTGTAAAGATCGTCCAGCATTTTCACCTGTTTACGCGTGCGAGCCAGGGCCGGGTCGGCCGGCTTGTCGGCCAGCGCCGTAACCGGCGATAACGCCAACGTGGTAAGCAAGAGTAGGCATAACATCGGTCGAGAGAATCGCATGATTTTCATATTTCCTTTGTCTTTTCGTAACGGTTACTGAAACAACAACACGGTTTTCTTACAATGTTTTCTTACGAGGGCTTTGAATCTTTCGCGGGTGCGGCCGACAACTCCACCAACTGCCCGCCCGGAACCACGACATCGCTCAGGCGAACACTATTCAAATACGCCACCTGCCGACGCTCCGCTTCGGCCAACACGCCTCGCAATCCACAAGCCGGCTGGATGCTGCAAACGCCATCGGTCGCGACGCACTCCAGCAAATGCATATTGCCTTCAAACGCCAGCACCACTTCGCCGATGAGAATGTCTTCAGCTTGGCGGGCCAATTCCACGCCGCCGCCCACGCCGCGAATCGTGCGGACATACCCCAAACGCGAAAGTTGCTGCACCACCTTCGATACGTGATCCTTCGAGATGGCGTAGAACTCCGCGATGCGGGCGATGTTCGTTCGGTCGGGACGGCCGGCCAAATAAATCAGCGTCCGGAGGGCGTAGTCAGTTTGAAGCGAAAGTCCCATTTACAAAGAAGCTTAAGTGGCGCCTATTTTGCTTGTATTAGATGAAAGTGTAGTTTACCGACCCTGGAAGAGTCAAACGCGATCAGCAAATTTCTGGAAAAAAAGACGCCGCTTATTCGCAGTCCCGAAACAAGTTCCCAGTGGTAGCCAAAAAAAGCCCGGCATTTTGAAAATGCCGGGCTTTTAATTCGGTATGTGAATTCGGAACGGTTCCTTATTCGCTGGGCGCCTCGCGCACCAGGCGTGGATCAAGTTTTTTGGCCGCGGCGAAGTCGGCGTCGGCTTTGCGGTCTTCGCCTTGCTTGCGGTAAATGACCGCTCGGTTCCAGAGGGCTTTGGTATTTTGAGGATCCATGCGAAGGGTTTGGGTGAAATCGCCCAGGGCTTTGCGGTCGTCGCCCTTGGCCAAATACGCCATTCCCCGAATGCAATACGCGTTTGGCTGTGTTGGGTCGATGGCCAATGTTTCCGAAAAGTGCTTGATTGCGAGATCGAATGCTCCGCTGGAGAACGCCTCTTTCCCTTTTTTCAGACTTGCCTCCGCGTTCTTGCCGCCGAACAGGGAGGCAACCCGTTCCAGCAGATCTTTCATTCCAGCCATTGATACTCTCCCCGCATTGCGTGTCTTTCCGAAAGGCGTCCTAGAGGCGACGCTGTAAATTGCCCAATCCGGCTGGCTCGAACACTGGCAGGATCTCGCGTAGGTTCTTCGAGCGGCTTCCGGATTTTCTGGAAGTTCATCAACGCATTTTCTACCACAGAGGGCGCGGAGTTCACAGCGCCGCGATGAGCTGCAACCACACTCGCGTTTTCAGAGGGGGGTACGCCGACGAGTCAGTTCTGATCATAATAATTACTACTCGTACTTCGCGCCGATGCGAACGACTCACTGAACGGCCAGCCGTCTTCATCTTTTTATAAAAGCGACCAGAACGATGAAACATTTACTACTCATCCTCGCCGCGACTCCACTCGTATTCATGGCGGGCGATCGCGCGGCAAACGCGGCGGAAGGCAAACCGGCGCGCCGCGAACGGCCGAACATCGTGTTCATCATGGCCGACGATCTAGGATATGGCGATCTGGGCTGTTATGGCCAAACCAAAATTAAAACGCCGAACATTGATCAATTGGCGAAGAACGGCATGACGTTTACCGATTTCTATGCCGGCTCCACGGTTTGTGCGTCCTCGCGTTGCGTGCTCATGACCGGCCTCCATACCGGGCATTGCTTCATTCGCGGCAACGGCAAGGACAACCTGCGGCCAGAGGATGTGACCGTGGCCGAAGTGCTCAAGCAAGCCGATTACGCCACCGGTCAAATTGGCAAATGGGGTTTGGGCCACGAAGGCTCCACCGGCGTGCCGACCAAGCAGGGCTTCGATTTCTTCTTTGGCTATCTCGACCAACACCATGCGCACCTTTACTACCCCACTTTCCTGGTGAAAAACGAACGCCGCGTGCTGCTACGAAACGTTGTTCCCAACGAGGGCCAATGGGGCCAGGGCGTGGCCAGCAAGAAGGTCGATTACAGCCCCGCGTTGATGCTCGACGAAACGCTCGGCTTTATCGACGCCCACAAGGACGAACCGTTTTTCTTGTATCTTTCCTACACGCTGCCGCATGCCAACAACGAAGCTCGCGGCCAAACCGGCGACGGAACCGCCGTGCCCGACCACGGAATTTACAAGAACCGCGATTGGACAAAACAGAACAAGGGCCAAGCCGCGATGATCGGCTACCTCGACCAAATGGTGGGACGCGTCACCCGCAGGCTCGACCACCACCACCTCACCCAGGACACGATTATTTTCTTCACCTCCGACAACGGCCCGCACAGCGAAGCCGGCAACGACGTCGCTTTCTTTGACGCCAACGGCCCCGTAACGGGAATCAAAAGAGCGTTGTACGACGGCGGTATTCGCGTGCCGATGATTGTCCAATGGCCGGAACGCATCGCGGCCGGTTCCACCACGCACTTGATCTCCGGCGGGGTCGATATCATGGCCACCGCGGCCGATATTGCCGGCGTCGCGGTGAATGCGCCGACCGACGGCATCAGCTGCCTGCCCACGTTATTGGGTCGCCCGGGCAAACAGAAAAAACACGAATATCTGTATTGGGAATTCTACGAACAGGGCTCCAAGCAGGCGTTGCGAGCGGGCAATTGGAAGGCAGTGCGGCGCCCGCTCGGCACGGGGCCAATCGAGGTTTATGACGTTGCCCATGACATCGCCGAAGAGCTCGACCTAGCGCCGCAACGGCCCGACCTCGTAGCCCGGTTCGCGAAAATCTTCGACGAAGCGCACGTTCCCGCCAAACGCTGGAAACCCCAGGGAAAACTACAAAGTCGCGCCGCCGAGCGCGCTGACGGGCGTTGATTCCCCCTTCCTTACGTCGCACCCAGCCTGAAAAGCCGCCCAGAACAGCGTCATGCCGCGTTCATCCACCTTTTGAACGCCCTGGCGCCATTCAGCCCATGCCGGCTCGAGGGTGCAGGAACGCACTTTTTAGGCAGCGGTGGCGGCTGATTTTATTTTGACGTTGGGGCGAAATGGGTTGCCTGGGCGAGATTGCATGTGCTTTTTTAGTTGGTCATCGTCGCTGAGAGCGGCGGCCCTGATTTGTAGA
>JAJRWU010000282.1 GCA_024276655.1 Planctomycetota bacterium
AAACACGAATGCTGCGGGTTGGGAAATTCGTGTTAATTGGCGTCCATTCGTGGTTGCACCTGAGCTGGCCCCCGTTGTTTGAGCAACCAACGGGTTGCCGCCTCAATCAAAGCACCGCTCGTTTCCATTCCAATTTTGCCCGTTTGAAATTGAGCAGCAAGCCGACTCTCAATCCGGTAATTTTCAAATAGTTCAACATCTGACCAAGTTCATGGTCGCCGATGCAATCGATCGTTTTCGTATCGACCACGATCTGGCCAAAGCAGATAAGATCGGGAACGTACTCACCGACTTTGACCTGCTTGTAGATCACATCGAATTTTCTCTGTTGCTGGCAAGCGATGCCCTGTAATCCAAACTCAACCACCAATGCGTTCTCGTACGGTTTCTCCAGCAGACCGTGCCCCCAGCGTATTCAGCACTTCCATCGCACAGCCGACGACGCGGTGGACTTCGTCTTTCAGTAACAACTTTGTCTGATTGCCCATTGCTCTGTTTGCCTCGTTTGCGGAACCACGAATGGACACCAATAAACACGAATGCTGCGGGTTGGAAAATTCGTGTTAATTGGTGTCCATTCCTGGTTCCCTCTCTTTTTCCGTTTTTCCATCCGTTTCAACTCTTCAAGTGATTGCTCAAAAAACAGGTTACCCCTTGTGGCGCGAAAAACGCCAGGCTTTTTCAAAAAGCCGGGCGTTTGGCGAGTTGATCTTTTTTGTGTTCCGGGCGATTGCTAACTCTTTGCCGCGGCGTAACGCCGGGCCACTTCGTCCCAGTTGATCACGTTAAAAAACGCCGACACATAGTCAGGACGACGATTCTGGTAGTTGAGGTAATACGCGTGCTCCCAGACGTCCAGCCCTAGAACTGGAGTTCGGCCGGCCGTTAAAGGACTGTCTTGGTTCGGCGTGCTTTCAACGACCAACTTTCCAGCATCGACGCTCAGCCAAGCCCAACCGCTGCCGAACCGCGTTGCGGCGGCGGTGCTGAAGGCGGCTTTGAAGGAATCGAAGCCGCCTAAATCGGCGGTGAGGGCGGCTGCCAGATCTCCGCTGGGGGCGCCGCCGCCAGGCGCCATGACGGTCCAAAACAAAGAGTGATTTGCATGGCCGCCGCCATTATTTCGGACCGCGCCGCGCACGGCTTCGGGAACTTCGTTCAAGCCCGCGACCAACTCTTCGATGGTCTTGTTTTCAAGTTCGGAGCCCTTGATCGCATCGTTGACTTTATTAATGTACGCCTGATGGTGCTTCGTATGATGGATTTCCATCGTACGGGCGTCAATATGCGGCTCAAGAGCATCGTAAGCGTAGGGCAATTTTGGAAGCGTGTAGGCCATGGGGCGCCTTTCCTGCAAAGTGATGGGGGGGTCGCTAACGTAACGGGAAAACAACACCGCAAGCCGGCCGACAAAGGAAAGCCTTATGTCGCGAGAGTGCGGCAAGAATGGTCGAATTCCGGCAGCATACCGAATGATTCGACCGGGCACAATTGGCCATTGCGTATAGCGCCGCATGGTGTACTTGTTTTGCTTGCCGCCCACTGCAAGACATGCTGAAGCATGAACTCCACCCCGGAACTCCAACGCCGCCTAAAAAGTGCGATTCCGCACGCAGTTTCAATCGTCGGCGTCGCTGCCGGGAATTTGTCCGCCGGCGACTTCGTAGGCCATCAGATACGACTTAATGCTCACCAACAACTGGCGGGCGCGATCGGTGGTTTCCTCTCGGCGCCGGCTGCGGTTTCTCTTCGGCCGAATCGCGACCTGGATGCGGGTTCCGCCATTTTCGGCGCCGGCGGAGTGGTTTTCCGAGAACCGCAACTCCAGGGCAAACGCCACCGAGCGTTCGTTGCTCCGCCGCATGGTTGACGATTGCCGAACGTCGACGCTCAGAATCACACGATTTTCCTCGATGGAAACAATCTCGGCGTGGTGGTCGGCGATGAAGCCTCGCAACTTTTCAGTGGCCACTTGCAAGGGAACCATCGTGATGAGTTGTCGATCGAGCAGCAGTTTTTTGGGAGATTGGCGGAACCATGAAAGCCAGCCCGCGGCGGGGGCCGCAGTGGCTTGCCCGGGGAGTCCTCCGCCAAGTTGGACGACCATATTTCGTCCAGAATCCTTGGCTTGCAGAAGTGCGCGGTCGGCCCGGCGGAGCATGGTTTCGGCGGTGTCTCCGGGTTGTATTTCAGTCACTCCGAAACTGGCCGTAATCGGGCGGTTGCCCAATTCGGGATGCATAATCGAGGAAATTTCGCCGCGAATGGCTTCGGCTCGTTGCGTTGCGGTGGCGTTATCGCAATCGGCGCACAAGATCACGAACTCTTCTCCGCCGTATCGGGCGACCAAATCGCCGGGCCGCCACAACTGTTTGAGCACTCCGGCGAAGCTCACGATTACCGTGTCTCCGGCGGGGTGGCCGTAGGTGTCGTTGACCTGTTTGAAATGATCGATATCGCAGATAATGAGCGCACAAGGCCGCTTCTGTTTGGAATGCGAGGTCACGAACAGCGCCAGCACGCGATCGAATTCCGCACGATTACCCAGTTGGGTGAGCGGGTCGCGGGTGGCTTTTCGATGCAGTTGCTGTACGCGCTCCTCCAAACTAATCTGAGACGAAGCGTCGTGCATGAGCAACGTAGCGCCGACCGCCGAGCCATCTTCTCCAAACACGGGAACCACTTGGGCGTCGACCGCGATCTCATTGCCGCCGCGCGCCCGCAGCGTCAGACGCTGAAGCGTTTGAACGCCCGACTCAACCGCATAAGCCAGAGGGCAGTCGTTGTCTGAGATGCTCGAACCATGCTCCTCCCGCAAGTCGATCAACGAAGGAGACCACAGTTTGTTCACGACCGTCGATTCCGGAATGCCGGTGAGCCTCTCGGCGGCGCGATTCCACATCAGCACCTGCTGCCGCCGGTCGACGAAAATGACGGCGTCGTGCATGCTCTGCAACAGTTTTTCATGGAACAGGTCTTCGATCGTGCAGTCGCGCGTCTGGTGGTTGTCGTTCTGCGTCAGCCCCCACAGCCGGTTCGTCTCTTCCGACGACAAATTCGCCAACCAGCTTCGCGCCGCGTCGGCGTGGGCGGAGAAGCTATCGGCGTTTAGCTCACGATGGAATTGCTCGACCAGACGAGGATCGAACTGCGAACCCGCGTGACGAAACAGTTCCGCCAGAGCGCGCTCCCGAGACATCGCCCGCCGATAAACGTGGTCGGTCGTCATGGCGTCAAACGCGTCGGCGATGACCAACATTCTGGCGCCCAACGGTATTGCATCGCCCTGTTTCTCGAACCCCGAGAAACTGCCGTCGTACCAGGCGCGGCTGTATCGCACCGTGTCGAGAAGATCGGCGTTGGAGCAACACGCACTTAGTATTTGCAGGCCCATTTCATGATGGCCAGACATCTCGAGGTATTCATCGTTGGTGAGCCGTCCTGGCTTTCGCAAAATGTCGTCGGGAATACCGATCTTGCCGACATCGTGAAGCAGCGCCGCTGTTTCAAGAATGTCGCGTTGGTGGCCCGACAAGCCGATTGCCGCCGCCCAGGAAGAGCAACCTAACGCAACCCGCAGGCAGTGCGACGCCGTAGCAGCGTGCTTGGCCCGAAGCGATGCAAAAAGCGCGCTCGCGATTCCCAGTCGGACCTGAACCAGGTGGTTCTCATGCGCGGTTTCCCGCCGCAATTCCGGCGACGCGCCAGCCGCTTCCTCCAGCCCGCTCAATAGCGAGGCGACCACATGCAGGCCGTCGTCGCCTTCCATTCCTAGAGGCAGTGGGGCGGGGTTCGAGGTAGGTTGTTGGTTTTCCATAAATCGGCCGCTGCGAGCAGGCCCCACTTTCATGACGGCCAACGCAACGAAACAAGCCGTAGTTTCGTCGTGTTGATCGTGTTAGACGTCGATGAAATGCTAGGTCATCGCTTCGAGTTGTCAAGTCGTAACCGCGAATCTGGGAATGGGAGCTGGCGTAGTGCGCAACCCGCCATTCCCTCGGCGTTTACGTCTCGCGCCGCCGTGAAAGGAATTCCCCACAATTGGCCAACATGAACATCGCCTCCGCCATGCCGCGGCGCTGTGAACCGGCAACATCGTTGTAATCGCCGCCAACAGTCCAGACGTCGCTATTGCCCCCATTTCCACCGACTGGCGGCGGCTAAAAATTTCGTCGCCGTTCACGGACTTTGATTGGAACATTCATCGTTACGCTGGCATGATTTCACAGGAGAGAACGGAAAGTACCTGTTTGTTTCCTCGTTTCCTCCGCATAGGCGAGCGGCAGATGAAAATTTACCTAATACAAGCACGAAGCGCAAGCGAGTGAATCAGCAAACGGTCATTCCCGCGTGGGTGGGAACCCAAAAAACACTCACGGACTCCCGCTGCGTGCGGGTAAGTTATTTTCTGCCGCTCGCCATAAAAGGCATTTCGGATGCATGCTTTGTTTTCCTCCGCAAACAGTTATGACACACGATGTGATTGATTCCGCCATCGAAGTCCATAAACACAAAGGGCCCGGTTTACTGGAGTCCATTTATGAATGGTGCTTGACGATGGAACTCCTCGATATTCCGCTGGGGCTGATCATCAACTTTAATGTTTCGAAATTGACGGACAGCGTTTCCAAGGCCGCGTTTCCAGTTTGATCCTGCCTGGCGCCAACACAGAATGATTCCGCACTTTTCTCTGTTTCCTCCGTTCTCTCCTGTTCCATAATTTTAATGGCCACGTCTGGAACGTGGGCGCCTCACGCCCGCTTCCGTTTGGACGCGACTAGGGCGACGCCGCTTTGACTTTGCCGAAGAAAAAACCCCGAAACAAGTTGCCGGTGGTAGCTCGGAACAGCCCGGCATTTTCAAAATACCGGGAAGTTATTTCGGGACTGTTCCTAAGCGCTTTCGCGGCGCGCGTCTGCGGGCGGAGGCAGCTTGAACAGGCCAAAGATTTCCTGCCGCGAGAGTCCCAAACGGGAGGGCGTACTCGTTTGCGAGAAGATGATGTCGAATAGCTCCCGTTTTTCCCGCAGAATTTGGTCGATACGTTCCTCAATCGTGTTGCGCGTGAGGAAACGCGTCACCGTGACCGGTCCGCTGACGCCGATGCGGTGCGCGCGGTTGATGGCTTGATCTTCCACGGCGGGATTCCACCAGCGGTCAAAGAGAAACACGTAGCCGCAGAATTGCAGGTTCAGGCCCACGCTGCCGGCGCCGTAACTCATCAAGATGACATGCTTGGCGGGGTCGTTGCGGAAGTTTTCTATGACCGCGTCGCGCCGCGAACTGGGAGTGCCGCCATGGTATTCCACCGGTCCGAAACGTTGCAGCTTGTCTCGCAAGGTGGTGAGCGTTTTGACCCACTGACTAAAAACAATGGCCTTCCGCCCGCTCGCGACCACCTCCTCCAGGTCGGCCTCCAATCGCTCCATTTTCGCGCTTTCGCCCGTGGCGGGATCGAAATTACAGATTTGTTTCAGCCGCAACACGAGTTCAAATACATGCTGGATGGCGGCCGAATCGCCCAGCCGATTCAATCGCACCACGCCTTCCTCCTCAGCCACGCGGTAGCTTTCGGCTTGTTCGCCGGTCAGATCAAGATTGGCGTCGCGATACAACTTGGGAGGCAAGTCGGTGAGCACTTTGTCCTTGGTGCGCCGCAGAATGTAGTCGCCCACCGCTGCGCCAATGCGTTGGGCCGACATTTGCGAATGCAGGTAGCTGGGCGAGAGGAATTCAAAAATACCCACCAGGTCTTCAGGACTATTCTCCACCGGCGTGCCGGTGAGCGCCCAACTGCGGCTGCGGGGAATCGCCCGCACGACCTGGCTAGTGGCGCTGGAGCGATTCTTGATGCGTTGCGCTTCATCGAGCACGACCAAATCGAAATGCAATTTTCCATTCGCGATCAGTTCGCGATCGCGCAGCAGCAATTCGTAATTGACGATTTTGATCGGCGCCTGCGGCTGCCGCCAACACCACTCGCGTTGTGTTTGGTCGCCGGCGATAATCGCCACCGGCGCTTCGGGCGCCCAGAGTTTCAATTCTCTTTGCCAATTGGTCACCAACGGCTTGGGGCAGACCAACAAAATGTTGCGTAGTTCGCCGGCGCGTAGCAACAGCCGCATCGTGGTGATGGCCTGCATCGTTTTTCCGAGCCCCATTTCATCGGCTAAAATGGCCGAATACCGGGAGTAGAGAAAGGCCACGCCATCGTACTGGTAGGGAAAAGGCTCGAACGGAAACGTAAGCGACGCCGCTTGCAGCAGGTTCTCAAGCGCCGGTTGCAGCAGATAATACAGGCGGTCTTGGAGTTTGATCACATCGCCGGGCGGTCGGATGCGCGTGCGCTGGGACGGTTTTTTCTTGGCCGGAAGACGGCTTGATGCAGCGCGATTTGTATTTACATTCCCTGTTTCGGCGCCCCAGGCCGGCGCTTCCGGGAAGACAAAACTCGATACGTGAATCTTCGGCGGCTTGGCGACGAGCGAAACGGTTTTTGCGCTGGGAAACTGAAAATTCGTGGTCTGTGTTTTGGGCTTGGGGCGCCGATGCAGCGCGGCTTGCCAGCCGCTGGAGAAAATTTCGGCTTGCATCGCCAACGCAGCCGAGGCTATCTCGAACCCTTCCGGCGTTCGTTCGCGCGTGCTGAAACAGTCGTCCATGACAGCCTCTTGGTTTCTCCGATTTCCGGACCCTGTGGATCAAGCCGGAAATGACGGTCGTGTTTCCGACGCTGCGTGAGCGTTTCACTTGGGAATATTCTTGCCGTGGCGTTGGCAAACGGGGAGTGTTCACAAGACGCGACGCGCAAACGACAAAAAAGATTTCACCACGGAGGCGCCGAGATCACAGCGCAGCCGTTGGCCTCAACCAAATTTGCGACCTCCGATGAGCGGGGTTATCTACGAAACACGAGCGAGTCACAAAAAAAGTTTTTACCACAGAGAGCACCGAGCACACAGAGAAGAAGGGGGAGGAGAGACTGACGCTTCATGTATTGAAGACAGCGCCCGCCACATCAACTCTGTGGTCTCGGTGTTCTCTGTGGTTTATTCATTGCATGGTCCTGGGCGAACGGTCTGAACTCACTGGCGTTTCAAAACGATTATCCAAAAAAATTATTTTACAAAAAAAGGAGGCCAGGCCTGCATCAATTGAAGACAGCGTTCGACGAAGCAGTCTCGGCGCCCTCCGTGGTGAAACCATTTCCTACCTGAGTCGCAAAATAGCGAAGGTTGTTTTTTCCGTGGTGTCGGTCACTTATTTTCCGCGCAATGTTTAAGCCGCGTTTTGCTTGGCGCCGCCGCGTGCTTCGCTCAAGGCTTCGCGAATACGTTCAAACGGCTCCCATAAATCGAGCCCTTCTTGCACGGACGTCCACAACTGTTCCGCCTGTTGCCTGTCTTGCTGATGCCTCGGCGATGCGGAAACAATGTTCTCGCCCAAGCAAAAGGTCGACGGGTTTGATGCTCCACGGCCGTTGCCGCCGGTAGCCTCGGCCGCCGGCGTCTGGCCCGCTTCACGAACCAGCACCATGGGAATATCGAGAAAGTCGCGTAGGCTAAGGGTGGGCGTCTGGTCGGCGAAAATGACCGACGGCCTCTGTTTGGCTTTTTCGACCAGCGTGCGGCCGATTTGCTCGCCAAAAAGAAAAGGCTTGAGCGTGGGGCCGTAGAGGATTTCTTGTGCGCGGTTGGGCAAAATAGGCGAAGTGCAGTGAAACTCCAGAGGACGGCCCAGTTGATTGAGAAGCAGAAAACCGCCGCAGAAGCCCGCCGCTTCGTCTTGAAGGACGGTCAAAAAACCGAGGCTGGGCGACGACTTAACAACCGGAACGTGCATATTTCAAGCGCTGTTGGCAATGACCGTGGGAAGAATAGCATGTCGACAACGACACGCTCTTGCATCGGGCGGCGGCCCCTCCCAACTTTAGAGCCGAACCAAAAACGCATTTATCTCAAACGCAGCACGTTCGCTAGAACCCGCAGGCCTCGCACTTTACGAACTCTCTTTTTCGGCCAGCGCCTTCCAAAGCTTCGGCGGCGACATCGGAATATCTCGCATGCGCACGCCAGTGGCGGCGTAAACCGCGTTGGCCATGGCGGCCACCGGCGGCACAATAGGCGTTTCGCCCACGCCCCGCACGCCGAAAGGATGCTCGGGGTTGGGAACTTCCACGATGATGGTTTCGATCATCGGCACGTCGAGCGCGGTCGGCATGCGGTAGTCGAGAAAGCTGGCGTTTTTCATTTGGCCATCGTCGCCGTAGAAATACTCTTCATTGAGCGCCCAGCCGATGCCCTGCACCGCGCCGCCCTGCATTTGGCCTTCGACGTAGCTGGGGTGAATCGCCTGGCCGGCGTCTTGAATGACCGTGTACCGCAACACGCTCACCTTGCCGGTTTCGGGGTCGACTTCCACGTCGGCAATCTGCACGCCGAAGCCGTTGCTGGAGCCTTGAGGATTGACCGAAGCACTGCCCACGATCGGGCCGCCGATTTCGTGCAGCTTGACCGCCAACTCCTTGAACGGCAATGAGTGTTCTCCCGAAGAATAAACACCGTCCGCTTCGCTGACCGAAGCCGCGTCGACTTCCCAGAGTTCGGCGGCGCGCTCCATCATTTGGGCGCGAATCTTGCGGCCGACCTGATACACCGCCATTCCGGTGGCGAAGGTCACGCGGCTGCCGCCGGTAACGTCGGTGTAACCCACGCTGTCGGTATCGACCACGGCGGGGTGTACATCTTCGGCGGCAATGCCCAATGTTTCCGCCAACTGCATGGCGATGGAAGCGCGGGAGCCGCCGATGTCGGTCGAACCTTCCAGCAGCGTGACGCAGCCATCGGCGTTGACGTTCGCCGTAGCGGCCGATTTCAAACCGATGTTGAACCAAAATCCGGCCGCCACGCCGCGGCCCCGGTTCGGCCCTTTTAACGACGATTGATAATGCTCACTGGCCTTGGCCGCTTCCAAACACTCGATCAGACCGACGCGAGGATAGACCGGCCCATCGACGCGGCGCGTGCCTTCCTGGGCGGCGTTCATGAGCCGAAATTCGATCGGGTCGAGTTTCAGCTTCTCCGCCAATTCATCGATAATCGTTTCGCAAGCCAGCGCGGCGTGCGTGGCGCCGGGCGCCCGGTAGGCTTGCGTTTTGGGCTTGTTGAGCATCACGTCGTAGCCGTCGACCACGGCGTTGGGAAACTCGTAACAGCTAAAAACGCACATGCAGCCGGGGCCGATCATACCGCCAGGATACGCGCCGGCGTCGTACGCCAGATACGCCTCGCCAGCCACGATTTTACCCTCTTTGGTGGCCCCGATTTTCACCCGCATGTACGAACCCGGCGTGGGGCCGGTCGCTTCGAAGCAGGCCTCGCGCGTCATGGTCATTTTTACGGGGCGTCCACATTTGCGGCTGAGCAGCGCCGCCACCGGCTCCAAATAGACCGAGATTTTCCCACCAAAACCGCCGCCAATCTCGCAGGGAACCACGGTCACCTGCGAAACGGGAATCTGCAACAGTTCGGCCGTCTGCTGGCGAGCGGTGAAGGAGCCCTGGGTGGATGTCCAAATTTTGAGGCGCCCGTCGGTGTTCCAGAGAGCCGTCGCGACGTGCGGCTCAATGTAACCCTGGTGGACGCTGGCGGTTTTGAACTCGCGCTCGATAACCACGTCGGCCTGCTTGAAACCCTGGCCGACGTCGCCCGTTTCAAAGTGCAGGTGCGTGGAGATGTTGCTCGGTTTTTCCGACTGGTTGCCCATCGAATCGGTGTGGATATCGTCGTGCAGCAGCGGGGCGTCGTCTTGCATGGCGTCGAGCACCCAGGTGACCGCAGGCAGCGGTTCATACTCGACGCGAATTTTTTTCAGCGCCTCTTCCGCCTGATTGGCCGTGCGGGCCGCCACCGCCGCCACGGCGTGTCCCTTATAGAGGACTTTATCTCGCGCCAGCAGGTTGCCGCTCAAGTAGGCCAAGTTGACCGCGCCTTCGCCCAACTGCGCGATTTTGTCTTTCAATTCGGGGAAGTCGGCCCCCGTGACCACCGCCAACACGCCCGCCGCCTGGAGCGCGGCGGAAACGTCAACCGATTTGATTTTGGCGTGCGCGTGAGGACTGCGGAGGATTTTTCCATGCACCAAGCCGGACAGTTGCACGTCGGCGCCGTAAATGGCGCGGCCCGTGACTTTATCGGCGCCGTCGGGGCGAATGGGCCGCGTGCCGATCACTTTGTATTTTTTTTGGTCGGATCCTGCGGCCATTAGTTCGCCTCCTGAAGATTTTTGGCGGCTGCTAGCACCGCTTTGATGATTTTGTCGTACCCCGTGCAGCGGCACAGATTGCCCGCCAACTCAAAGCGAATTTGCTCTTCGGTGGGATTCGGGTTCTGATCCAACAGCGCCTTGGCCGTGACCAGGAAACCGGGCGTGCAAATGCCGCACTGCAAAGCCGCGCCTTCCAAAAAACACTGTTGCAGCGGATGCAGTTGACCGTTCTGGGCGATGCCTTCGACCGTCGTGATTTCGGCGCCCTCCGCCTCTACCGCCAATACTAGGCAGCTATTAACCGGCGCGCCGTCCAGCAGAACGGAACACGCGCCGCAGTTGCCGTTGTTGCAACCTTCTTTCGCCCCGGTGAGATGCAGCTCCTCTCGCAAGACATCCAGCAAGCTCTGCCAGGGCTCACAGAGAAAGTCAACCGTTTCGCCGTTGACGGTCGCGGAAACCTGAACCTTCTTCGTCACGATGAGAATCCTTACTTATTTACAGCACTTCTTTACAGTGCGGGGCGGATGGTTTACGAGTCGTGCGATTAACCCGCGGCGCGTTGGGCGACGGCGCGTTGAACAGCTTTCGCCAAGGTGCGTTGTGTCAACACGCCGACCAAATGCACGCGATACTCGGCCGTGCCGCGCATGTCGGAAATGGGCGACGCCGACTTTCTGGCCAGTTCACCGGCTTGGCGGTAGGTGTCTTCGGTGGCCGGTTTTCCCGCCAGCCAATCGCTCGCTTCCGCGGCGAACACCGGCGTGGGCGCCACCGCGCCCAAGGCCACGCGCGCCGAGAGAATCGTCTGGCCGCTTTCGTCGAGTTGCAGCCAACTGCCGACGCCCACCACCGCGATATCCATTTCGTTGCGGGGGATGAATCGCTGGTAGGCCGACGACGATTTCGCGCTCGGCGCCGGGAATTGCAAACACACCAACAATTCGCCCGCCGCCAAGGCGTTTCGCCCCGGCGCGGTGCAGAAGTCGGCCACCGGGATTTCTCGCTGCCCATTAGGACCGGCCACCAACGCCACGGCGTTCAAGGCAATTAGGGCGGGAATCGAATCGGCCGCCGGCGAGGCGTTGCAGAGGTTCCCGCCGATGCTGGCCCGGCTTTGAATTTGCCAACCGCCAATGATGCGCGCCGCATCGGTCAAGGCGGGATACGCAGTGCAGACGTCGGCGTTGCCATAAATTTCGGCGCAGGGGGTGCTGGCGCCGAGTGTCAGTCCGCTCGTGGAACAACAATCGAGTGCGCGGAGTTCGGCGATTTTTTTGACATCTATCACGATGCCCGCCTCACGCAGCCCTTCTCGCAGTTGCACGAGAATATCGGTGCCGCCGGCCAACACGCGGGCTTCGCCATTATGCTGGGACAAAAGCGAAACGGCGTCGGCGATGGTGCTCGGAGCGGTGTAGTCGAACGGTTTCAAGGTTGGGTGCTCCCGCAGGTGTTCGCGAATAGAGAAGCGTCTGACGGTCCAACCGCCGACGCAACGTTCTCCTCGCGTATTTTAACCGCCACTAGTGTAGCAAATAGTTTGCCGCCGCCGCCAGTTGGCAAAGCGAACTTTTAGCCAAGCTGTTAGTTGTTGGCCGTGAGTTCGTCGCGCATGGCGAGCGTGGCTTCCTCCACGGCGCGTTGCCAATCGGACGGGGCGAAACGAGCGTATTCAGGCCGCTGGTGCGCAAAAATAATCGCCCGGGAGCTATTCACCACGGCGCCCAGGCCTTGGGCGTCGAAACCGGAGGCGACATCCTGGGCGCCGCCGCCTTGAGCGCCGTAGCCGGGAATCAGCAGCCAGGCGTGCGGCATCGCCTCGCGCAACTCCGCCAACTGCTCAGGATGCGTCGCACCCACCACCGCTCCGATCGAACCGTATCCACACTCTCCCAACTGCTCAGCCGCCAACGCCTCCACCCGCGCCGCCACATGCCGATACAACGGCCGCCCCTCGCATTGCAGGTCTTGAAAGTCGGCGCTGCCAGGGTTGGAGGTTTTCACCAACACGAAGAGTCCGGCCTGCTGCTGGTGGGCCGCGGCGACAAACGGCGCTAGGCTATCGCCGCCCAAATAAGGGTTTACCGTGAGCGAGTCGGCCTTCCAGGCACTGCTTTGGCCCAAGTACGCAGCCGCGTACGCTTCGGCCGTGGAGCCGATATCGCCGCGTTTGGCGTCGAGAATGACGAGCACGTTTTTCGCACGGGCGTATTCAATCACGGCGTGCAGCGCGGCCAGACCGGGCGGACCCAACTGTTCAAAAAAAGCCGACTGTGGCTTCACCGCCGCCACCGAATTCGCCACCACGTCGATAATCTCGCGGCAGAATAATTCGTAGGCCTCCGCCAGACGACAAACATCGGCCGCCGCGTCGCATGCCAACGGCGGCGGCAGGCGGTCGGCGCGGGGGTCGAGTCCGACCACCACGGGCGAAGCGTTGCGGCGAACGGCGTCGGCCAATCGATCAGAAAACGATTTCAAAACACAACTCCTCACATGGAACGCGCGTGCATGCGGTAAAGAAAACCGCCCGAATTATAACCTATCCGGCCGCGCAAAAATGAGCAAGGATCAGCCGACAGCGCCGTTGGAGTGTACGCTTTAGCGCCGCTCGAGAAATAATTGTCTGATTTGCACGGAAAGAAGAAATTTATCAATCGTTATCTTTCATTACTCATTTGTCATTGGAGAAAGAGAAACAAAGATGCGAGCAAACAGACGGCCAATCACAAATGGCCATTAACCACCGAAGAAACAGAGAGACCATAACCGACGCCAAAAACCAATCGGCGGACGAGTCTGAACTATTTTAACCACGGATAACGCGGATAACACAGATGGGCGAGGATGCCGGCAGCCACGACTCTTCTTCATCCGTGTGATCCGTGCAATCCGTGGTTCATTTATTACACGGCTAAGACCGCTCGTGAAATGACGGGATGCAAT
>JAJRWU010000283.1 GCA_024276655.1 Planctomycetota bacterium
CTATTCAAACGCTTGCCGTTGTAGTCCGACGCCAAAACCGTTCGCGTGCCGTTGGGTTCGAGGCGTTTGATCATGCGGTCGCCATGGCAGCACATGACAAGGCGGCCTTGGGCGTCGTAGATCAGTCCGTTGGAGCCGGGCTCCGACCCGGTAAACGGTATTGTTCCGGTGTATCCGCTACGTTCGAGAAAAATGCTGATGCCGTTTTGAGGCGACCATTCGACGATTCTATTTCGCGGAATATCGGAAAACAGCAGGTAGCCGCCATCGACGTTCGACCACACCGGCCCTTCCGACCATTCAAAGCCGTCGGCCAATACGTCGATTTTCACGCCCGGCGCCACCAGCTTGTCGAAAGCCGGATCGAGGCGTTCGATTTCTCCCAGCGTGCGCGGCTCGGCGGCGCGGAGCGAAAGCGAGAGTCCGACCAGCAACATCGTAGCGAAAGTGAATGAAAAACGAGCCATCAACCAGAACTCCTTAGAGAAACTCGAATGCAACCATGCCGCGCGCGCCGGCGCACGTATGGTAATGCCGGCGTGGCGGGAACGCAAATCAATTGGCTTCAAGTGGAGAAAGCGTCCTCGTCAGAAGGCCAGCACCCGCGCGGGGTTGTCGACCAGAATGGTGCGTTGGTCGGCTGGAGAGACGCCCTGTTTCGCCAGCGCGGCGGTGAGTTTCTTGGGAACAACGGCGTAGTTCGGCTGGAGAGCTTTCCATTTGTCGGCCTGCTTCACCGGCTGGGAAAACTCCGGGTAGTAGTAGGCCGAATCATCGTGGCTGACGAGCACCTGCTTGACAAACCCCCGCGCCACCAGCTTTTGAATTTGCCGGGCCTGTTTTTCAAGATCGTAGTTCGCGTGGCCGACCCGATCGAATTGCACGTAACAGCCGCGTCCGGCAATCAGGCGATGGTACTCATTGGCTTCATCGTGCTGGCGGTCATCTCGATGCCCTTGGTGGCCGATGATGATTCTCTCCGGCTGGGCGCCATGCTTGAGCAGCAGTTCGGCTTCCTCCAAACCGCCGCCGTTGGTGGTGTGCGTCGTGATCGGGCAGCCTGTTTCCCGACTGGCCAACGCCGCCGCGATATGGCATGCCCGTTCGCTGGGCCGCAGATAGGTGCTCGTGCCGATTTTGATCACCCCGGCCCGAATGTTCGTGAACTTCTCGCCCCACGCTCCGTGAGGATCTTCCATGCCTTGCCTGATTTCACGAATGAACAACGCCGCCATTTTCCGCACGCCGCCTTTTTCCACGCTCATTCTCACCGCCCAAGGATGCTGCGGAGCCAGGGCTTCGCACCAAAAACCGGTCGAGGCGATGATATGCACTTTGGTTTGCCGGGCCAAGTCGGCCAGCAATTGTGGATAGCGTCCGACGCGAATGGGCGTGGTCTCGACTATGGCGCCGGGGCCGTCTTGCGGCGCGAGCGCCGCATGGAAGACGTCAAGCAATTTGGCGGTTCGAGCCAGCATTTTTTCGCGAATCGGCGCCACCGGCGCCGGCCGCGTGGCGTACAGTTCCGACCAATCGACGATCGGCGCATGTTCATGCATTAACGTGGCGCCGAGTGTTTCGGGCGCCACCGGCCCCAATACCGTTTGCACGCTTCGGCCGTTCTTTTTCTCTTTCGCTTGCGTCTTGAGCGATGGAGCAAACACACCGCCGGCGAATCCCCACGACGCCGCGCCGGCCGTCTTGGTGATCGCGGTTTGCAAAAAGGCGCGACGTCCGTACATCGCTGCTTCGTTGTTCGGCTGGGCTCGATTCATGATTGGTATTTCTTTATTCACAGTGAACCGCTGCTGGCGCGTCGAACAGCGGCAAACAACGTCGTTAGGCGGCAAAGTGCGTTCTTGCGCCGCCGTTAAGTTCTAAGAGCTCCTAACATACCCCTGTTTGGCGTTTCAAACACGGAGTTTGACGCTGGCCCACCAAGTTGTATTATACTTCACGCGGCTGGCAATGGCTCGTTTAACGGCAAGCCGAAGGCGGCTGCGTTTTCTGTTCTGTCCGAACGCGTGGGCTCAAAACACAGCCGCCTTCGGCTTGCCGTTAAACGAAAAAAGCGACATTTTCAGCCGCGTGCGGTATAGAAGGTATAAACAGTCAAAACTGCCGCTCGCCTTACAGCAGAGAATTCATGTCGGAAAATCCCAAGGGTTCGCGGCAGGCGAACGGCTCTCCGTATCGGACCCCGATTTGCTTTCCCCAGTAGGCCGCTTCGTGCTGCAATTGTTCGAGGAAGGCGCCGTCGCGACCGGCAATGAACTGGCTATGATAACATTGAATCGCTTGGAATTTGCGTTCCCAGACGTCGCTGATGTCGAGCACGAAGGCCGGTTGCGGCGCCATTTTCAAATGAACGCAATAGTAGTTGTAAATTCTCTGGGGATGGTGCGGCGCGCCGGGAATGGTCGACTTGGTCAGCTTCGACCAAAACCGAGCCGCTTCAATCAATTGCGTGGCCGCCACATGGTCGGGATGGGCGTCGACCCAATACGGCGCGAACAACCAACGCGGTCGCGTTTGGCGGAACACAGCCGCCAGTTGTTGCCGGGCGGCGAGCGTCGGCTCTAGGCTGCGGTTGGGCAATCCTAGGTTCTCTCTCCAGGTGAGTCCCAGTGTTTCGGTGGCAGCGGCGGTTTCCGACGTGCGAATCGCGGGACTGCCGTGGGGCGTCGGTTCACCGCTGGTGAGGTCGAGCACTCCAACCCGACGCCCCTGTTCGATAAATTTCAAAATCGCGCCGCCCATGCCCAGTTCCGCGTCGTCAGGATGCGGGGCGACCACCAAAATGTCGAGCATACGAGAGTCCTTTGTAGAGGCGTGCGCTTCAGCCGGTTCAGAAGCCCGGCTTTTTGAAAAAGCCGGGCTACTTCCGCGAGCGGCAGATGCACTGCGCACGGCTAGCATTGGCTCGTTTAACGGCAAGCCGAAGGCGGCTGCGTTTTTCTGTCTTGCCCGAACGCATGGGCTCAAAACACAGCCGCCTTCGGCTTGCCGTTAAACGAAAATGTGCCATTTTCAACCGTGCGCAGTATATACGAGCGTTTCGTGACCAGTTCCAGAGCGGTAATCTGCCATTTTTAAGGCCGCGACGGAAGCACGCCACCCGATTCTCGCTCGAAAGTCGTTTTTGTCACCCGGTTTTGACCTACTCTTTGGTTGGACGGCGCCTCGCGAAAATACCCGTGAATCGTCGAAACCAAAACCTTCTATTGCCGCTGTTTGCTGTGCAGACACCCCATTTTTCCGGTTGTCCGATTATCGCGATAAGAAAGAATGCTCTTGGGAGCGAGAAACATTGGAAATGCGGCCGATCCGATACATTCGGCACACTCCCCCTGGAGGCTGAAGAATTGCCGCCTCCGAGGCCATAAATCGTTGTGTCACGGATTGATCAGGCTTACATTGAAACTAAAAGAAGGCCAACTGCATCAAAAGAGGTAAACGCTTACGTGCTCTTGCGCCCATGTTCTATTTTCGCGGAAGATAGTCTGGTTACCCACTCCCTCGCGAAGCATCGCCAACACTATGTCATCGTCATCAGAGCAATCCACGAATTCCGGCGCGGTTGAATCGACAAAGCAGCAAATCCGCGCCCTGGTCAACGAAATCGCCCAACTTTCCAAGAGCGATTTAGGGCCGGAGCAATACTACGCAGAGTTTTTGCAGCGAATCGTTTCGGCGCTGGCTGCCGTGGGCGGCGCGGTTTGGACGGTCGGCGACGACGGCCAATTGCAGCTCGCTTACCAGATCAAAATTAGCGAGACTCTGCTAGACCCCGAAAGCGACGATGGTCCTCGCCACTTTCGCTTAATTGCCGATGTGGCGCGGAGTGCGGAGCCGAAGCTTGTCCCGCCGCAATCTGGCCTGACCGACGAAAACGCCGCCGGCAACCCGACCAACTACCTGCTGGTGCTTGCGCCGCTGCGCAGCGACGACCAAATCGAGGGCGTGCTGGAAATTTTCCAACGTCCTGACGTGCAACCGGCCAGCCAACGGGGCTATTTGCAGTTCGTGCTGCAAATGTGCGACTTCGCCGGCGACTGGCTGAAGTCGCACAAGCTGCGTCAGTTCACCGACCGCCAATCGCTCTGGGCGCAGGCCGATCGTTATTCGCGTTTGGTTCACGATAGCCTTGATGTGCGCGAAGTGGCTTATGCGATTGCCAATGAGGGCCGGCAACTGATCGGCTGCGACCGTGTGAGCGTGGCCATTAAACGGGGTGGGAAATGTCGGGTGGAGGCGATCAGCGGCCAAGACACCATGGACAACCGCTCGAATGTGGTGGCCATGCTGGGCCGCCTCGCGACGCGCGTCGTGGCCGTGGAAGATCCGCTCTGGTATTCCGGCTCCACCGAAGACCTGCCGCCGCAAGTGGAGGAATCGCTGGAGGAGTATGTCGAGGAATCGCATTCGAAGTCGATCGTGATCTTGCCGCTGCGGCGGCCGGTCAAGGAAGATAAAGGCGGCGAATTGGATGACGACTCCATCGCCGACCGCGATTCCGCCAAGGGCGAAATCATTGGTGCGCTGATTGTCGAACAGATCGAAACCGAACTGCCCCGCACGACGCTGGGGCCGCGAATCGATCTGGTTTTCGAACACGGCAGCCGCTCCCTCTCCAATTGCCTGGACTACAACAATCTATTCCTGATGCCGGTCTGGCGGGCGATCGGCAAGGCGACCTGGGTGTTGCGCGCCCGCACCTTGCCCAAAACAATTGCAATTTCGCTGGCCGTGGTTGCCGCCGCATTGGTGTTGGCTTTCATGCCCAAGTCGTTCGACATGGAAGGCGACGGCGTTCTGCAACCGATGGTGAAAAGCGATGTGTTTGTCGACGTCGACGGCATTGTCACCAATGTATTGGTGGAGCATGACCAGTCGGTCAAAAAAGGGGATGTGCTGGTTAAATTGCGCAACACCGATTTGGAAGTCAGGATCGTCGATGTCGACGGAAAACTCCGCGCGGTTCGTCAGCAACTCCTTTCCGTAAGGCGGAACCTGATCGATAGCAAAGGCACGCTCACGCCGGTGGAGCAGGTTCGGCTTTCCGGGGAAGCGTTGGAGTTGAACGAGAGAAAATTGAGTTTGGAGCGGCAATACACACTCCTGATGGACCAAAAAAAGCACTTGCAGGTTGTCAGCCCGATTGATGGCCAAGTCGTGACCTGGCAACCCAAGGAAACGCTGATGCACCGCCCGGTTTCGAAGGGACAAGTGCTGCTCACCGTCGCCGACCCCAACAGCGACTGGGAGTTGGAGGTGTTCATGAAGGAAAACAGGATAGGGCATGTGGCCGAAGCGCGCGACACGATCAAGCAGGATCTTGAAGTCACGTACATTCTCGCCACCGACCCCGACTCCTATCGAACCGGAAAAATCCGACTCATTGACCCATCAACCTACCTGCACGACGAACACGGCCATTCGGTTCGGATCAAGGTCGATCTGGACGAAGACATTCCCAAAAACCTGCGGCGTCCTGGCGCGGAAGTGACGGCCGATATTCACTGCGGCAGCCGTTCGCTGGGATACGTCTGGTTTCACGAGGCCTGGGAATGGTTCCGACGGGAAGTTTGGTTTTAATCCCTACAGGCGCCCCGCGAGCGAATCACACAGTTCAACGTTTTATTCAGGAGTTCCGAGCAATGCACGCCGCTGTTCTTAGTAGTTTGTTGTGGCTTGCCGCCGCGCCGCCATCCTCCGGGAGCGATGTCGCGGTGGTGGAGCACTGCGTGGTTTCGCTGATCGAAGAGGCGCAGGTTCCCGCCAAGGAAGCGGGGCAGTTGGTCTCGGTTTCGGTCAAGGAGGGCGACAACGTCTCGAAAGACGACCTCATGGCGAGCCTCGCCACCGACGATGCGGAAATGCGACACAAGCTCTCCCAATACGAATATCGCATCGCGCAAGAACAAGCTACTAATGATGTCAGCGTTCGGGCGGCGATCGCATCGCAGAAAGTCGCTGAAGCCGAGCACGCCGTGGCGAAAGAAATTCATAAAACAGCGCCGGGCGCCGTTTCGGTGTCTGAACTTCGCCGTTTGGAGCTAACCGCCAAACGGGGAGGGTTGCAAACGCTGGTGGCGAGAATGGAATTCAAAGTCGCGGGCATGACGGCCGAAGCCCGGGAGTTGCAAGTCGCGGCCGCCCTGGAAGATATCGAAAAACGAAAAATTTACGCGCCGCAAGATGGCGTCGTGGTGCAGGTGTATCGGCATGTGGGGGAATGGGTGCAGGCGGGGAGTCCGCTGCTGCGAGTCGTTCGCATGGACAAACTTCGCGTCGAAGGGTTTGTCTACACGAAAGTCCTTTCACCGCACGACATTGAAGGCAAGCCGGTAACCATTCAAGTGCGGTTGGGGCGAAACCTCATCGGAACCTTTACCTCCAAGATCGGGTTTGTGAGTCCTCTGGTTCAAGCCGACGGCGCCTACCGGGTGTGGGCGGTGGTCGATAACCGCAAGGATGGCAACCATTGGGTGTTGCGGCCAGGGCTGGAAGCCACGATGACCATCGACGCCAAGTTTTTGGAAAAACAAACGGCGAGTTTACGTTAACGACCCACCCTCAAAAAGCATTTGCCGAATTTAAAAGCCCGGCATTTTCAAAATGCCCGGCTTTTCCCGGAAGCAACCGGAAACTTATTCTTCCGCGCGCTATTGCTTTCCCACTCGGAAAGACCGCTCTTGCTGATCGAGACGAAATACACAAATGGCCACACTTGCTGAAAGCCTGATTTCAAGCGCATCGCGCCCGCTCACATTGAGGATGCGGCCCGATCTGACATGGCGCCGCCATGTCTATCTGAAGCATCCTTACATCGTGGTGAAGGAGCCGGTGGGGCTCAAGTATTATCGTTTCCAGGAAGAAGAGTTCGCCATCTTGGAAATGCTTGATGGTTACGTGAGTTTGGAATCAATCAAGGAGCAGTTTGAGCAAGAGTTCGCGCCGCAAAAAATCGGCCTGCAAGATCTGCAAAACTTCATCGGCATGTTGCACCGCAGCGGGTTGGTGATCGCGAACGCCAGCGGCCAGGGAAAACAGTTGGCCAAACGTTGCGGCGAAGCCAAACGCAAAAAGATTCTTGGTTCGCTGACGAACATTCTCGCGATTCGCTTTCGCGGCATTGATCCCGACAGAATCCTGACTTGGCTGTACCGCTACACTTCGTGGCTTTTTTCCTCGATCACGATATCGCTCTGCTGGATGCTGGCCCTCTCGGCCTTGCTGCTGGTCGCGGTTCAATTCGATACCTTTCGTACGCGGCTTCCGGGGTTCCACGAATTCTTCGGCCCCGACAACTGGATTTACCTCGGCGTCACGCTGGGGTTGGTGAAAATCATTCACGAATTCGGGCACGGCCTTTCCTGCAAGCATTATGGGGGTGAATGTCATGAAATGGGGTTCATGATGCTCGTGCTCACGCCCTGCCTGTACTGCAATGTTTCCGATTCCTGGATGCTGCCCAACAAATGGCATCGGGCCGCGATCGGCTTTGCCGGCATTTACGTGGAAGTGATGCTGGCCTCGCTGGCCACGTTCATCTGGTGGTTTACCGAACCGGGGCTGCTGAACCATGTTTGCCTGAGCGTGATGTTCATCTGTTCGGTGAGCACGATCATGTTCAACGGCAACCCCTTGCTGCGGTTCGATGGCTACTACATTTTGGCCGACGTCCTGGAAATTCCGAATTTGCGGCAAAAAGCCACCCAGGTTCTCAAGCGTTATCTTTCTGAATACTGCTTGGGAATCGAGCAGCAAGACGACCCCTTCCTGCCCAAACGCAATCAAATACTGTTCGCGTTTTATACCTTGGCGGCGGTGGCCTACCGCTGGCTGGTCATGTTTGGCATTTTAATGTTCTTGAACAAAGTGCTCGAACCGATAGGTTTACAAATCATCGGCCGCGCCATCGCCCTGATGGCGATTGTTGGATTAGTCATTCAACCTTCGATCGCGGTCTATAAGTTCTTCCATATTCCGGGGAGGATGCATCAAGTGAAGAAGCCGCGATTGTTCGCCAGTTTGGGCGTGTTCACGGCGGTTGTACTGGCGATTGCCTACGTGCCGCTGCCGCATTATGTCAACTGCGCGTTTGAAATCGCCCCGCGCGACGCCGTCGCGGTGTATGCCGATGTGCCCGCACGGCTCGACAAAGTGCTGGTCAAGGCGGGCCAGTCGGTGCAAGCGGGGGAGTCGGTGCTCTTTGAACTCAGCAGCATCGACCTGCAAAATGCGGTGATCACCTTGGAAGGTCAAATTGCGGAGTACGAGGCGCAGATCAACAACCTGCGAAAGCAACGATTTCTGAATCCTGAGGTCAGTCGGCAGATTCCCGAGATCGAAAAATCGTTGACGATGTCTCGCCAGCAGTTGGTGGAAAAACGGCGGGAACTTGCCCGTCTGACGGTCAAGGCTCCGATCAGCGGCTTCGTGCTTCCTGGCGCGCCGCGGCCAACGCGCGACCAATCGGGGCAACTTCCCATGTGGTCGGGCGCGCTGCTGGATCGAAAAAATATTGGCGCCACGCTGGCCGGCAACGATTTACTTTGCCGCGTCGGTTTTCCCGACCGGCTCGAAGCCATTCTTATCGTGGAGCAAGGCGATATCGAAATTGTTCGCGAACAACAAAAAGTCTACGCCAAACTCGATACCTACCCCGGCCGCAAATTCGAGACAACGATCACCGATATTTCCGCCAGTGAGATGAAAATCAGCCCGGCCAGCCTCTCGAATCAATCGGGCGGCGATATCGCCACCGAAACCGACAAAAAAACCGGCATGCTGCGCCCGGCGGAAACCTCCTACCAAGCCAAGGCGTCTATTGACGACAAAGAAGGTTTGCTGACCATCGGCATGCGCGGCAACGCCAAGGTTTACACAGGCTGGCAACCGCTGGGCCGGTCGCTCTGGCGTTACGTCGCCCGCACCTTCAACTTCGATATTTAACGCAGGCGAATATCCGGCGGCCGCGTCGTTGGAGTTCACGCTTTAGCGTGCAACTAAAAAAACACGCTTAGCACCGCTCGTGAAATTAGTGATGACTTGCCGGATCTGAATTGATATTTCTCAGGGATTGATGACACTTACCCCTTTTTGAGAATCGCCAAGGATGGCCACCGCGACATTGGAACCGCTTGATGAAGTTATTGAAACCCAGACGCGGAACGTTTTCCTTACGTTGATCGATGCATTCAAAGCGGACGGGAATCCTGTTTTCTCGGTTGACACCAAAGCGAAAGAGCATCTGGGAAAGTTGTTTCGCAGTGGTATTGGAATCGCATCGGCCAGCAAGCGTATCCCGATGCGAGTTCGATGTTGCTGCTGTTCGATGTTGCTGCTGTTCGATGGCGGCGGCAGTAACGCGGCCGGCAAATATCTTTTCAAACACGATCTTCAAGCGGTTGCCAATCAGACGAACATAACGATTCGCGTGGCTCACTATCCGAGCTATTGTTCCAAGTACCATTTGATCGAGCGTCGCTTTTTTCCACACTTGAGCCGAGCCTGCACGGGCATGTTGTTTGATACGCTGGAGCATGTCGTCGAGCTGATGCGAAAAGCGAGCACGCGAACGGGCCTTCGCACAACCGTGAACGTTATTCGGCGCGTCTACGAAACCGGCCGCAAAGC
>JAJRWU010000284.1 GCA_024276655.1 Planctomycetota bacterium
AGGCTTGTTCAGCTTGAAAAAGTCGCCCCAGAGAATGGGCGTCTTGTTCTGGAAATCCATGGGGTCCGTTCCTTACCGTGCTTCGGTGTTCCATGCGCCAACAGGGGCCGCGCCGCAAAAGCGCGCATACCCCGTGGTTCACATGCCAAAGTCCGCCTGTAAGGAAATCCGCTGGTGGTTCGAGAAAAGAACCGGTAGGACATACGAGCAAAGTCGGCGCTCTTGCGCCGGCTTCAGCCTCCTTAACTCTTCAGCAAAGTTGGCTGGCAAAACGAGCCAACCAACGTCTGCCTGATTAAGCACGTGGCGTGCCAAACCCCATTTGGCGTTTGAGATTTCCGCCACAGAACCACGGAACGTGTTTCTGTGGCTATAGATAGAAGAAACAACCAGGCAATGCATCGCTTTGCCTTCCAACCCACCATGCCCAAGCCTCGCGCAGGGGCATGCCTGGAAAGTCATCAACACCGGGAAGCCCGGCACATCAAGAAGCCCAGCTTTTTCAAAAAGCCGGGCTTCTGTTCGTTCACGCTCGAATTGACTCTCGCCCCTAGCGCGAGCAGACCGATTATTTCCCCACGATTTTCGGTTCATGAATCCGTTTGTGGGGGACTTCCTTGAGTTCTCGCACCCAAATATTGCGGAAGCGCAGCGGGTTTCCGTGGTATTGGAGCCCAATCGGGCCTTTATCGCCGTGGGCGGTATACGCCGGCGGACGATGGTAAGGCGTGTCGCCCTGGAGTTCAAAATGATTTTGAATCACAACGCCGTTTTGCAACGCGGTGATGAACGCCGGGCTGACCAATTTTCCGGCGGCGTCGAACCGTGGCGCTTTCCAGATGATGTCGTAGGTTTGCCACTGGCCCGGTTTGCGACACGCATTGACCAACGGCGGATGCTGCTTATAGATCGCGCCGCATTGGCCGTCGAAATAGGTTTTGTTGTCGTAGGAATCGAGCACTTGCAATTCGTATTTGCCCATGAGGAACACGCCGCTATTGCTGCGGCCCTGGCCTTTGCCGGTGGCTTCGGCGGCGGTCGCCCATTCGATATGCACCTGGCAATCGCCGAACGTGGCCTTGCTTTCAATGGCGCCTTCGCCAGCCGTTACGTAACCATCGGCCACGCGCCAATTTTCGGCGCCGTTGAAGCCCGACATATCGGAGCCGTCGAACAGCACGATGGCGTCGGAGGGAGGTTTGCCAGCGGAACCAGGGTCGACAACGGCGGGTTCGGTCCATTGAATACCGCTCAAATACTCGGCGGCGTCGATCACCGCTCCCCAAAAACAAGCCACCACCGCTAATGCCGCCACGGCGATCATCCAACGTTTTTTCATCTCGGTTCGCTCCTTGGTTAAAAGGTATTGTGGAAAAATTCATGGTAATCGCAGGGTGGGTCCATGCAACCACCGTTCTCAAGCGAACAGCGCCTGCATGCGCTCCAGGCCCATGCGCAGCACGTCGCGAGGATCTTTTTCCCACAGTTCGGCGTTGAACAGTTCCAGACTGACGGCGCCGGAATATCCCTTCTCCTTGAGAATCGCGACTTCGGCAGCCAGATTGATCTGGCCGTCGCCCGGCATGACGCGGTCGGGATCGCGTTGCTGGCCCGCCGGAATATCGAGCGCGGCGTCGTTGATGTGATAGTGGCTGATGCGCGCAACAGCAACAGCGCGAAGATCGGCGGTGGTTGCGCCGCTATTCCAATTGTGAAAGGCATCGAGAATCAAGGTGGCGTCCGGGTGGTCGACTTCTTGCACCACGCGCCAAGCCTGCGAAAGCGCGCTGGCGGAGCGAAAAAAGCTGATGTATTCAAACGTCGGCTTGACGCCGACTTGACGCCCAATTTCGAGCAAGTCGGCATAGCGCCGGGCCACGACTCCCAAATCGGCGGGCTCGCGCGGAGGCGAGCAAACCAAGTGCGCTGCGCCCAATCGGTGCGCCAACTCCAGGCGGCGTTTCGCTTCCTCCAGGTGCAGCGGGTACTCTTCTTCACTCGCTTCTCCCCAAGCCCGCAGGGCGATGGTGCAGGGAACCCGTAGACCATGATCGGCCAACGCGTGTTCGATATCTATCACTTCGCCGCCGCGTCCCACAAATTCATAGACATCGTTGAGCCACAACTCGACGCCGGAATATCCCGCCTCGGCCGTCAGCCGTATTTTTTCCAGCAGCGGCAGCGGCTTGATCGTGCTGGTGTTCAAACAAAACGTGACCGACATAATAGAGCCCAATTCTCGGCGTTGTACATTTTTCGTTGAACGGCAAGCCGAAGGCGGCTGCGTTTTGAGCCAACGCGTTTGGGCAAGACAAAAAACGCAGCCGCCTTCGGCTTGCCGTTAAACGAGCTATAGCCTTCAAAAAGCCCGGCATTTTGAAAATGCCGGGCTTTTAATCTGCGTCGCTTCGCCAGCGATGTTACACGACTTGCGGAACCTCGAACGGTTTTCGGTAGTCACGCGTCAACATGGCGTTGGCTGCGTTGTCGTCGAGGAAGGTTTCTGTTTTTGGATCGAAATTTAATTGTCGGTCGAGCCGGTAGGCAATATTGCCCAAGTGCGCCAAACCTGCGGAGTAGTGCGCGGTTTCAACCGGGCCGTGCAGATCTTCCTTTTTACGGCTTCTCACCGCGCCGAGGAAGTTGGCGAAATGCAAATCGAGTTCGCCGCCGACACTTCTCTTGGGGCCGGGCGTCCGCTTGCGGCCCAAATAGGTTTCGTAAGATCCATAACCCTTCACGACCATGAAGCCCTCTTCGCCATAGAAAATATTACCGACCGTGGCGCCCTCTTCGGTGTTGGTGTTCCAATGCCGAACTTCAAACTGGATCAGCTTGTTTTCCTCGGGGTAGTAGTAGTTCGTGGAGAGCACTTCGGGGGTTTCCTTGTCGTCGTCCCAGAGGAACTTCCCGCCCATCGCCACGATTTTCGAAGGCAGTTGCACATCGAGCCCCCATTGGCACATATCGGTTTCATGGATGCCCTGATTGCCGACATCGCCATTACCGTAATCCCAATGCCAGTGCCAGTTGTAATGCACCAGTCGCTCGGAAAAATCTCTTTCCTGGGCCGGTCCCTGCCAGAGATCCCAGTGAAGATGCTTCGGCGGTTGCGATTGATCGGGCTTGTGGCCAATCGAAGGGCGCCAGCGGAAGACCAAACCGCGCGCCATGTAGACCTTGCCCAAGAGGCCGTTTCGGAGGTGGTCCACCGCTTCTCGCAGCGCGGGCGAACTGCGAAGTTGCACGCCGTGTTGCACGATGCGGCCGTATTTCTCGGCCGCCTGAATCATTCTCCTGCCTTCAAACAGATTGTGCGAACCGGGCTTCTCGACGTAGACATCTTTACCCGCCTGGCAGGCCCAAATGGCGGCTAGGGAATGCCAGTGGTTGGGCGTCGCGACGCTGACAACGTCAATATCTTGGCGGTCAAACACCTTGCGCATGTCGGTTTCCGTGGCGACCTTTCGCCCGTACTTCTTTTCAAACTCCTCGGCGCGGCGGCCGAGCACTTTTTCATCAGGATCGCAAAGCAAGGCGACCTCCGCCCCCGCTTGCTTTTCAAAAGCGGCTATGTGCGTTTTACCCCGGCCATTGACTCCCAACACCGCAGCGCGAATGGTGTCGTTTTTACTGGCGGCCTCGGTTCGCGAGACGGCAACGACGCTGGCGGCAGCGGCGCCGGCGGCAATAAAACTTCGGCGGTTGACTTCGGCCATGGTTTATTCCTAGTGAGAATGTTGGATGTTGGTATTGCAAAACATCTTGGGTTGCGGGGCTGTTTTGTTGCGGGGGCGCTATGGAAGGCGGTTCGCCAAAAAACATCAGCCGTGTTTATCCGGCGGAAAGGGCGGATCCGCTTGATTCATTATAACCAATCAGAACGCAGGCGTCGTCCTGGGAACTCGCGTCAGGAGGCATCTCCCGCGGGCGACGGCAGCGAAAGCAATTCGCGAATGTTTTTCACCAGTCGCCCTACATCGGCGCGCGGCCACACCTGCGGCAGATTCGCGATTTCGCTCGCCGAGATAGGGTCGTCGCTAATGATCGCCGCGACCGATGCATCGGCGCTGGCCAACGGTTGGCTGTCGACGGCGGCGCGCCAAACCTCAATTTTGAGCGCCGTCGTTTGCGAATGACCTTCCACCAAGACCAAGTCGCACATTTTCATGAGGTCGTCGAATCGACCGAAACGGTCGGAAACGTCTTCACCGGCTTGAGCGGGCCAGAACACGGCGTTCATGCCGGGCGACAAAATACCCACCGCCCGCGAGCCGGCTTGGCGATGTCGGAAGGAGTCTTTTCCGGGCGTATCCAGTTCATGTTGGTGATGCGTGTGCTTGATCGTCCCGACAACGTAACCGAGCGCGGTGAACCGCTCCACCAGTTCGACCATGAGCGTCGTTTTACCACTGTTCTTCCGTCCTATGATGTGCAGTCGCTTCACGTCGTTGGGTTCTCGATCTTGGAATGTAGAGGGAGGTGTTTCCGAGAAAGGGTGAATGGCTTGGCCGAAAATAGCAGATCCAGCTTCCGTTGCAATCGCCCTTCGTTGGTTTAACATAACACACATGATCGTGAATGGATCCCCCGCCGATACGCGCCGCGGTTGCTTGGGATCGAACGTAAAATCGCAACGTCAGGCCACGGAAAACAAAAGGCGTCTCCGATGAAAACACACCTTGGAATTTTGCTCTTGGTTCTTTGTGCATGGCCTGTGGGCGACGTCTTGACGGCGGCTGATCCGGAGCGGGCGGTTCCGCTGATCTTCGACACCGATATCGGCAACGATGTCGACGACGTGCTGGCTCTGGGCATGATTCACGCCTTGCAGTCTCGCGGCGAATGCCGATTGGCGGCCGTCACGATCACCAAGGATCATCCGGCTGCGGCGGCGTTTACCGATGCCGTGAATACGTTTTACGGCCGTGGCGAGATCCCGATTGGCGTCTGCCGGAGCGGCATTACCAAAAGCGGCGGGAAGTTTATCGGTCTGGCCAACCAACGAGACGGCGGCCAATTTCGTTACCCGCACGACCTACGTTCAGGAGCCGACGCGCCGGGCGCCGTTGCCGTATTGAGAAAAGCATTGGCCGCCGAACGCGATGGCTCCGTGGCGATTGCGCAAGTCGGCTTCTCGACGAATCTTGCCAATTTGCTCAACTCCCAGCCAGACGATCACAGCGCATTGACCGGCATGGCGTTGGTGAAGAAAAAAGTTCGCCTGCTTTCGATCATGGCCGGCGCCTTCCGCCAAATTCCGGGCAAGAACGGCCAGCTTCACGATCATAAGGAATACAACATCGTGATGGATATTCCAGCAGCGAAAAAGCTGGCCGCCGAGTGGCCCACGCCGATCGTCTGGAGCGGGTATGAAATCGGCATCAAACTGGCGTATCCACACCAGAGCATCGAACGCGACTACGCATATGCGCCGCATCACCCGTTGGCCGAAGCGTATGTGTTGTACAGCCCGCCGCCGCACAACCGACCCACCTGGGATCTGACCAGCGTGTTGTATGCCGTGCGACCGGAACACGAGTACTTTGCTCTTTCCACGCCCGGCCAAGTAACGGTGGCCGATGATGGTCTGACCACGTTCTCGCCATCGGACGTGGGTTCGCAGCGTTACCTCATCGCCGCCGACCAGCAGAAACTTCGCGTCTTGGAGGCGTTGCAACTGCTTTCCAGCCAACCGCCGAACGCCGCCAAGTAAACCCCGAGGAGCGAACGCCGAACGCTGCAAAAAATCACCTTGACCTTGACTCCCAGATCGGTGGTCCGTGGCGTATTCATTGCATGGCATGGTATGGTCCGGGAGCCGACCGACGGCCTTGAAAGACCATCGTACCTTCGTTTCAAAACACGGAATCGTTTCAAAACACGGAATTATTATCGGACAGGCGATCGGTTGTTGACGCGAAACGGAGGATGTCGGCCGGTGACGGGTAATAAGGCCGACGTAACCCATTGCGTGCCCAAGCGGGTGAGGCTACTATTTCCAACAATGGGGCTGTGGCGGAATTGGCAGACGCGCTGGATTTAGGATCCAGTTTCTTCGGAAGTGCAGGTTCGATTCCTGTCAGCCCCACTCTTCGCCAAACACTGACAAAGCAAGCCTAAGTCAGTGGCTACTTTACATTTACAAAAATCCTGTTTTTTGTTAAACTGCTACTGTTTTGCCCCAGTTGGACGTTGAGTTTCTTGTCTGGAGGATAAGCTAGTCGCTAGAACGAGCACTGCGGCCGGATTGCGCCAGGAATGCACCGCAATTGAATCAAGGTTGTGTAACATTCTTTCTGTAAAAACACAGAGGCAGTCCGGCGTAGCGTAGCGAAGCCGGGCTGCCTCTGGTAGGCCGCTTGAAAAGAGTGGGCCAAGTTGATCTTCTTCTCGCAGAACTTTACCTATGCGAAAGGAG
>JAJRWU010000024.1 GCA_024276655.1 Planctomycetota bacterium
GCCATTAGCCGGTGGTCGAGCGCAGCGAACACCACCGGAGGATCGAATCGCTGAAGCACCGCATCCCGGCGACGATGCCAGCGGCGTCGGCAATGGGACGCCGCCGATGGCCGCCGTTCCGACTGCTGCATCCTAGCATCCCGGCGGGATGCGGGAGCTATTGCGCGGTCGATACCGGCGGTGGCGCTGCGCTGACCGCCGGCTAATGGCTGCCAAGCCTCCGGCTTGTAACGAACTCTTGCCTGCAACGAACGCCTTCTTGCTTCAAACGGCGGCGCGAATCTTGCGGCCCTGGTGATAAAAATCTGGCGGGTTGCCCAATGACTTATGCGTAACGAAAGTAATTGAAATAAAATCGCATTCCAGGAGTCCGTTTAACTCTTGTTTTTAAGTGTTTTTGTGACGATTCCGTTCTCTTTGTTTATGGTCGGCTGCAATAGCTGACACCCGTTAAGACACCCGGTAGGATATTGGGGAGTAAAAAGACACCTTTTCATGCAAGGCGACGCCATGAGCAATTCTACCAAGCGGCCCGCCAAACCAAAGAAGCCGCATCCCGATTTTCCACTCTTTCCACACGCCACCGGACGATGGGCAAAGAAGGTTCGGGGAAAGATGTGTTACTTCGGAAAGTGGAACGACCCACAAGCCGCATTGGCGAAATGGCTGGAGCAGAAAGACGACCTGCTTGCAGGCAGGAAGCCGAGAAGCAAGAACAGCGGGCCAACCGTTCGCGACGTTGCCAATAAGTTTATGGAGTCGCGACTTGCACGCCTTGAGGCCGGAGAACTGAGTCAGAAGACACACGACGACTACGAAACGACCTGCAAGCGGTTCGTGGATTTGTTCAGACTGGAACGACCGGTCGATGACTTACGGCCGGAAGACTTCTCACGCCTGCGGATGCTGCTTGCCAAGACGAACGGGCCCGTAGCAATCGGCAATCAGATAAGCAAAACGAGAACGGTCTTCAAGCACGCCTACGAATCCGGGCTGATAGATAAGCCGATCAGGTTCGGCGCCGACTTCAAGCGGCCGTCGGCAAGCGTGCTTCGCAAAGAGCGGGTGCGGCGGGGTTCCAAGATGTTTGAGGCTTCCGACATTTGGAAGATTCACGCCGCATCAAATACAGCCATCAAGGCAATGGTTTTTCTCGGTATCAACGCCGCATTGGGCAACGCAGATTGCGGGCGCCTTGAGCAGAGCCACCTAGATCTTGCAACCGGCTGGTTGAACTTCCCACGTCCCAAAACAGGCGTCGGGCGGCGTTGCCCCCTCTGGCCCGAAACCGTCGAGGCGATTCACGCCGCCTTGAAGGTTCGCCCGACGCCCGGCGATGACAAGCTGGACAACCGAATTTTTATCACGCCGCGCGGGCAAGCATGGGTGAATGAAACGAGCGATTCTCCTGTCTCGCAGGTGTTCACAAAAGTGATAAAGAAGGTGGGCGTTTATCGCAAGGGACTGGGCTTTTACTGCCTGCGCCACACGTTCCGAACCATTGCCGACGAAACCCGCGACTTTCCGGCCATCGATTTAATTATGGGGCACGCCGCCGCATCAAACGACATGGCGAACAGATACCGCGAACGCATCGACGACGCACGCCTGCTGACCGTTTCAAATTACGTTCGCGATTGGCTGTTCTCAGAGGACAAGTAACTTTTCGGGTTCGCGGCTTGATCACCGCACAGACTCGGATCGGTTGGTGTGGAATACCTTTCACCCGCTGGCCGGTTCGAGTCGCCCGATTTTCTGAAAGGTTGAAAGTGTATGACTTCAAACGAAGGACGGCGAGCGGCGGCATTTCTCGCCAAAAAAGGAGCTGATGCGTCCCGCAACGTGCAAAACAAATTTCGGAAGTTGGCAAATGCGATTAGTGGTGATTCTAGCATTCCAGAGCTTCAACCGTTTGCCGAGCTTTTCCGCCAAGCAGCCGCCGAAGATGATTTAGAATTATCTTCCCGGCATATCTCGCCACCCAAGGATACAGAAGAATGGGAGCGTCTTGCAGGGGTTATTGAATACAGCCTACCGGCAAGCGGGGAGTGGACTATTTACGATGTTGCCGAAGCTGCAATCGCGTACGTTGACCGGCGGAAATTGAATAACGCGATTGATGAGGAAGTGGCGAAGGGGAGCCCACCGCCACCAATTATCGGTGCTTCCAATACGGATTTATCGGACAAAAAGAGGAATGTTCTGACGGCGATGATTGAGTCGGAAGCAATCGACAGTGACAGCAAATTGACAGGGGCGGAGATTACAGAAAAGGTTGACGCCGGCGCCAATTTTAACCAGTTCAAGAAATCGCTTTCCGAAATGGTGAAGGCGGGTTTTTTGCGATCCTCACCGCGCGGCTACTGGCTTACATGCAAGGGCCGCCAATTTTTCGATCGGTGAACGGTGCGCACCGTTAGTATACCGTTAGTACACCGACAAATAAAAATTACCTTCGTGTACTTTGGGCATGAACGCTGACTTTCGGCGTTGTCCCAAGCATACGGAGGTTTTTTCATGTCTGTCCAAAAGTAAAAGATGCGACCACGTGAGGTCGCAAAAGAATTCGGCGTTTCCGTCGACAAAATTCTTGCTTGGATTCGTAGCGGCGAATTGCCCGCGATCAACGCGGCGACCACCCAAAAGGGACGCCCGCGTTTTCTAATTGACCCGGCCGATCTGGATCGGTTCGAGGCAAGCCGAGCCGTCATTCCTGCGCCCGCTCCCGCGCCCAGGCGACGCCGGAATGATCCTTCGGTGGTTCGATACTTCTGAACCCGCCCCGCCATTCGTCGGCGCCGATCTTGGCGCCTTCCTCACCAACAAAAAAACGCCGCGCGGGATGCGACCCGGGCGGCGAAAATGAAAGTAGCACAGTGAATTTTACCGAAACGGAACTTCCGCCGCAACAAGCGGAAAAATACGAGTATTGCGACACATTTTGCCCTGGTCATCCACAATTTGCGGAAATGGAATCGGCTTTCCAGGCGGGGGCCGAGCGTGCTTTCCACGATGCGGTTGAGACATTGGCCGAGCTTGAGGCCGAGGCGGAAAACGACCGATCCCGCTACAAAAACACCACTGACCGCATCGATAATATCCGGCTCGCCGCCCTTCGTGGACGCCATCACATGCTCGCGCATCTCGCGCATAATTTGCGGGGCGCCATTTGATGAACACAACGTCAACACAGATGAGCAACGTCGTCGACCGAGTGCTTGAAAAGCTGTCAGACGCCAAAAAATCCGGGAGCGGTTGGTCGGCGTGTTGCCCGGCGCATGAAGACAGTAGCCCTAGTCTTTCAATTAACGAAGGCGACGATGGTCGCACGCTGATCCATTGCCATGCCGGATGCACCACGGAAGATGTTTGCGCAGCCCTTGGGTTGAAGGTAGCCGACCTAATGCCGCCGCGCAAAGGAACCAACGGCAAGCAGAAAAAGGAAAGATTCAATATCGTCGCCACCTACGATTACCGCGACGAAAACGGCGAGATTCTCATGCAAGCCGTTCGCCTCGACCCCAAGGACTTTCGCCAGCGGCAACCAAAGCCGGGCGGCGGCTGGAATTGGAGCGTAAAAGGCGTGCGAGTTGTGCCGTATAACCTCCCTGCGATCATCAAGCAGCGGGATAGGTTGGTTGCCGTAGTGGAAGGCGAAAAAGATGTTAGCACATGCACGAAGAACGGTATCTTGGCGACCTGCAACGCCGGCGGCGCTAAAAAATGGACGTCGGAACACGCTACGTTTCTTGATGGTCGCGACGTCGTCATTCTTGAGGACAACGACGGCAAGGGGCGCAAGCACGCCCGAAAAGTTGCCGTTTCACTCCACGGCATCGCGAAGAGCATCAAGATAATTTCGCTCCCCGGCCTACTGGAAAAAGGTGACATTACCGATTGGTTCACGGCCGGCGGAACCAAGGAAAAACTTAGCTGCATTGTGGCTGAGTCGCCGGAATGGGAACCGAGTGAGGCGGAAAAAGAGGCTAAGCAAGAAGAGCCGTTGCGCGGGACGATGATCACCAACGCAGAAACCATTTTCGACGACGACGGCAAGCCACATCACGTTCCCATCCACATGAATGAGATCAAAACGGCGGTTTCCGATTCTACTGGCGATTGGCCGCGACGCATGCACGATGCGTTGTTTGTCCACGACCACCACGGCGTGAGCTTTCTCATTAAATCCGATGCTCTTTTTGGTTTCCTGCACGGAGGTGTGGGTGGTGTTGAATGGCACAAAGGCGCGGCGATGGTCACAAAAGGAGAATTGCACGCCGATCTTCGCCGTGCCGTTACCAAATACAAGGCGGTGGAAAACCTGCCGCATTTTCCGCCGATGGCCGGGCACTACTACGCCTGCAAGAAGATCACGCCGGGGGATGGTGCGGCGCTTGATGCGCTGATCGATCGATTCAACCCAACGACACAAATTGACCGCGATTTGATTCTCGCCATGTTCGTAACTCCGTTTCTAGGGACCGCTGGCGGAACGCGTCCGGCATGGGTAATCACCTCTGACGATGGACGGGGGAGCGGCAAGACCAAGCTGGCGGAAATGGTTTCCTTGGTGGCTGGCGGAGCGTTGCAGGTCAGCCATGGCGAAGACATCACCAAGCTGAAGGAGCGGCTGTTGACTCCATCATCGTTGACGAAACGAGTCGTTGTTCTCGACAACATCAAGTCGTTGAGATTTTCTTGGGATGACCTGGAAGGGCTGATAACCGCGCCGATCATCAGCGGGCGGCAACTTTATCATGGCGACTTTGAACGCCCGAATATGCTTGTTTGGTTGCTCACATTGAACGGCGCCAGTCTGAGCACCGACATGGCGCAGCGCGTCATATCGGTGCAAATATCGCGACCCACACGGTCTGGCGACTGGGAAGAGGAAACCCGCGCGTTCATTCACGACAACCACGACGCCATCCTGGCGGACATAGCCGCGTTCTTTCAACGAGATCGTTTCCCGTTGGCGAAATTTACCCGCTGGGCGACGTGGGAGCGCGAGGTTATTGAACGACTGCCAGAGCCCGGCGACGCCCAGGCGACGTACATGGACCGGCAAGCGGCGGCTGACGTGGAGGAAGAAGAATCGGCCATCATTCGCGACTACTTCCGGGAGCAGATTGAGCGGCTTCGATATGACGCCGACATTGACCGGATTCATATCCCAAACAACATCGTCGCCGATTGGTTTCGGATGGCAACCGGGGAGAGGCAGAAGACAACCACAGCGGTTAGCCGCACGCTCAACCAGATGAATTTGGAGGGACGGTTGCCGAACATTATTAAGAATCCGTCGAACTCATTCGGACGCGGTTTTATCTGGATTGGCGATGAATAACACGATTCGCATTGCCTATCTGGCCTATAAACCCGAGTTCAATACAGTTAGGACACTTAGGACACTTCCAATCCATTGTACCCTTCTAGGACCTTTTTCAAAAAACACGCGTTTATTATCCCAGCTATACACAATAGAAACAAAGTGTCCTAAGTGTCCTAACTGTCAGAATGCCCCCCCATTTTAACACGAAAAGAGAAGTAAGCGCTGAGCATGTGGCCGATTGGCCTCACCTTCAACACTTAACAATCCGCCGCATCGACCAAACAGGAAAAAAGAGAGCAGCCATGAGCCGAGGCCCAGGGAAAGTACAGCGTGCAATTCTGGCCAAGCTTGAAGCCGATCCAAGGGGCTGCTTTTGGCTGACTGAATTTGTCGGCGCCGGGTACACGGAAAGCCATTACAAATCAGCCTACCGTGCGACGGTCAAACTTCACGAGGCAGGACTAATAGGAGTCAAGCTGTTTCGATATGGCCGCGAAACGGTGGCCATACACAAGTTGGACGTAGATCCCTGCGAAATCACCCGAAGGGCCAAACGCAACCCGGACGAACTCAGAGCCCTCTTAGCCATGGCGGGGCGATGAAAGTAATCGTTGAACTGCTGGCCACGTGGCCGCCCACGCCAAGACGCCCCTACCCCCACGGCAAAAAGGTACTCCTAAAGCCATAAAACACGTGTCGTTTATTCGGAACTAGCCGCAATGTGACACAAACTTTAGTGCTATGTCCAGATTTAAGTCGTTCTGAAATCGCACCTTTAGTGGAACAACTTCGTTACGTTCTAGAAATTTACTTGCTTCGAGAGTTTTTTTGGTGTAATCGCCACAACATCCACAGGAGACAAATTTAATGGCAATCACAAAAGAAGAAGCAATTCAGGCGGTGGCTACGGTCCGGCAGGAAAACGCGGTTGTCGTCGCCGAGGTAATTCGCAAGGCTGGAATCGCCGAACCGTTCTCGACCGCGCAGGCGATCCACATGGCGACGGCGGCGGAATATGCCTGCAATCGTCCGAAAGTCGATTATTTGCTCGGCCAAAAAATGATTCCGACGCCAGCAAAGCAACTAGGACGGCTGGCGTGGAGCGTCGAGGACGTTTTGAACCTGTGCGATTTGCTTGAGCAAAAACGATCGTTCCTCCCCTTTGCTGAGCGACACGCGCCAAAATTGGATTGGCAAGAACGGCGCAAGCAGAACCAGGCGTTGGCGGAAATCGAGCAACTCGAAGCCGAGCTAACCGCGAAAACATCGCGCGAACTTTTGAACACAATGGCAATGGCCGATTCGCTTCACGTCCGCCTAATGTGTAGACAGATCCTAGATGAACGCGCCAAGGTAGCAGCGGAGGCAACCAAAAATGTCTCAAATTAACCTACCTGGAACGCTCGAACTCAAAGCGGCTGGCGACGCTCAACACCCAAAATTTGAAATCGTGGCCTATACCGGCGGATTGATTCGCGTCGCCGGATTCGGCGCCGTTGTAATCGATATTTCAGGCCTGGAGTTTGCGGAGCAAATCAGCATTCTGGCCGACCACGACGCCAGCTTGAAAGGA
>JAJRWU010000285.1 GCA_024276655.1 Planctomycetota bacterium
CCGTGGCGACCGCTGAGTCTGCGTGTGCCGACCGACGAAATGCCTTTGGTAAGCCGGATGCGGGAAATCCGCACGTCCGGTTTGATGAGGGGGGAGGGGCGTCATTGACGCTCCTCCTCTACTCGACCGTTTCCCTTTCCTTATTGATTCCAGAGAGCCACGCCCGCCGAGAGATTCGGTTTTAACGCAGAGGCCGCAAAGACGCGCAGAGGGCCGCGGAGTTGAACCGCGCCATAGCCGGTTCTTAACTTGTATTCTTTCTTACTTCCCAATATTTTCTCTGTGGTCTCGGTGTACTCTGTGGTGAAAATGTTTTTTTGTCACTCGCTACTTTTATTCTTTTTCACGGCCCCATCTTTTTTGGGGATTGCGTTCGTCACTCATTTTCCGACTGTGCTTGGCCCACGCAAATCAACTTTGAACGCGTGCGCACAATCAGCCGCCCGTCGGCGATGGCGGGTGTGCCAATGATGCTGTCGCCCATGTCGTTTTTCGCCAGCACGGTCAGTTTGGCGGTGTTCGCAATCACCACGATATTGCCGTTTTCCGCCGCGATGTAAATTTTGCCATCGCCGTAAATGGGCGAAGCGAAATACTGGCTGGCGTTGGGAAGGCGTTTGGTTTTTCGCACCGGTTGGCCATCTTGGGTGCTGAAGCAGGTGGTGATGCCGCCGCCCTTGACGAGCAACATGCGGCCGTCGAGCACGAACGGTGAGACGATATGGTCGGTGTGCTTGGTGGCGCGCCTCCAGAGCAGGTGCGTGTGGCTGACATCGCCTCGTCCGCCGGCGCGAACCGCCATGATGAATTCATCGGCGGCATTTTCCGAATCGTACGAAGCGCCGGCGAAGTTGTCGGCGTGTAGGAATGCGCGGTCGAGTTCCTCCCCTTCGAGGAAGCCGTCTTTGTTTTTGTCTCCCCGGCCGAACGTTTTTTCGTAGAAGGCGGGCGGAATTTCGGCCTCGCCAGCGATAGCCTGCATCTCAGCCTTGCTCAGACGGCCATCGTTGTTGCCGGTTTCGACTTGATCGGCGCTGGCTAGCCACTGGTTGGCGATGCCGCCGCTTTGCACGGAAATGTAAATCACGTCGTCGACCACGACCGGCGTCGTTTTGATGTTGCGCAGCAACGTTTTCGCCTTCCACAAACGCTTGCCGGTTTGAGGGTCGTAACCGAGCAACAGCCCGGTGCCCGCCACGATGATTTCATCGCCCGTTGCGGTGTGGCACACGACTGGGTGCGAGTAGTTCACCGCCATGTCGTTGCGGTCGTCTTTCCAGCGAATTTCGCCGGTGCTCTTCTCGATGGCGTACATGGCCGGGTGGAGGTCGTCGTCTTGGCAGAACAGAATCAGGTCTTTGTAGAGCACCGGCGACATGGCCGGCCCCCACTTGAACACCATGAACGGAACCGGCAGTTTCAATTGCCAGACGTCTTCACCCGTGGCCGCGTCAACGGCGAGCATGCCCAGCGTGCTGAAGTAAAAATACACCTGCTTGCCGTCGGCGGCGGGCGTGGTGCTTGCGCCGCTGTTGGTTTCATGCACGTTCCGTAACGGACCGGTTTTCCATTGGCGGCGCCAAAGGAGTTTGCCGCTATCGAGATCGAAGGCGGCCAAAGCAATCGTTTGCTTGCCGGTCATCTCGGTGACAAAAACACGCCCCGCCGCCACCACCGGGCTGCCCACGCCATCGCCCAACGGCGCCGACCAGCGAACACCCTCGGTTTCGGAAAACTCCACCGGCAAGGGGTTTGTCGAGGTTGCAATTCCCGTGCAGTTGGGTCCTCGAAATTGCGGCCAATCGTCCGCCGCCAAGGAACTTGGGGAGCCGCAGATGCAGGACGTCAAGAGGCAGGCGATTACCGACCTGCCAACCCAACTTCGAGACGGGAAACGAATGATTTGCATGACAATAACTCCACGGTTCGTTATTATGGATCTTTTGAGTGTCGGCTTTCGCTCCTTGAAAGAAACGAAACGCCGCTACTTTCGCGGAGCGAAAGGCGACTATACGACAATAATCATTTGGACAACGCCAAAATCATTGGCTGGACCTGCAAATGATCGTACTTTCCACCGCCGGGCAAGGCAATCGAATTGTGCTGGCAAATTGTGCTGGCCGCTGTTTTTTCCCCGCTCCAACGGCGCGGCCGATTGAAATGATCGTTTTCTGAAAGGCGGCAACCGCATTGGCCACTGTTTTTATTCCGGCGCAAATGTCCGACACCACCGGCGGCGTGCGAGAAGTATCGCTCGCGGCGGCGAATGTGCGAGAAGTTGTGGCGCAGCTCGAAGAACGTTTCCCCGGTATTGGCGCGCGTTTGCAAAAAGGTGACGCGTTAGCGCCCACGCTGCAAGTTTCGATCGACGGCGTGCTTTCCACCAAGGGTCTGCGGTCGGCGGTCGGCCCGGAGAGCGAAGTGCATTTTCTTCCCGCCATGGTGGGCGGGTAGCGGCCAAACGGTTCGCCTAGCTCACTTCGGCGCGTTTCAATAGCTGGACGCCGCAGCCGTTTTCATGGGGGTATCGGCAGACGCCGCGTTCAATGCGCACGCCGGTGGCGATGTCGTCGGCCAAGAGCAGAGCGCCGTCCATATCGACGTAATCGAGTAGCGGGGCGATTTGTGCAATCGCCGAAATGCCGACCGTCGACTCCGTCATGCAGCCGACCATCACCTTCATGTCGTACTTCCGGGCTTCTTCGATCATTCTCCGCGCCGGCGTGAGGCCGCCGCATTTGACCAGCTTGATGTTCACTCCGTGAAACGCGCCGCGGCAACGGGCCACATCTCGCTCGACGACACAGCTTTCGTCCGCCACGACGGGCAAGACGCTCTCGGCGAATACGCGCTGCATACCTTCGGCGGCGTCCGCCGGGAGCGGTTGTTCGATCAACTCTACGTTCAAGTTTTTCAAAACGCGCGCGTTGCGAATTGTTTCGTCGGCGGTCCAGCCGCAGTTGGCGTCGACGCGAAACACGGCGTCGGTATGGCCTCGCAATTGCCGCACGATTTCCAAGTCGTTTTGGCCGCCGCCGAGTTTGATTTTATAGACCGGCCACTCGGGAAATTCCCGCATTTTTTCCAGCATGACGTCAATCGGATCGATGCCCAGCGTGTAGTTCGTCAACGGCGTTTGACTTGGGTCGAGCCCCCAAAGTTGATAGACCGGCGCCCCGCGCAGCTTTCCCCAAAGATCGTACGCGGCCAAATCCAACGCGCATTGCGCGAAGGGCGACGGCTTCAAATGCTCGTTGAGCGCCTCCCAAATCGCCGCCGGTTCGGTCATCGTGAGCGACGCCAAGGGCGTGCGAACATTCTCAAGGGCGGCCGCCATTTCTTCAAAAGAGGCGCCGTAATAATCGTTCGTCGTGGCCTCGCCGTATCCACGAACATCGCCTTCTCGCAACTCCACGATGAGCGTCTCTTGCACCGTGACCGTGCCGCGAGAAATGGTGAAGGGCCGCCGCAGCGGCAGTTCGAATCGGTGCAGTTTGAGGTCCATGCGTGTTTACTCGCCTTGCCAATCTGTTTCCGCCTGGAACTTCAAAACCGCCTCGACTAGGTCGTCGGCGCCGTGCCGGAACACATCGCACACCGGCAGGCCGAATTCCTTCCGTATGCGTTCTCGCTCTTGTTCGGCTGCGTCGGGCGTGAGCGTGCGGCTGTTCATCGCGATACCAATCACATCGCACGGCCGCATCAGCCGGGCCATGGTTTCATACGCCTGCAAGATGCGCGCCAGCGGCGGAATGCGCACATGCCCAACGCCATGCACCATTTCGCGCCCCGCTTCGTAGCAGAGAATCAATGCATGCGGCAAACATCCATGCAACAAGCCGAGTGTGACGGCCGAATACGAAGGATGGGCCAAACTGCCTTGGCCCTCGACCAACAAAATTTCATGTTCTTGATTCTGGAGGACCAACTTCTCCGCCGCCCCGCTGACAAAATCGGCCACCACGCAATCGATCGGGCAGCCATCGCCTTCGACCATGATTCCCGTCTGGCCAGTGGCGACGAATTTTGCATCGTGGCTGCGGCTGCGCAGCCCGGCGGCAACTTCGATGGAAACCACCATCTTGCCGATGCTGCAATCGTTGCCAACAGTGTGAATGCGGAGGCAGTCGGGCCGCAGTCCTTGCCGGCGGGCGACATCGCGATGGTCGTTCTTGCGCACATCGGTCAAGGTGCAACCCGCTTCGGCGGCGGCGGCCACGAACTGGGCGTCGTCGGTGAGGAAGTCGTGCAGGCCGGAAACGATGTCGAGTCCTTGAGAGAGCGCCGAAAGAATGACGGCCCGCCAAGCGGCGGGAATCTTGCCGCCGGTGGGCGCGATGCCGATCAGCAACGTGTTGGCGCTGGGCGCCTCTTGCACGCTCCGCACAATGGGGATATCGCCGCCGACGCAGAACAGCTCTTGCGCCGTCTTACCGGCTTGAGTGCTATCGAGCACGGCCACAACTTCTTCGCCGCGATAGCGAATAACGCTGCACGCCGTTTTCCCCGTGGACGGATTCGAATGGCCTTCGGTGAGAATAATCAGTTTGCGAGTCATGTGCGGTTAAATACCTCAAACGGCTGGAAGCAAGCCGAGATTATAACCGCTCAAAACCCCGAGCGTACTCCACGGGCAAACACCTGTGAAGTGTATTATTTTTTCGCGTCCTCGCGGGCTGAAAGATACTGCCGGCAGGTCGACCACAACGACCGCTGGTAGTTCGTCGAGACGAGCGTCGGCTCTCGCGCCAGCGAGCGGCAAAAGTGCGTCAGGGCGATAAGTTGTTCGTCGGTCAGATTCGCGCTGCTGGGGTGCGGCGTGCCCGGCATTCCCAGTAACAGACGCAAGTAAATCGACTCCATCGTCGAGCCTCCCTTGAGTGGTTCATGGACCAAATCGCGAGGGCGGGTTTGACGGCGTTTGTTGTCGACCAGCCAAACATCCTGCGCGCCGACGCCATCGTCGCCATGGCATGCCTGGCAGCCTTGCTTGAAGTACAGATTCCCGCCCGCGACCACCTGTCTGGGGTCGGGATCGCCGAATATTGGCACGATGGTCTCTTGCGGCGTCGTGCGCTGGGCCACCAGTTGTTCTAGCTCCTGTTCGCTGAATTCCCGTTGGTCGGATTCCAGTTCGGCAGTCGCGGCGGCGCGGGCGCCCGCTCGCCAAAACGCAAGCACCTGCCGGGCCAAAAGCGTTCGTTGGCTGGCGGGCAGGTTATCGAAAGATTGCATGGAGGTTCCAGGAACGCCGTGCTGGATCACGCGCTCGATATCTTGCCGCGTAGCGCGACGGTTCCGCGTGCTCACGAGGCGAAATTCGCCCGAGCGAAAATCTCGCGGCTTGGGGTGCAGGTTACGCGTGGCCGGCCCTTTTCCATCTCCCTTGAGGCCATGACAGGCACTGCAATGCGAGGCGAATAATTCCGGGCCCGTCTTTGGCGGCGCCGACTCCGCCAAACTGTTTTTCACCGTGGGTGAAGCCGCATCGCCCGACGCCCATGAATGTTTCCCGCTCAAGAACAGGCCCAGCGCCAACAGGCAAACGACACCCAGCGGATAAACAAAATAACGAAGGTAATTCTGGAGCAACGCAAGATCTCCAACGCGGGATGTGATCGAATTTTAAGGGATAGTCCTGAAATAGGTTACCGGTTTAGTTCAGAAAAGCCCGGCATTTTCAAAATGCCGGGCTTTTAATTCGGCATGTAAATTCAAGACTGTTCCTAAGCCAGAATCTCGTTAATAATTCGAGCGGGCAGCACGCCGGTCAGGCGTTGGTCGAGCCCTTGGCGTTTGACGGAAAACCGTTCATGGTCGTATCCCATTTGGTGGAGCACTGTGGCGTGGAAATCTCGAATGTGTACGGGTTCATTCACGATGTTGTAGGAGAAGTCGTCGGTTTCGCCGTAAATCGTACCGCCCTTGAAGCCGCCGCCGGCCATCCACATGGTGAAACAACGCGGATGGTGGTCGCGACCGTAATTCTGTTTCGACAGCCCGCCCTGGGAATAAATAGTGCGGCCAAACTCGCCGCCCCAAATGACCAGCGTTTCGTCGAACATGCCGCGTTGTTTGAGATCTTGGATCAGTCCATAGGTGGCTTGGTCGACGTCTCGGCATTGGTCGGGCAACCGCCCCGCGACATTGGCGTGGGTGTCCCAGTTGTTGTGATAGATTTGCACGAACCGCACGCCGCGCTCGACCATTCTCCGCGCCAAGAGGGCGGTGTTGGCGAAGGCTCCGGGTTTTCTGGCGGCTTCGCCGTAAAGCTTGAAGGTCGATTCGGGCTCGCAGGCAAGATCGGTCAACTCTGGCACGCTGGCCTGCATACGAAACGCCAGTTCATACTGCTGGATGCGGGTATGCGTTTCGGGGTCTCCGACCAAGTTGTAATTCAGTTCGTTGAGCGATTTCAAACCGTCGAGCGTCTTCCTTCTGACAGCCGCCGGCACGCCCGGCGGGTTGTTGATAAACAGAATGGGGTCGCCGCTGGTGCGGAAAGGGGTGGCCGCGTGCTCGCCCGCCAAGTAGCCCGACGACCACAGCCGAGCCGAAATGGCCTGCACCTGTTCGGTGTTGCTGGGCTGCGCCACCATCACGACAAACGTGGGCAGGTTGTTGTTCAAGGAGCCCAGCCCGTACGACATCCAGGCGCCCAAACATGGCCGCCCAGTAATCTGGTTTCCGGTTTGCATGTAGCTGATGGCCGGTTCATGGTTAATAGCCTCGGTGTGCATGCTGCGCACGAAGACCATGTCGTCGACCATTTTCCTGGTCCAGGGCAACAGTTCGCAGACCGACATTCCCGATTCGCCGCAGCGCTCGAACTTGAATTTCGAAGGCGCAATCGGAAAACGCGTCTGGCCCGATGTCATGGTGGTCAGACGTTGGCCCCGGCGAATCGATTCGGGGAGGTCTTTGTCGTACCATTGGTCCATCACGGGCTTGTGGTCGTAGAGGTCGATTTGCGGCGGACCGCCCACCATATGCAGGTAGATGACGTGCTTGATCTTGCCGGGAAAATGTGTGGGAACCGCCCCGCTGGTGCGTTCTCCCGGCTGCAATTTCGCCTTGCCGCCCGGCGCCGCCAAAACGCTCTCTCCCGCCAGCGAAGCCAACGCCGCGCCCCCCAGCAAATGCGAGCCTTGCGAGAAGAAATGCCGCCGCGTGATATTTTGAGCAAATTCGTTGAACAGACTCATAACGTAAACCTCGATATTTTTGTGCGATTTGACTCGTTGGGAATCGGTTTCGGTGTGGGTTTACTGGTTCAAAACTTCGTCTAGGTTCATGAGTTCATTCGCCAGCATTGTCCAGGCGGCCAACTCCGCAGCTTGCAAGGAAGGCACGGGCTTCGATTCCCCCACGTGAATCACTTTTTTCGCATCGTCGGAGTGCGATTGGTAGAAATCGTGAAGTCCGGTGAACGAGCTTTGAATGATGGCCGCTTCTTCAGGGCGAAATTCACGCGCCATCAATCGCAACGACAAATATTTTAGCCGACTTTTGAATTGATCTCCGCCATGTTGCAGAACCAACTGCGCCAAATTTCGGGCCGCTTCAATAAACTGCTCGTCGTTGAGCGTGACCAACGCTTGCAGCGGCGTGTTGGTTCGCTCCCGGCGAACGCTGCAAAGTTCGCGATTCGGCGCATTGAAAATATCCATAGACGCCGGCGGCGCCATGCGTTTTATGAACGTATACAAACTGCGGCGGTAGAGGTCGTCGCCGGTTCCACGCGTATAACTGCGCGTATTGCTGACATTCATCGCGATTGCCTCCCAGACGCCCGGCGGTTGGTATGGCTTCACACTAGGACCGCCAATTTTATCGCGCAACAGCCCACTGACCGCCAAGGCGTAGTCACGCACCATTTCGGCGTCCATGCGAAAACGAGGGCCATGCGATATGAAGCGGTTTTCCGGGTCGGCTTCGAGTTTTTCCGGCGTGGCCACGGCCGACTGTTGGTACGTGGCCGACATGACCATCAGCTTGATTAGTTTTTTGACATCCCAACCCGACTCGCGAAATTCCACGGCCAGCCAGTCGAGCAAATGAGGATGCGAAGGCAACTCCCCGGAGACGCCAAAATCGCCGGAAGTTTTGACGATGCCCGTTCCGAACACTTCCTGCCAGTAGCGGTTCACCGTCACACGGGCCGTTAGCGGGTGCTCCGGCAGCAAGAGCCATTTGGCGAAGCCCAGCCGATTTCGGGGTAAGTTCTCGGGGAAGGGCGGCAGGGCTTCGGGGGTATCGGGCGAAACCTGATCGCCTCGCCGGTCGTATTCGCCGCGCGTGAGCACGAAGGCGATGGGCGGTGCGTCTTTCTCTTGCATGACGTGGGAAACCGACCCTCGGGCCTTGATTTCCTGTTGCTCGCGCTGGAGCTTGGCCAGAATGTCGCTGAGCGACTGGAACGATTTGTCGAACGCGCCCAGCCAGAAATTGAAGAGTTCCGACTTCTCTTTGTCGGTTCTTTTTTCGGCGGCCTTGGCCAACACGCTGCTCAGCCGACCCAAACGGGCCAACGAGGCAACATCGCCCGCCGACAGCACCCGCCGATAAATGCGCAAGTCTTGCAGACCGGCGGCGCTCAACGGCTCGCCGCTGCTGCGTTGGCCAATTTTGAACGGAACCGAGGTTTGAATCGGCCCGGTGAGTTTATCGTTTTCAACATTCGTCTTCTGGGCTTCGCCGTCGTAGTAGACGCGTACGCCGGCCGCTTTTCCCGAACCGTCGTAACTCACCGCCACATGCACCCAACGATTGGCGGGAACCTGCTTTTTCGCCACGACCTTCAAACCGTTTTCCGGCCAGGCGCTGATCACGTGCATGCCGATTTGCCGACGCTGCATCCAGAAATCCCAACCGCGGTGTTGGCTGGCGTTATCCATGCGGGCGCAAATGGCGCCGTGGCCATCGTTGGCGGGAAGTTTCACCCAAGCCGCACAGGTGAAAGCCTGCTCTTTTTTGAAGTCGGCCACGTCGGCCAGTTCACAAACTTCGCCTTGGGTTTGTATGGCTTGGCCCACGCGGGCGGGTTGCCACGATGTTTTTTTCGAGATGTCCTTGGTGCGAGCAGCGCCGTCGACCACAATTTCGATCGACTGCCCTTGGCCTTCATCAAGCCCGGCTTGCAAATAAAGATCTTGCGTGGGTAGCGAAACAGTCAAGGCGTCGGGCTTGGCGGAAGCCAACCACTGATCGAAACTGGCGCGGGCCGCCGCCTTCCGCCTGCCCACTGCGTTTTTCCCATCGGCCAGCAACTCCGGCAACGCGTTCCATCGTTGGAGATCGGCGGCGAGCGGCACCACGACCACCGGCGGCGGGTCCTTGACGTTGCCGTCTCGCACGCGCTGCGTGGTGTTGTTGAAAAAAGCCGCCATCCGATAGAATTCGGTTTGCGTGAGAGGGTCAAACTTGTGGCTATGGCACACGGCGCAGCCGGCGGTCAGACCGAGCCACACCAGCGACGTGGTTTCCACGCGGTCGCGGGTGTAGAGCACCTGATATTCCTCGTCAATGATGCCGCCTTCGTTGGTGGTCATGTTGCAGCGATTGAAGCCGGAGGCGATTTGCTGGTCGAGCGTGCGGTTGGGCAGTAAATCGCCGGCCAGATTTTCGATCGTGAATTCATCGAACGGCATGTTTTGGTTGAACGCCTTGATCACCCAATCGCGGTAGGCCCACATTTCCCGGTAGTTGTCGAAATGGATGCCGTGGGTGTCGGCGTAACGGGCGTAGTCGAGCCAATACCGGCCGCGATGTTCGCCCCAAAGTTTCGAAGCGAGCAACGTATCGACGAGCTTTTCATAGGCCTGGGGCGACGAATCGGTCACAAACGCCTCGACCATTTCCGGCTTTGGCGGCAGGCCGGTAATATCGAGGCTGACGCGTCTGGCCAGCGTGCGGCGGTCGGCCCGCTCGGCGGGCGAAAGCCCCTGCTCCTCTAGCTTGGCGCCGATGAATTGGTCGATCGGGTTTTGCACCCATTTGGCATTCTTGATCGCCGGCGGTTGAGGACGCCGCGGCGGAATGAACGACCAGTGCTGCTCATATTGCGCGCCTTCCTTGATCCAGCGAGCGAGTGTTTCTTTTTGCGCCGCGGTGAGCGTTTTCTTTGTTTGCGGCGGCGGCATGATCTCATCAGGGTCAGACGACAAAATGCGCCGAATCAATTCACTTTCGTCCGGCTCGCCGGGAATAATCACTTCCGTTTCGATCACCGCCTGGCGTTGGTCGACTCGCAGTTCACCTTTGCGAGAGGCGCTGTCAGGACCGTGGCAGGCGAAACACGTATCGGCCAGAATGGGGCGAATATCTCGGTTGTATCGCAGCGCCGGGGCGGCGGCTTGCGAGTCGGCGGCTGAAGAAACGCCCGCCGAGAGCAATGCCGTCGAAAACAATGCCACCGACGCCAGCAGCAGTGCGTTCACGCCACGCAGTCGCCGGCTGGCGATCGCTTGCCAAAGGAGAAACAGTTGTGCGGTTTTCATCAGTATTTCCTTGACGGCTCCGTATTCCCATGAAAGCCAAAAGGCGGCTGTCGGTTGAGGTTCGTTTTTTTGATGACGGATTCAGCAGTAACGCCGTTGCGATGTTCAACTGGCGGAATGATGTTTAGAATGCATGGAGCAACTCGAACCCGAGTTGGCGGCCGCGAAGCCCGGCTTTTTCAAAAAGCCAAGCTTCTAAACGGGCTCGAACGGGGAAATAATTTTCCCACACTTTTTGAGGAAGGAAAAACAAGGCGGGTTCGCTCCGTGTCGACGGCGAAACTTCGGTAATGTTTGGCCGGCGACTGTGCGGCCGCGGCGAAGAAATTTTCGGCGCTCATTACGTTGGTTATTATACACAGCCCGGCAAGCGTTGTCGTCAAGCAATGTCTTCGGCGGGCGCGGCGGGGGAAAAACCGGCTGGCATCGCAGCGATTCAAACTTTTACGAATTTTAATGAAGAACGCGGCAGGGTGCTGCATCAAACCAGGAAACCGTAGAGTTGTTGCGCGGTGAAAAAACGCCCTTTTTTCGTATTGCGAGGAATTCGATGAAGTACTTGGCTCCTGTTTCCCTGATTGCCGTGGCTCTTGTAGCGTTCACTTTCCTGGGCTGCGGCTCCCATTCGATGGAGTCGGCGGGCGGTTCAGATACGTCTGCTGATCATGAGCACGCCGACGACGGGCATGCCGATCATGAGCATGGCGACGACGGGCACGCTGATCATGAGCATGGCGATCACGAACATGGCGATCACGCCCAAAGCGACGGCGACGGTCCGACCGATATGGAAAAAATGAAGACGCAGCTGGCCAAGCTTTCGTCGGAAGACGCCGCGTCGGCCATGAAACAGCATTTCTGCCCGGTTTCAGGCGACATGCTCGGCGCGATGGGATCCCCCATCAAGTTAGACGTGAAAGGCCAGCAGTTGTGGATTTGTTGCGCCGGCTGCAAAGACAAAGTGCTAGAAAGCCCCGATGAATTCCTGGCTAAGGCGAACAAATAGCGGCGAACAAATAGCGGCGAACAAGTAGCGAGGCTCATTGTGAGCGATCTAGTGGCATTTTCCAAACGGGTAAAAGAGCAATTGGCCCATGCGAGCCGGGAGCCGCACTGGCAACCGGACGAGGCGAATCGCTATATGGCGGATGTGGCGGAGCGTCGTCGACGCTTCGAGGAAATCGCGGTGCGGCTTAGCAATACGGTCATTCAGCCGCGTCTTGAAATACTCGCGGGTTACTTTCCCAACGCCAGCCTGAGCCGAGACGAGCCGAGTGGTTGCTGCGCCTGTTGGTTCGGCTATTGCGAGCGGTTTCCAGCCAGCACGAAAGTGAGCTTCGCCATCGAGCACGATATTCGCTTCGATAAAGTCGTGGTGCGTTTCGATGCGTCGATGATGCCGATGTTCATTAAACTCAATGAGCACGACCGCTTGACACTCCCGACCGGTGATATGAGCGACGCTCGCGTTGAAGATTGGGTGGAAGAACGGCTGGGAGAATTTCTCGACGCTTACCTGAGAATTGACCGCGGCGGAGACGATTTCGAGGAGGAGGCGGTCACCGATCCTGTTTGCGGAATGCGAATCAGCCGCTCGTCCGCCGTGGGGAGCGACCCATATCGCGGGCACCCCTACTATTTTTGCTCCACCGACTGCCGTGAGAAATTCGCCCGCGATCCGACCGCCTTTGTGAAGGTGAAGACGATGTGAGCGCCCTCCTGGCTGCGGCTTAAGACGGGTCTGGAATTTAGCGTCGCCTTTCGCTCCGCGAAAGTAGCGTTCTTTCACGGCATTAAAAGCCCGACATTTTGAAAATGCCGGGCTTTTCCGAGCTATAACCAGTAACTTATTTAAGGCCTTAGTTGACGCGCGGCTGGCGGTAGGAAATCGACGATATCGCGTGCGATCAACGAGGTTTCTCCTAACTCGGCGGCGGCTAAATCTCCGGATAGGCCATGCCAATACACGCCCAGCCGGGCGGCGTCGAAGGCCGGCAGACGCTGGCAAATCAGGGCCGTGATCAAACCGGTGAGCACATCGCCCGAACCGCCGGTCGCCATGCCGGGGTTGCCCGTGCTGTTGACGGCTCGTTGCCGTCCGTCGGTGATCAACGTTTCGTGCCCCTTGAGAACGAGCACCACTCCGTGCCGGGCGGCGAACTGATGCGCTGCCTCTTCGGCCGCGGCCCGGTTGTGCAATTCACGCCCCCAAAGACGACGAAATTCTCCCAGATGCGGCGTGAGCACGCGCGCATGTTTTTGTGTGGCGGCATCGGCAATGTCGTCGACCGATTCGAGGAATTTGTTTTGTGCAAGCGCGTTGAGGGCGTCGGCGTCGAATACGGCTGGCGTTGGAAGCGAACAAAACATCCACTGCACCAACTGCGTTAGTTCGTCGGAGCGGCCCAACCCCGGTCCACAGGCGACACACGCGGCCGATGACGCCATTTCGGCAATGTCGTGGCGGGCGGCTGCGGCAATACAACCGTCGGCATCGTCTGGCAGAGGAGTGGTCATGTAGCTCGGTTCAAAACCGGCCACGAGCGTCAGGCAGCCTTTGGGAACGGCGAGTGACACCAACCCGGCGCCTCCGCGCAAAGCGGCCATGCCGGCCAAGGCAACGGCGCCGCTCATGCCTCGCGAACCGCCGACCAACAGCGCACGGCCGAAGTCGCCTTTATGGCTCTCCCGATTGCGGCGCGGAAGTTTGGGAGGATCGGCGGCGGTTGTCATGGCGTCTCACTCCAGCGGCTGGCTGTTGGCGGTCCATTTATTTTTTGAAATCAGTCCAGCGATAAAGCCACCGCGAAAGCCGGCGTCGATATTGACCACGCTCACGTTGGCCGCGCAGCTATTGAGCATGCTCAACAGCGCCGAGACGCCGGAAAAACTGGCGCCGTAGCCCACGCTGGTGGGCACGCCAATCACCGGACAGGGCAGATACCCGGCCACCACGCTCGGCAGCGCGCCCTCCATGCCGGCCGCCACCACGACCACATCGGCGTGGATGAATTCCGGCAAACGCTCCGGCAAACGATGCGGCCCCGCAACGCCCACATCGGCCACCAGCACGACCTCTCGAATGTTCATCCAACGTAGCGTTTCGCAGGCCTCTTCGGCCACGGGCGCATCGGCGGCGCCGGCCGTGATCACCGCCACGCATCCTAGAGGTTCTTCTTCTTCTTCTTCTTCTTCCACCGCGACGCGAAAGGTTCGCGCCACGCGATGCGCTATCCCTTGAGGGAACTCACACGCCAGACGCGTTTGTTGTTCGTCGGTCAAACGCGTCGCCAAGGCGGGTTGGCGGCTATCCAGCAGACGCCGCACCAGGGCAACCAGGGCGTCAAGATCCTTGCCGGGGCCGTAAATCACTTCCGGAAACCCACAGCGGCGGGCGCGATCCAGGTCGAGCCGCAAGGGCCCGACCGCCGCCGTTTTCTCGGCTAGTTTCGCGGCGGCCGCGAGGAATGACTGTTGTGAAATTTCGCCGGCCAGCAACTGTTGCGTGAGCGATTCTAATTCGGTGCGGTCCATGGCCGTATCGTACCGGCGGCGGGGTCGCAAGGCGAGAGGTTGGGGTTCACGCTTGAGTATGTTTTTGCGAACCGTTGGCGTGTACGCTTGAGCGTGCTTCGTAAAAAGACATGCTCAAGCGTGAACTCCAACGGTTCGCCTCCAACTAAAACCGCATGGCGGTGAAGCCGCCATCGACGTAAACGGCGGCGCCGGTCATGAAACTGCCAGCCGTTCGGGAGAGCAGCAAAATGGCGGCGCCGGCCAATTCCTCGGGTTCGCCGAAACGCTTCATCGGCGTTTGCGACATAATATTCTCGACGCGTTCGGCATCGAGGATTTTTCGGTTTTGCTCGGCCGGAAAGAAGCCGGGGCACAAGACGTTGATTCGCACGTTTTTCGTGGCGTATTCACGGGCCAAGTTTTGCGTCAGATTGACCACCGCCGCCTTGGCGGCGGAATACGCGAACACGCGCGAGAGCGGCAGGTGCGAAGTCACGCTGCCGATATTCAAAATGGCGCCGCCGTCTTTTTGAGACGCCATTTGCGGTGCGAAAACTTGGCAACCATAATGGGTGGCGGTCAGGCTGCCATCGACCACGCGCTGCCAGTCGTCGGATTCAATCTGTTCATAGGGCGTGGCGGAATTAACACCCGCGCAGTTGACCAACATCTCGACGCCGCCGCGCTGTGCGACAACCGCATCCTTGAGCGTGCGCATCGAATCGACCGAAGTCACGTCAACGGCGTGAAAGTCGGCTTCGCCGCCTGCTTCGCGAATGGCGGCCACGCGCGCCTCGCCGCGCTCCTGGCTTCTGCCGGCAACCGTTACGTGGGCGCCCGCGTTGGCCAAACAGGTGCATAACGCGCCGCCCAGCACTCCCGTGCCGCCGATGACAACCGCCGATTGTCCGTTGAGCCCAAACATGTGTTGGAGGTAATCGGCATTTTTGGAATCCATCGTCATGAGTTGAGGCCGTTTTTATTGGGGAAGTGTTTCCAGGTGATTTTTGCCACGGAGAATACCATGCAGCCGTTGGCTGTAACCAAATTCACAGGCGCGTTTCATGAGGATCATTCCCAAAACGCAAACGGACAAAAAAATGAACCACAGAGAGCACCGAGACCACAGAGAACGAGGAGGCCAAAAGTTCACCAACGGAAGATAACGCCCATCGCCAAAACCTCTGTGGTCTCGGTGCTCTCTGTGGTTCATTCATTGCATGGCTCGTTGAACGGCAAGCCGAAGGCGGCTGTGTTTTTCCGGCTTGCTCGAACGTGGCGGCTCAAAACACAGCCGCCTTCGGCTTGCCGTTCAACGAAAAAGTATATCCAATTATTCTTGCGGCGTTTTTCGCTCGTGCAACCAATCGGTGTGAAACACGCCTTCCTTGTCGACGCGTTTGTAGGTGTGTGCGCCGAAGTAATCTCGTTGTGCTTGTAACAGATTCGCCGGCAACCGCTCGCGCCGGTAGCTGTCGTAATAGGCTAACGCCGTACTGAAGGCGGGGGCGGGGAGTCCTCGCTCGGTGGCGGCGACCACGATGCGCCGCCACGAAGGTTGCGCCGCATGCACCGCTTCGGTGAAGAAAGGATGCAGCAAAAGATTTTCAAGATTTGCGTTGGCGTCGAAGGCTTCCTTGATATGATCCAAAAATTGCGCGCGAATAATGCAGCCGCCGCGCCACAGCATGGCGCAGTCGCCGTAGTTCAATTCCCAATCGTGCTCGGCGGCCGCCGCCCGCAACTGCACGAAGCCCTGTGCGTAGCTACAAATTTTCGAGGCGTACAGCGCCTGGCGTACATCTTGGATGAAGGCGTCGCGGTCGGCGATGGCCGGCGCATCTGGCGGTCCTTGAAGAACGCGGCTGGCGCGTGTGCGGGCGTCTTTCACCGCTGAAACACTCCGCGCGTAGACCGCCGCGGTGACCAACGTGCTGGGCACGCCCAAATCGAGCGCCAACTGGCTCATCCATTTTCCGGTGCCCTTGGCGCCCGCGACGTCGAGTATTTTGTCGACCAGGAAGTCGTTCGATGCGCCGTCTCGGACGCTGAAAATATCGCGTGTGATTTCGATCAGGTAACTTTGCAGGTCGCCCCGATTCCACTCGGCGAACACTTCGTAGATTTCGTCGTTGGAGAGCCCCAGCCCTTCGCGAAGCATCAAATAGGCTTCGCAGATCAACTGCATATCGCCGTATTCGATGCCGTTATGCACCATTTTCACATAATGCCCGGCGCCGCGCGGCCCGACCCATTCGCAGCAGGGGATGTCGTTGTTGGGGCCGACTTTCGCGGCAATCGCCTGGAAGATGGGCTTCACCAGGGGCCAGGCTTTTTCACTGCCGCCGGGCATCATGCTGGGGCCCTTGAGCGCGCCTTCCTCGCCGCCCGAAACGCCCGTCCCGACATACAGCAAGCCTTTTTCCTCGACGTACTTGGTGCGGCGTTCGGTATCGGAAAAATGGGTGTTGCCGCCATCAATGATGACATCACCCGGCTCCATGACCGCCAACAGTTGCTCGATGAGGGCGTCGACCGCGGGGCCCGCCTTGATCATCATCATCACTTTTCGAGGCCGCGAAACATTTTTCACCAACTCCTCGACGCTCTGGCAGCCGACGAACTGTTTGCCCGCCGCGCGGCCTTGCATGAAGGCGTCGACCTTGGCCGTCGTGCGGTTGAACACCGCCACGCGATAACCCCGGCTCTCCACGTTGAGCGCCAGGTTCTCGCCCATGACCGCCAAGCCGATCAAACCAAAATCACATTGTTCGCTCATGTTTCACTCGAATTTCAAAGGACTGAAGACAGCGACCGCAGCATCAAACTCTGTGTGCTCGGTGCTCTCCGTGGTTTATTCATTGCATAATTTGATGGAGCGGTCTGGACTCACTGGCGTTTCAAAACAATTGCCTCGAAAAAACAAGCTTTTGCAACCTTGCTTTATAGCGAGGCTGTTGGCCGCAACTAAACTCGCGATAGGCGGAGTTGTTCACGAAACGCGAGCGGGTGAAAAAAACATTTTAACCACAGAGAACACCGAGGACACAGAGAAGAAGAGGGAGGAGAGGCTGACGCTTCATGAATGGAAGGCATCGCTCGCCGCATCAAACTCGGTGGTCTCGGTGTGCTGTGGTCCATTGCTCGTTCAACCCATGTGAGTGATTGTTTTTTTATTTCCCATTGCTGAAGTATTGCCAGTCATTGCTGTTTGTCTGTTTTCCGCCGTGCGGCCCCCTTAGCCGTTCACCGGCCAGGGCGGGCGTTCGGGTAGGAAGGCGTCGAATTCGTCGAGCAACGCTTGCTGGTAGTCGCCGGCGAATTCGCCGCTGAGAAAACGATCGATGCCTTCATCGCATAGGCGTTTCCAACTGGCCTGCTCTTCACCGGGATTGATCGGAAAGAACAGGCAGTTGTTGGCGGCGGCGGCTTTGTGATCGCCGGGGGCGTCGCCGATCATGAGGGTGTGGTTGGCGGCGTATTTCGCGGCGTTGGCCAATGTTTCTTTTTTGTTGCCCGATTCCTGGCCGCAGATGGCGGTCACGAATTGGTCGACGTCGTGCTCCCGCCACTCCGCGCCCAAAGCTTCGTTGGGCGTGGCCGATACGACCAACATATCGGCCTTGCCGCTCAGTTTTTCCAACGCCTGGCGAACATAGGGGAAGGGCGGAACCCCCTCCACCATGCCGGCAATCGTGGCGTTGACCTGGAGCGACCACTCCAGCGCCAGCCGCAGTTCGGGGTGGTTGTCGGCCGCGACCTTGGCCTCCAACGCCGGGTTGCCGAGCTTCGTTTCCTCAGCGACCCACTGTTTCAAAACAGCAGGAATTTTGATTTCCACGCCGCGTTGGATAACGTCTGGCCGTTTGGAAAGCCATTCGAGCGTTTCCAGCAAGGCTGGGAATCGGTTGGCGCCGCGGCTCTTGGAATACAAATTCACGAACTCCGCCGCTTCCCGCGCGTACTTACTCACCGCTTGCAACTTGTAAAACTTGATCGTGTTGGGAATGAAGCATTCCTTGTGCTTCAACTCCATGGTGTCGAACACGCAGCCATCGGAATCGATGCCCACGAGAAATTCATGTTGCGGAGTAATTTCGTACATAGATGTTCAGGGTGTTCCGTAAGGTTGTTATTCCAAGACTGTTTTCACGCGCGCTCCGCTTGCGGAATATACGGCGGTAGTTTTTGGTCGACGTAAATCGGCTGCAAACGCGCCAACCGTTGCCGACCGCCGATCATCGGCAGCGAGACCATCCCCTGGCCGACCAGCGGCGCGGCATAACGAACGAAAGCGTCGGTCACGTCCATGCCGCTGGGCGCGATCCAATCGGTGGGGAAAGTGCGTTCGCTATTGGCCACCTCCGCCAGCGGAACTTTATCATACCGGACGCTATAACAAGGACCTTCGTTTCGCAGAATCGTGGCCATGTAGCCGGAATCGCGGTTGGCGGCCAACAGCGCCGCCGTTTGCCCGGCGCGGTAGGCTTCTTCAAGATCGACCGTCGACGCCAACGCGATGGCGTGGCGTTGGTCGGTGCCGGGCACGTTGCCGCGTGCGTTGCCTTTCACTTTCAGGCCGACTTTGTTGAGGTAGTTGACCACGATCTGGGCGACGGTCATTTCGCTGGAGCTGAACGCCACGTGGTTGAAGTCGTCGCGCAGGGCGCCGATATCGCCGACATCAAAACCTTCACTCACCACCACGATACAGCGGCCGTCGGATTTGAGTTGGTCGTTCACCTGGTCGGCCATCTGTTCGATGGTGCAGGGGCTCTCCGCCAGATAGATCTGCAAGGGCATTTCGCGGTGAGGATCGGCCAACCGCGCCGCGGCGGGAATGAACCCGATCCGGCGGCCCATGGCTTGCATGACCAGCACGGGGTCGGCGGGCGACGAACCGGCGTTCTCCTCGTTGGCGTTTTGTACGGCGTGCATCCAATACTTGGCGGTGGAGCCGTAACCGGGCGTGTGGTCGATGAGTTTGAATTCGCTATCGCCGACGTCGTTGTCGATCGTTTTCGGCCCGCCAACGCCGATCAAATCGAGGCCGCGCTGCGCCGCCAAATTGGCGATTTTGTGGGCGGTGTCCATCGAATCGTTGCCGCCGATATAAATAAAATAACCCACGTCATGTGCCTTGAAGACATCAATACAGCGCTCGAAATCTTCCTGCTGCCGCTCCTTGATTTTGTAACGGCAGGTTCCGATCGACCCGGCGGCGGGCGTGTATCGCAACAGCGAGATTTCCTCCGCCGGCTGCTGACTCAGATTGATGAACTCTTCCTTGAGCACGCCTTCAATGCCATGGCGGGCCGCGAAAACCTCGTCGATCTCGCCCAATTCCCGCGCCGTTTCCACGATGCCCCGCAGCGTGTTGTTGATTACCGCGCTAGGGCCGCCGCTCTGCGCCACGACAAGATTTTTGCCAGCCATGCTCTGCCACCTTCGGGAGTCCGCTGCTGCGGGCTAGTTCTCCGGAAGCCGTTGTTGTTGGGTTCAAGTAGAAGACGCCCCGCATTTCTTGGGCCTCGCGTTGGTGACACGCCGCCAAGAGGTGAAAATCGGGCTGAACTTCGCCATACAAGCCGATTTCGGGCCGCCAATTTCGGGCCTTTGCGGCGACGAAAAAAACGCCGCCGAGTCCGAGAATTGTAGTCTGGAAGGCGACGGCTCGCAATGAGACTCCATCGCGGCGTTTGGCTGCGGGCATCGCGTTGCTATCGTGATGGCATGAAGAAAAATAAGGTTCACAGGTACGAGTTCGTTGTGGGCAAGCGTTCGTCGCAAGCCGGAGGCTTAACAGCCATCGAGTGTAGCGAACACCACCGGTAGGCTGCCGCAGCGCGTGAACTCCAATGGCTGGCAAGAAATAAATAAATACCCCGACCTGAGTAGACAAGGCGGATGTCTACCCAGGCCATATGGGGTATCCTTCCGGCTCAGGCACGAGCCGAGAAAAAATTGGTGTGGCACACTTAAATTTCCGCCGAACCTGCATCCTTGCAGGTCGAACGGAAACGCGTGCCAGGGCGTTAAACCCCTACTGTCTCCTTACTCGCAGGCGCCCCAACCGAGGTGCTGGAGAAAGTTTCAGCGGCGATCACTCCCGGCGGATAAGCGTGCATTCCGTGCTCGCTTAAGTCGAGTCCGGCTTGTTCGTCTTCAGCCGAGACTCGCAAGATTCCTAGAACTTTCAGAACAGAGAACAGCACGAACATCGTGCCGAAGGCCCAGCCGCACAACATCAAACTGCCGAGAGCTTGCACTCCCAACGAGGCGCCGTCGGTTCCAAATATGGCCGTTGCCATGCCGCCCCAAACGCCGCATAGGCCATGCACCGGCCAAGCGCCGACAGGGTCGTCGATACGTAGTTTGTCGAGCAGCACAATACCGGCCACCACCAGAATGCCGGCCACGGCGCCAATCGCGACGGCCGAAATGTTGGAAACCTGATTGCAATTCGCCGTAATGCCGACCAAGCCGGCCAAGGCGCCGTTGAGCGCCATGGTGAGGTCGGGCTTCTTGAACAACAACCAACCGACAAGCATGGCCAAAACCGAACCAGCCGCTGGGGCCAAGGTGGTGTTCGTGGCGACCAAAACGGTTGCGTTGATATCGGCGGCGGTCGAAAAGGCCAGTTGGCTGCCAGGGTTAAATCCATACCAGCCGACCCAGAGAATAAACACGCCCAGAGCGGCGAAGGTCAGGTTATGGCCGGGCATCGGTCGCGATTTTCCATTGATGAACCGCCCCAAACGAGGACCAAGCACAATCGCACCGGCCAGTCCGGCAAAGCCGCCCACGGCGTGAACAATGACCGAGCCGGCGAAATCGGCGAAACCCATGGCGGCCAAAACACCGCCGCCCCAGGTCCACATGCCGCTGATCGGGTAAATCAACCCGGTGAGAAACGCGCTATAAACCAGATAGGCGCCGAACCGCATTCTTCCAGCCACGGCGCCGGAGACGATCGTGGCGGCCGTTGCGGCAAAGGCCACTTGAAACAAGAAGTCGACCTGAGGGCTGAAATTTCCAGGGCCGATTGCGGCGGCTTCGTCGCTGATCGTCATGGTTCCTTCATGCCAGCCGCCAAAACCAAACAAGCCGCCGGCAAAGTCATCGCCGGGATACATCAAACCGAAGCCAACCACGAAGAACAATAGCACGCCGACGGAGAGGTCCATCACGTTCTTAAAGAGAATATTGACGGTGTTCTTTCCGGAGTTGAGCCCCGCTTCCAGCATGGCGAAACCGGCCTGCATGAAGAGCACCAAGACGGCGCAAATCATCAACATCATGTTGTCGATGGCGTAGGCCAGTTCATCGCTCCGCGAAACGGCTGCTTCGTCGGCCGGCGCCTCTTCAACCACCACGACCGTTTCTTCCGCGCCGGCGGCGGGGGCGTCGTCAGCCCAAGCGGGAGTGGCGAATAACGCCACTGATAAAAAACAAATACTCAAAAACCCCAACGCAGGGGACATGCGAATCAAACTCATTTTCGTGGTTGCCTTATTTTTGAAGGACATTTTCTACGGAACTCAAGCAAGACCGGGGCCGAGCGCGGATCCAAAACGCACGGTGCGGACTGCCGCCTATGTGCTCCCGCTAAACGCAAGCGGCGCGCCACAAAGGCGGTATTTGACGGTGGTAAACGTCGTAACATGCATCTCCCACAAGGCCTTATGAAAATTGAATATTTTTCAAATCGGCGACTTTGCGGCTTTCCCCTTGCCGTCCTGACTCACGATTGCTTGGAATGCAGGCAGGCGTTGATGCGCAATCAGGCGGGGTCGCGGGCAGACGTGCGGCGGGACGCAAGTAGGAAGCGTGAGGGGAAGGGAGGCCTTGGGAACAGTCCGAATTTACATACGGAATGAAAAGCCCGGCATTTTGAAAATGCCGGGCTTTTTTGAGCTACAACCGCGAACCTGTTTCGCGACTGTTCCCTAGCGGCGCAGCATCCAGGCGTCGGCGGTGAATTTTTCAGCTTCGATGTGATCGGCTCTTTGCTGTTCGTCGACCGAAAGTTTTCCGCCGGAGAAACCGAAACCCAGACGCTCTCCCAGCAGAGAAGACCAGCGGGTGAGCGTTTCGTGGTCGACCGAAACGCCGGGCGCGAGCACGTCGCCCGCCAAATCGAAGATTCCCGGCAACTCCGGCGCATGCGGGCTTTTTTTCAAGAGAATCCCGCCATGTTGTAAGACCGCGCGCTGCCGCCGTCGCTGCGCGCTGCCCACGATTTTATGGCCTTCGAGCAAGATGTCGCCGCGTGCGCGGCGAAGGAAGCAGAGAAACGGTTCCGCGGCGGGCGGGGCGTTCTGGTCGGGGGCGGGTTCGTAAATCTGGGCGGTGAGGCCGGCGCCCGCCAGCATGCCGACCAGCGTTTCGTGGAAAGTCCAGAAGAGTTGTTCAACTTGCTTGGAAGTACGGTCGACAATCGGCGTGGTGAAGCTGTAGGTCCATTCGTGATGATGCACAATGGCTCCGCCGCCGGTGCTCCGCCGCACCATGGCGATGTTTCGGCTGGCGGCATGCGTGTTGCGCTCGGCGTGTTTTTGGAAGTAGCCCAGCGAGAGCGACGGCGCCGCCCATTGGTAAAAACGCAGCGTGGTCTGGCCCTCGATGTTGGCCGATTCCAACAGAGCTTCATCAATAGCCATGTTGCGCGCCGCGGGCAACGGTTGATCGATCAGCAGGCGGGCGGACTTCATGCGTCGCTGGCGGCGGGCGACCATTTGAGCACCGGCTTGCGCGCCGCTTGCACTTCGTTGGGTCGGCTGATGCGGGTGCTATGCGGCGCGTCGTGCAGGAGGTCGTCGGCTTCGCCGGTGATTTTGAACAGGGTGGCGGCGAAGGCGTCGAGCGTGTCCTTGCTTTCGGTTTCGGTCGGCTCGATCATCATCGCTTCGGGCACGGTTTGGGGGAAATAGACGGTCGGCGCGTGGTAGCCGTAATCGAGCAGACGTTTGGCGATATCCATCGCCGAGACGCCTCTTTCCTTTTTGATATCCGCCGCCGATGCCACAAACTCATGCAGGCAACGCTCGCCCTGCGGCGAGGGCAAAAAGTGTCTGACCTGGCTGAGCAGGTAGTTGGCGTTGAGCACCGCGTTTTCGGAAACCCGCCGCAGGCCGTCTGCGCCATGCGTGCGCAAATAACAGTAGGTGCGAACCAGCACGCCCACGTTGCCGAAGAAGCTGCGCACGCGGCCGATCGATTTTGGGCGGTTGCCGTCGAATGCGTATTGCTCGCCGTTGCGCACCACGACCGGCGTCGGCAGGAAGGCGCCCAGCGTTTCCGTCACGCAGATAGGCCCCGCGCCAGGACCGCCGCCGCCGTGCGGTCCGCTGAATGTTTTGTGAGGATTGAAATGCATCATGTCGGCTCCGAAATCGCCGGGGCGGGTCACGCCCAGAATGGCGTTCATGTTGGCGCCGTCCAGATAAATCAGGCCGCCGGCGGTATGCACCATTTCGGCAATTTCCGCGATTTGCTCATCAAAAATGCCCAGCGTGCTGGGGTTGGTGATCATAAAAACGGCGGTTTGGTCGTCGAGTTTCGAGCGGAGGTCGTCGAGGTCGACGTAGCCGTTGGCGCGGCTCTTGACCGAAACGGCGTCGAACCCGGCCATGCGCGCGCTGGCGGGATTGGTGCCGTGGGCGGAATCTGGGGCCAGCACCTTGGTGCGTTTTTCCTGGCGGTCTCGAAAATAGGCGGCGGCCACCATGAGCGCTGTCCATTCGCCATGGGCGCCGGCGGCGGGTTGCAGGGAAACGGCCGGCAAGCCGGATATTTCGGCCAGCATGTCTTGCAGTTCACTGAGCAAGGCCAGCAGGCCTTGGATCGTTTCTTCCCGCTGATACGGATGCAGATGCAACAGCCCCGGCAGCGACGCTTCTCGCTCATTCCGCTTGGGATTGTACTTCATCGTACATGACCCCAGTGGATAAAAGTGCGTGTCGACCGACATATTCAGCGTCGACAAATTCGTGAAGTGCCGCACGACATCTGGCTCGCCCAGTTCCGGAATTTGCGGCGGTTGCTCACTGATGGCGCCTTCCGGCAATAACGACGCCAACGCCTGCACGGGCACATCGCACTTCGGAAGCAACGCGCCGCGGCGGCCCGGCTGGGAAAGTTCAAACAGAAGTTGAGTCGCGGAGGTGTTACGCATAAGGAGCTTTTCTGTTGAATCGTGAAGCGAGGCGTTTGCGTCTTCAGGCGGGAATGGCTGCTTGTTCGGAAACGCCACTGAGCGAGCGAACCAATCGGTCGATTTCCGCGCGCGTGCGTTTTTCGGTAACCGTCACGAGGAAACAGTCAGACAGGTCGTCATACCAACGCCCCAGCGGAACGCCGGCCAACAGGCCTTCGCCGCATGCGCGTTGCATTAAACCTTCGACATCGCCCGCGCGATCGCGAACGACAAACTCCTGGAAAAACGGCTGCTCGAATGCGAGAGTGAAGCGCTCCGACTTGGTTAATTCCGCAGCCGCGTAGTGCGCCTTTTGCAGGCACAGTTCCGACGTTTCCCGCAAGCCTTGCGGCCCCATGGCGGCCAGATAAATCGTGGCGCGGAGCGCGAACAGCCCCTGGTTGGTGCAGATGTTGCTAGTGGCCTTGTCGCGACGAATGTGTTGTTCGCGGGTTTGCAGCGTGAGCACCCAGCAGCGGCGCCCGCGACGGTCGACCGTCTCACCGGCGATGCGTCCCGGCAGGCGGCGGACAAATCGTTCGCGGCAAGCCATGATTCCCAAGTACGGCCCGCCGAACGACATCGGGCTTCCCAGTGATTGCCCCTCCGCCACGACGATATCGACGTCCATTTCGCCAGGACGTTTCAGCAACCCCAGACTGATCGGGTCGAACACCATGACGAGCAAGGCGCCTTTTTCGTGGGCGGCCCGGGCCAGCGTTTCGACGTCTTCCAAACAGCCGAAAAAGTTGGGGCTTTGCACCACGACGCAGGCGGTGTTTGCATCGATTTCAGCAGCTATATTTTCTACGGCTATGTTTTTGACATCGCCGCCATTTGCCGAGGCCACCGTGACCAACTCCGTATCAAGATTTTCCAAATACGTTTCCAGCACCTGCCGGTATTCAGGATGCACGCTATCGAGCACCAACACCTTGCCGCTGCGTTTGGTGACGCTCATGGCCATTAGCACCGCTTCGGCGGTGGCGCTGCCGCCGTCGTACAGACTGGCGTTCGAGACATCCATCGCCGTGAGTTGGCAGATCAGGGTTTGATATTCAAACATCGCCTGCAGGTTGCCCTGGCTGACTTCCGGCTGGTACGGCGTGTACGACGTATAATACTCGCCCCGCGAGGCGATGGCGTCGACCACGGCGGGAATGAAGTGGTCGTAACTCCCGCCGCCGAGAAAGCAAACCTTCTCGCCCGCCGGCTGGTTCCGGGCGGCTAACTCAGCCATGTGCCGCGACAGCTCCATTTCCGTCAATGCGGGTCCCATTTCCAGCGGGCGGTCCAAACGCAAGGCCGAGGGAATCGAAGTGAATAGGTCGTCGAGCGAGGAAACGCCAATAGCTTCGAGCATGGCGTGTTGTTCGTCGGGCGTGTTGAGAATGTAGGGCATGGTGTTTATTGAGCTTCTTGGCATTGCTTTTGATAAGCGGCAAAATCAAGCAGGTTGGCTAGACCGGCGTCGTCGCTGACCTTGATTTTGATCAGCCAGCCGGCGCCGTGTGGATCGTCGTTGATGGTGTCGAGCGCATCGGCCAAGCCGCTGTTGACTTCCAACACTTCTCCGGCGACCGGCGTGTACAAATCGCTCACCGATTTGACCGACTCGATTTCTCCGAACGATGCGCCCGCCTCCAAGGTTTGACCGACTTCCGGAAAATCGATAAAGACCAAATCGCTGAGCTGCTCCACGGCGAAAGCCGAAACGCCCAACGTGGCGATCTTGCCGTCGGGGCCGTCAGCGAGAAACACCCATTCGTGTGTCGGGGCGTAAAGCAGTTCTTCTGGTTTCACGATGATTCCTTTTGTTAAGCTGTCCGCAAATAAGTTTGCCGGCTGTGGTTCAGGAAAGCCCGGCATTTTCAAAATGCCGGGCTTTTAACGCGGCGAGCCATGTTTCGGGCCGATGTTAACTTCGCGAATAAAAAGGGAGTTTTACCACGCGGGCCGGTTCCAGGCGATTACGAATTTGAACTTCCACTTCGGCGCCTTCATGCGCCAACGCGGGCGGCAGGTAGGCCATGGCAATTGGCTTTTGCAAGGTCGGCGAGAATGTGCCGCTCGTAATTTCACCCACCACGGCGCCATCGGCTTGCACCGGGAAATGCTCGCGGGGAATGCGTCGGCCCAACATTTCCAAGCCGACGCGGCGGGGAGCGTCGGCCCGGTTTTTCAATGCTTGCAGTGCTTCACGCCCGACGAATTCTCGGCCGGTGAGATTCACCGCAAAGCCCAGCCCCGCTTGGTAAGGATCGATCTGCTCCGTCAATTCATGGCCGTAGAGCGGCATGGCGGCTTCCAAACGCAGGGTGTCGCGGGCGCCAAGACCAGCCGCCTTGGCGCCAAGCGAAGCGCCGCGTTTGAGAATTTCGGTCCACACGTTTTCAGCCATTTCGGCGGCCACCGTGATCTCGCAACCGTCTTCTCCCGTGTAGCCGGTTCGACTGAGCACGCACGGAGCGCCGAGTATTTCGGTCCAAATGCCGGTGTAGTAACCCAACTTCGCCAGCGGCGCCGCAAGCAGCGGGTCGACCATTTCAATGGCGTGAGGACCTTGCACGGCGAGCATTGCGGTGGTTGGCGTTTCGTCGACATAAGCGGCGTCGAAACCGCTGAGTTGGGAATCGATCCAGGCCGTGATTTTTTGCCGGTTTCCGGCGTTCACCACCATCGCGAAATACGGCGTTCCGGTGGGGTCGGCCAACCGATACACGAGCACGTCGTCGAGCACGCCCCCGCTTTCATTCACGATCAGGGCATAGCGGATTTTGCCGACCGCTAGGTTGTCCACGCGCCGCGTGACGAGGCGGTCTAGAAACGCACCGGCGCCAGCGCCAGAGAAACGTAGACGCCCCATGTGTGAGACATCGAACAACCCCGCCCGGGTCCGCGTGGCTTGGTGCTCCTCCACGATAGAATGGTATTGGACCGGCATCGACCAACCGGAAAAGTCGACCATTCGGCCGCCATTCGCCGCATGCCAGGCGTGCAACGGTGTTTGCAGTAACGGGGTGCTCATCGGATTTTTGCAAGCAGGCGGCCAAACGAGGCGACTGGTCGCGAAAGAGGATATCAAAAGGCGTCTGGGGAGAGCCTGTCATTGTACCGCTCCCCCCGTTCGACGCCAGTGGTTGGTCGCACCGCGCGGTGTTGGAGTTCATGCTTTAGCATGTTTTCTTTTCTTCTTTCTTCGACGAACGCACGCTACAGCGTACACTCCACCGGTGCGAGCTCTTTAGTCTTGCCCGCAGGGGAAAGCACCATCCACGATCTCGAAGCCGCGTCTCGATGAATTCACTCAAATGCCTGGGCGTATTCTGTTACGTTAAACTTTGGCGCCTCGTTCGACCAGTACATCTGCGGCTCAGGTTCAGGCGAAATCAACACATGGTAGTGTCGCAACGATCCATCAGGGTTTTTCGAGATGCTCGTGTTTTTGCAAAACTTAAGGACGGTCTCGATTGGAACTACGACGAACCCCCACTCACCCATAACGAAGACAAGATGGGTCATCCCCATATCTTTTCCCTGGTCGAGTGATCGCGGGTTGAGACCGTACCAGTAGTAGTTGTACTTTTCATAAAACTTCGATCGGCGAATATTGATCACACGCCCATCTTCTAGCTTGTAGCATTTGACGCGACCACCACCAGTCACCAATGTTCCGCCACCAAGTTGCTTAATGACGTCGAACTCCTGGGCGCCCGGAGGTATTTTGAGAGTCGGGTCAGTGGTGATAAATGGGCTGGCTTTGTCCGGAGAGTAGTACTCCGCTTGACCATGCACGAGAAACTTTTTAACACGGTAGATGACGGTGGGGATTTCCAACGCATGCGCAAAGTCGTTGAGGTCTTGATTAGTGTCGTCAATGAAAATCACGACGTGCGGCTGAACCCCTTCGACAAATAATTCAATTTCTTGCAGAAGCCGGGCTGTTGTCGTCCCCAGTTGTTTGGATACCGCCTCGGCCAGACCATCCTCTAATATTTGATTGAACAACCGATCTCGGATTTTGCGTAACGTATCTTGATTCCGCAGAGCAACAACAAATCTAGTGACTTGTTCCGCAATGTGAGGCCAGACACCATGTTCGAGCAGTTCAGCCTCAAGCACAAACCACTCACGCGAGCTAAAATTGAAAGAAAAGCCGTCTGGTATGCCGCCCTTACCTGACGAAGTCGTGATTTTGAGTTTTCCCAGGGAAATACACTCTCCCAGGAATTGTTGGACGTTATCGAAGGCCCATTTTTCAAGTTCTGCTTCGTTGTCAAATGGCGATTCAACAATTGACATGTGTTCGGCCCTCTTGTGGTGTCCGCCTACTTCTCGCGTTCTGGTCACGAAGCGATTATAGTGTTTTTTGGTCACTCCTCGCAGGATGCTCAGGTTCTTGAATCTGGACCACGCTGCCACTCTTCGCATTTCGTTGGTAACTTATGCTATCGGTGATCGCGAGTTTCATTGCGGCCCATCGCCCCCGCGTTTCCTTTCTTCGTAACGGTTTCTGAGTATTGAGCGGGCAGATAGATTATTGCCGCAATTTTCCATGTCACTGAGGGCGGTAACCTACTCTTGCGGGGCGAAGTGGCGCAGCGCCAGTTCCTTGACGGCTTTGAGGTCGAGCTTGCCGGTTCCCAGCATCGGCAGTTCCTCGACTTGCAGAAAACTATCGGGCGAGGGAATGAACAGGTTCGGCAAACCGGCTTCCGCCAGACCGGCACACAATTCTTGCGGCGTTTTTTCAATCGCCGTATGGAGCACGATCAGACGCTCCCCTTTTTTGGCGTCGGGCACGGCGGTAACCACCGCTTGCAGGCCAATTTCGTCGTCGACGCCGATCAATTCGGCCAGATTCTCTTCGATCAGAATGTGGGGAGCCATCTCGCCGCCGATTTTGGAAAAGCGGCTCTCGCGGCCCGTGATGTGAATGAAACCGTTCTCGTCGAGCAGCGCGATATCGCCCGTGACATACCAACCGTCGCGCATGACTTCCGCGGTGAGGTCGTCTCGCCCGAGGTAGCCCCGCATGACGTTAGGACCAGAAATCAGCAGCATTCCCGCTTCGCCCACACCGAGTTCCTCACCCGTTTCAGGATGCACGATTTTCGCCGACACGTAGGGAATCGGCCGGCCAACGGAGCCTTCGCAGCAATCGGCCTTCTCTGCGTCTTTCGAGCGGCTCTCCGGCACGTTGACCGAAACCAAGGGCGCGAGTTCGGTCGTGCCGTAACCTTCCACCGGGCGCACGCCGAACTTCTCTTCAAAGGCGTCGCACAACGACTTCGGCAATTTCTCGGCGCCGGCCACCACGACGTCAACCGTTTGTAGATCTTCCTTCGTACAGCGTTTCAAATAGCTGCGCAGGAACGTGGGCGTGCATAACATAACCGTGCAATGATACTGCTTGCAAAGTTTGCCGATTCTACGGGCGTCGAGCGGACTGTAATGATAGATGCCCTTGACATCGAGTTTCATGGCGCCCCACAGCGTGATCGTGTAGCCAAACGAATGGAAGAACGGCAGCACGCCGAGGAGGACGTCGTCGGGCGTGAGGTGAATCACTTGCTCAATGGCTTCCACATTGGAGCCGATGTTGGCGTAGGTGAGCATCACGCCCTTGGGCGCGCCGGTGGAGCCCGAAGTGAAAATCAGGGTCATGATATCGTCGCCGCGAATTTGATCGAGCCGCAACGATCGAACCAGCACCGCCGAGGGAAGCACGTACGCTTGCAGGGCCGTGGTGATTTTATCGGCCAGGGTGAGATGCTGTTTGAGGTCTTCGAGGTAGGTTATTTCGGCGTCGAGGTTGAAGTTCATTTTGTCCATGAACTTGCGGCTGGTGAGCAGGCGTTTGGCGCCGCACTGCTCCATGCAGGCGTTCAACACTTCCGACGACGCCGTGTAATTCAGATTCACCGCAATGCGGCGGTCGAGCGTGAGGGCGAGGTTCGTCATCAGCCCGCCGGCGGAGGGCGGCAACAATATGCCGACATATTCATCGTCGGGCGAGAGCACTTCGCGCCGCAGCAGCCGCCGCAATATCAAGGTGCGCATGAGCAATTGCCCTCCCGACAACGCGCCGCTCATGGAATCGGCCGCTTTCAAGGTGAACGGGCGGCGCTTGCAATTTCGGATAAACGAAATCGGCGGCGGCGTGATACGATCGATGTGTTGTTCCACGGCTTGAGTGCTCAATTCTTGAACCGCCTGGCGCACGCGATGGGGGTCGTCGGGGTGCGGCAGCGGCTTACCGAAATAGATGGAAATCGGATACGGTATCCGGCGAGGCCATTTCCAAAAGAACCTGCCGCCTTCGAAGCTAAAGATACTCCCCCACAGCCCGTCGAGGTAGACGGGAATGACAGGGGCGTCGACTCCCTTCAAGACGCGCATCATGCCCGGCTTAAACGCCTCAATCTGGCCGGTGTGCGTGATGTCGCCCTCCGGAAAGATACACACCAGCTCCCCGTTTTCCAGGGCTTGGCGCGCGGTTTTGAGCGCTTTCACCACCGAACGCGAGCCGGGCGTGATCAGAATGGCGCCCCAAAGGTTCGCCAGCCAAAGCATGACAGGACTGCGGAAATTGCCGGCGTAGGCCAATATATGAACCGGCCGCGAACTGGTCAGCAGCAGCAAGATTCCATCGATCCAGGAAACATGGTTCGGCGTCAGCAACGCGCCGCCGTGCTCCGGCAGGTTCTCCCGGCCATACACGCGAATGCGGTAGAACGTTCGGCTCAACATCCAAACGAAAAAGCGAATCGAGGCTTGGGGAATCACCAACAGAATGTAAAGGAACACCGGAATGGTGAGGCAGCCGGCCAACAGAAAAATCTGCCGCGACGTGAGCAGCGGAGATAAGTGGCCCGCGCCTGCGCCGGCCGCGTTTCCCGCCGCCACTTCGTAAAAAGGGGTTCGCAAGGCGGCGAACAACAAGGCGGAAACCAGCACGCCGGAAAACGTGAGAAAATTCGAGGCCGCCAGAATGGATCCGCGAACTTCCTTTCGGCTGCGGTGTTGCATGTAGGCTTCCAGCGGAACATTGAACAGCCCGGCGCCGGCGCCCAGAAAGAACAGGAGCAGACAGGCGAAGTAGAAGTCGGTTGTCCAGGAGGATGCGTGCGTGAAGATGTCGCCATCGACCAGAAACAGCAGCATCGCGCTGGCCGAAACCACGGCCGCCCCCAACGGTAAAATACCCAACTCCACGCGTCCGCCCGACCAAATCCCCGCTAGCACGCTGCCGATGCCCACGCCTAGCACCAGCGCGATCAAGAGTGGAGTTTTGGCCGACTCCGTCGCGGCGCCGCCTTCCATGGCGAATTGATCGATGTTCATCTGCGCCAGCGCGCCTATCGACCAGAAGAACACGATTCCGAGCGCCACGCGCAACATCGCCCGTTCGGCGGCCAAGGTGCGCATGTCGCGAAAGGTTTGCGTGAAAGCGTTCCAGGGAATCGTGCGGAGAGGATTCGCCGCCGGTCGATGTCCCACCAAATAGCTGCAAAATACTCCCACCACCGCCAACCCCAGCAAGACGGCCGACGGCAGCCAGATATTTTCCGTTCCCCGGTGGCCGGCGACGTCGCTCAACCAACTCCCCAACCCCATGCCCAGAACCGTCGAAACAACGGTGGTCAAGCCGAACAGTCCGTTGGCCTTCGAGATATCGCTGGCGGGCAATATTTCGGGAATGCATCCCAACTTGGCCGGAGAGAACAAGGCGCTTTGAGCGCCCATCAGAAACACGACCGCGAACAGCATCCAGAACTGCCCCAAGACAATAGCCGCCACGCCCGCCGCCATGATGAAAACCTCGGCCCACTTGCAAGCCACGATGACATCGCGTTTGCGAAAACGGTCGGCGAAATATCCCGCCAACGAAGCCAGCACCAAATACGGCGCCACGAAACAGACCGTGCCCTGCATCAGCACCACGCCTGCTTCCTCCGGCGCCACGTAGTCTTTGCCGATGCCGATAATCAACCAGCGAAAAACGTTGTCGTTGGTCGCGGTGAGCAGTTGCGTCGCGACCAGCCCCATGAAACCTCGCGACCAAATCCTCGAACGCTGGTTGTCGGACGTGTTGCCGGTTGTAGCGGCGGGCGATGGGAAGTCGGTCTTTTTCGCCGCCGCGTTGTCGCGTTCTGCATCTTCTGTAGGCTGCGGCATGGCGTTACTTCCTGGCGTGGGGCGACGGTTTGGAATGCACGCATCCGCGTGTTGGCGTACGCTCCAACGGCGCGCCACGCGCTCACGCCGCCCGGTTTTCTCGGCGTTTCAGTTTTCGCAATCGCCGCCGCTCGGCTTTCGACAAAGAGGCTTCGCCTTGCTGCGAAGTATCTTGACCCTCGAAGGGCAACACTGCCGGCGCTGCTTCTGGCTTCGTCTTTTTCGGGGACGCAACGGGTTTCGGTTGAGACGCCGTCACTTTTTTATCGGCAATGGGTTTCTTCTCGGCGGCGGGCTTCTTCTTCTCCGCGGCCGGAGTTTCGACGGCGTCTTTTTTTCGCTGGGCGGCGGCGGTTTTCTTTTTCGCTGCCGGCTTGCGAGATTTGGTTCGCGGCGCCGTTGTGAGCAAACCTTGCGATTCAAGCACCACGCGCCGGCAATACACCAAAATGCCGAACAGAAAAAACATGCGGCTCACCAAGCCTGCGCCCTGCACAAGCAACGCGATGTCGGTCATCGCCGTATCGGGCGCCGACGCTGGCCCGAACCAGCTTACCAAAAAATCAACCGGCGCCAACGAAGCTTGCAACACGGCGGCTACCGCGTAGATTGCCGCCGAAAGGGCCAGGGGGATGAGTCCGCCGGTCGAATTTCGCATCTCGACCGCCAAGCGAACGAACCACGCCGCCGCCAGAGGCGCCATCAGTAACAATGCAGCCCGATCTCCAAGATGTGCGATCCTACGCCCCAACAAAACATGCAGTGAGGCGTTCATCGCTTCGTGAACCGATGTCGAAGCCGCTGCGCTGGCCAACACCAGAAAGGCGGCGGTCCAGAGCCAGACCCGATATCGTCCCCGGTAATCGTCCAAACGATGCCGCCGCAGCAGATACACCTGAACCGAGTAGAATGCCGCCGTCAGCAGAAGAGACGATGAAATCCAGGCGACCAGCGAATTGGGCCGGCTGGCGTCGAACATGTCCCAGGAACCAAACGGCGCCGGCGGCAGCCACGTTGCGGCAATCGCGTGCAGCCAGATGAGTCCGACCACGGTGCTGGCGCCCAGCAGGAAAATCACCAGAAGCGTCCAGGGGCGGGTCGGCGCGACATCCAGCAGTAGGGGCTGGTATTCTCTCAAAGCCGAGGAGGAGTAGGCGGCGGTCGATGCGGCGCCCGATTTTCGGCTGGCCTTACGTTTTTTTGGAGCGGAGTCCGTGTTTTCCTCCACCAGGTTTTCTTCCCGCAAAACGCGCCGCCGGCGATCGTCGCGTTGCCCGCTTCTTCGAAATTCCATCGAAATTGTGGTCCATCCTTGGTGTGGTCGTCTGCTGGCAAACTAAGAAAACGTGGAGCCAGATCCCGAATTGGCGGCCTAGAAGCCCGGCTTTTTGAAAAAGCCGGGCTTCTGAATCGGAATGTGGTTTTTCCGCGATTCCAAACCCGCGCCTCTACACGAAACTTCGGCACAACGCGCAATTCTTCTTCACTCTTCGCTACGACCTGCACAAAAAAGGGAGTTTTCTTCGCCAAGCTCGCACTTCCCCTAACTTCTCGTGGGAATCCTGGAAGCTCTTCCCCTTCCGCCGAAACAAATCGCTCACACCGAGGTTTCATACCGCAAGGGGCGGATATGAGAACATTTGCATAAACCCGAGGTAATTGTGTCAAACCAGCCCCTGCAAAGTATACAATGAGAGCGCCATGGTGCGTTTCCTCATAGGGGTTCGGCGGACCAACAAACGGCAGTTTCGTTCTTGGTATTATTTTTTTGGCGAAAGGAGCCTACAAAGTGAAATCTCAAAAACCGGTTGGCGAGGCCGGTGGGTCGGCGGTATCTCGGCGAACATTCCTGCAAACAACATCGGCGGGCGCAGCGGTGCTGGCCGCCGGCGCTTATTCGCCCTTGGCCTACGCCAAAAATGTTTCGGAAGCCAAAACTCCGGAATCGTTGGTCGGCGTGCTCTACGACACCCTCAACGACAAGCAAAAGTCGATCGTGGCCTTCGACTGGGACCACACCGAAGAAAAACGAGGACTGCTGCGGACGCGCGTCTCGAACAATTGGCACATCACCAAACCGCCCATCGGCAGCGACTTCTTCACCGGCGAACAACAAAAACTCATACGCTCGATTTTCGAGGGCTTGATCCAACCCGAATGGCACGCCAAGTTCTACAAACAGCTCCAGGACGACGCCGGCGGGTTTGGCCGCAGCCAGAATATCGCCTTGTTCGGAAAACCGGGCGACGGCGACTTTGAATTCGTCATGACCGGCCGACACATGACGCTCCGCTGCGACGGCAATTCGGCCGACCACGTGGCTTTCGGTGGCCCCATCTTTTACGGCCACGCCGCGCAGGGCTTCAACGAAAAGCCAGACCACCCCGGCAACGTTTTTTGGGAACAAGCTCTGGCGGCTAACAAAGTTTACCAAATGCTGGACGGCAAGCAGCGCAAACGCGCCGAGGAATCGGAAACGCCGTACGAAGGCGACGCAGAATTCGTCGGCCAGGACGGCGACTTCCTGGGAATTCCCGTGGCCGATCTTTCCGCCGACCAACAAGCCGAAGTCGGCAAAGTGCTCAATAAATTGATCGAGCCGTATCGCCAAAGCGATCAAGACGAAGTCGTGGCTTGTTTGAAATCGCAGGGCGGCCTCAATAAATGCCACTTGGCCTTCTTCACCGATGGCGATATCGGCAACGACCGCGTGTGGGACAACTGGCGGCTCGAAGGCCCCTCGTTCGTCTGGCATTTCCGCGGCGCCCCTCACGTTCATGTGTGGGTGAACGTCGCGAACGACGCATCGGTAAAACTCAACGCATAGGACCCGTCCAAAAACGGCGGCAAACTAAAAAAAGCCCGGCATTTGCAAAATGCCGGGCTTTTTGCCATGTATTCCGTAGAATTGGAATTCAAGCTTGAGCATGGTTTCCTGCACGATAACCGATGAGGAAAAAACAACCTAAAGGTTGAACTCCAACGGATGTAATATGAAAAAATATCTTGCTCGGCTGCTGGCGTTCGGCGTGTTCGCGGTTTTGCTATTGCGGCCGGCAGTCGCAACGCGGGCCGATGAAGCCACCGCGGTCAATGGCATGGTGGCCACGGTGCGGCCCATCGCGACCGAAGCCGGCGTGGCTGCGTTTCGCGCCGGAGGCAATGCGGTTGACGCCGCCGTCGCCGCCGCGCTGACATTGGGCGTGGTTGATGGATATAACTCGGGAATCGGCGGCGGTTGCTTTATTTTGATTCGTCTGGCCGACGGACGATTCATCGCCATCGATGGCCGCGAAACAGCGCCCGCCCTGGCAACGCGAGACATGTACCTCCGCAATGGCAAACCGCAAACCGAGTGGAGCCAACGGGGGCCCTTGGCCAGCGGAACGCCCGGCGCCTTGGCCGCCTACGAAATGGCAACGCGTAAATTCGGACGCCGCTCCCTGGCAAGCCTGCTCACGCCGGCGGCGAAAATCGCCCAAGAGGGCTTCATTCTCGATGCCGCCTACGCCGGCAGAATAAAAGCCAAGGCGGCCGAGCTTGCCCGTTTCCCCGGTTCGCGGACCATGTTTCTCAAAGCCGATGGTTCGCCGCGCCAAGCGGGTGAAGTTCTCAAGCTACCCGACCTGGCCAGTACGTACCAGTCGATTGCCGAAGAGGGCGTCGAGTGGTTTTATCGAGGTCCTTTCGCGGCGCGGGTCGGCGCCTGGATGGAGAAAAACGGCGGCGTGTTGCGAGCCGACGATTTCGCGCGTTACGAGCCCCGTATTCGTCGTCCGGTTCAAACGACGTATCGCGATTTAACCATCGTGGGTTTCCCGCCTCCCAGTTCCGGCGGCGTGCATGTCGGGCAGATACTGAATATTTTGGAGCATTTTGATTTGCGAAAAATGCACCGGCGGAATCCGGCGCGGTACGCGCATGTGGTGGCGGAGGCGATGAAGCTGGCCTTCGCCGACCGAGCGTATTGGTTGGGCGACGCCGATTTCGCCCCCGTGCCGCGTGGACTGATCTCGCCCCAGTACGCCCAGGAATTAGCCCGCCGCATTTCGTTGGACCGTGTCACGAACGCACCGCACGCCGGCCAGCCTCCGCGCGCCACCGAAGACCTCTTCGGCAAACACACCACGCATATTGCGGCGGCTGATCGCGAGGGCAACTGGGTCGCGATTACGGCCACGATAAACACCACGTTTGGATCGAAGGTGGTCGTGCCTGGAACCGGCGTGGTGCTCAACAACGAAATGGACGATTTTTCCATCCAACCGGGGGCGCCCAACGCCTTTGGATTGGTCGGCGCCAAGGCCAACGAAGTGGCGCCGGGCAAACGTCCTCTTTCGAGCATGAGCCCCACCATTGTGTTGCGAGCGGGCCGCCCCGTGATGACGGTCGGCGCGGCGGGCGGTCCTAAAATCATTACGCAGGTGGTGTTGGCGGTGCTCAACTATTTCGATTTGGAAATGTCGCTGGCCGAATCGTTGGCCGCCGCGAGGTTTCACCACCAGTGGCGGCCCGACAGGCTGGTGCTTGAACGCACGTTCGATGAAGAAACCGCCGAAAAACTGCAAGCCATGGGCCATCATTTGCAGCACGCCGGAAGCATGGGCGTATCGCAGGCGATTGCCGTTTCGCCCGACGGCGAGCGATTGATCGGCGTTTCCGACCCTCGCGTCGGCGGCTTGGCAGCGGGTTATTGAGCGGCCGATTATTGAGCGGCTGGTTATTGCGAGGTTGAATTGGCGGTGTCTTCGATGTCGAACTGCTCGATGGCTTGGAGCAGTTTGGCGCGAATTTCCCGGATTCGGTCGGCCGATTCGATTTTTTGGCCTTGCGCATCGGTGACATAAAAGACATCGACGACTTGATCCAAATGGGCGCCGATTTTAGCCCCCACGATGACCACGTCGAGTTCGTAAATCGTCTTCGAGATGGCGTACAGCAGGCCCATGCGGTCGTGGGCGAAGACGTCGATAATGGTGGCTCGGTCGGAGGTGCTGTTATCGCACACGACGCGCGTTCGTTGTTTGGCGCCGGCGGTCTCCTTGGCGGACGATGACGGCTGCCACATTTTTCGGAAACCGGGAGCGGCCTCCGTGGCTTCGCGCATCGAGCTGACCAAATGTTCGCTGATTTCCTCAATGCGGTTTTGCGGCGGTTCGCCGCTGAAATCGCCATCATGCACATAAAAACGATCCAGCACGAGGCCGTCGGCTAGGGTGTTGATTTCGGCGGAAAGGATCTGCATTCCCTGGGCTGTCAGCGCGCCGGTGAGTCGATGAAAAAGCCCTTTTGATACGCTGGCCTGGCAGCCGATGGTGTATTCGACGGCGTCAAGCTCCGGGCGATAACGGCCGTAAGCGAATGCTTCATCGGCCGGCAGGGCGTACAGCCGATGCAGGTCGGAGACGATGGTTTCTTCTCGATCAAGCTCCAGACACACCGGCGGCAGCGCGTTGACTTGCTTCCGCCACCAGCCGTAATTGCCCGAAGCGTACTCTCGCAATTTCGATTTTCGCTTTTCCGACCAGGCGTCCTTGCCCGACGCCCCGACGCTGCCGGTGAGGCGCCGCATCGTGCGGTGGTATAACTCGGTAATCAGTTCCAGTTTCCATTCGTTCAACACGCCCGGCCCAACGGCGGCTAGGTCGGCGCAGGTGAGCACGTAAAGCATGCGCAGCACCTGGGGCGAACCGACATCCGCCGCGAACTGAACCACCAGCGCGGCGTCGTGAATATCTCGCCAGAGCGCCAAGTGGGCCATGGTCAGGTGTTCGCGAACCAAGAATTGAAGCATTTCCGCGTCTTGTTCGGGCAGTTGAAGCCGGGCCGCGGTTTCACCCGCCAACCGCTCGCCCACAATGCTGTGATCTTCGTCGAAGCCCTTGCCCAAATCGTGAACCAAAAGGGCCAAATGCAGTACCGACTTATTCCGCACGCCGCGATACGCCTCGCCCAGCGGCGAGTTGTCGTCGAGGAAACTGGTGGCCGCCTCGACCGCGCGAATGCAATGTTCGTCGATGGTGTATTTGTGATACGAATTGAATTGCATCAAACAACGAGCATGACGCATGGCCGGCACGATTTGCTCCAGCACGCGAAGTTCGTGGAGCCGGCGGAGCAAGCCGCCTAGTCGGCCGGGCGCGCCCATCATGGAAAGAAAACGCTCGTTGGCTTCGGTCGTGAGTTCGACGGTCGGTTGTTGTAACATCGACTCGCGAATCGTATTCCAAGTGGCGTGATCGATGCGTGCGTGGTACAGATTCGAAAGATCCATCAATCGCAATACTTCGGCGATATCGCCTTGCACTTTTTTCAGACCGCGCCGCGTCGCGCTGATGTGTCGAGGACTGACGCGAAAATCACCCTCCACTTGGTGGCTAAACATCGCGTGGAACACGGCCGACGACCAGGAACTTGTTCGAGAACTGGCGACGAAGTTCGTCATGATATGCCGAATGGCGCCGGTGTGCTCGAAATAGGCGCGCATGAATTCCTCCACCGGCAACGCGTCGTCGCGACCTTGGCATTCGAACATTTCGGCAATGCGCACCTGCTCGGGCCGCGTGAAAATGTCGTTCGATTTTCCGGCGTGAAAGTGCAGTTCATTCCGTAGCCGGAGCAGGAATTCACGCGCCGCGCGGAGTGCGGCGTAGTCGTCTTCGGAGAGCAAGCCGGCCATGCGCAAACTGCTCAACCGCGTTTCCCCGGTGCGCGTGAACCCCACCCAGCGAACCAATTGGATATCGCGCAAGCCGCCCCGAGATCGCTTGATATTCGGCTGCAACAGGTAGGCCGATTCGCCATACTGCTGGCGCTCCTTGCGGCGGGCGGCGCCAAGCGCCGCAACGTGTTTGCGTTGGCGGTTCATCGTTTCACGGCGAAACCGCTGAATGTACTTCGTGTACATCTGCACGCTGCCGCCGATAAACCGCGACTCCGCCAGCGAGGTCAGCACGCGAGGATCTTGCCGCGCCATGAAGCAGGCGTGGGCCGGCGTGCGGACGCTCAACCCGAGATCGAGCCCGGCATCGAAAATGTCTTGCATGAGCCGCTGGGCCAACGGCGCGATGCGGGCTTCGGCGTCGGGCTGGTGCAGGAGCATGAGGTCGACATCGGAATACGGCGCGATATCTCGCCGACCGTATCCGCCGTGCGGCACGAGTGCAATTTCCCCGGCCAAACCGCCGGCGTGCGATTCGTTCAAATCGTCCAACGCGGCAAGGTAAAGGTCATGCACGACGGCGTCGATCATATCGGTCAGATGCGCACACACTTGAATCCCGCGAGACCCGCTATCGTGCTGTTTGCGCAGTTTATCGCGTCGCTCGGCGAGCCGTTGTTTTGCTTCCACAACGGCGCGGCGAGGACCAGAGGCGGACATGGCCAATTGCTCCCCTCAAGGGGTGTTCTCCACGGGTTCGAGCTTATCCGAATACCAGTTACCGGTTATCGCTCGGAAAAGCCCGGCATTTTCAAAATGCCGGGCTTTTAATTCCAAAAGGTGTTCGCCACGAATTACAGAGCGTCTTCGCCGGATTCACCCGTCCGAATGCGGAAGCAGTTTTGTAAGTCGGTGACGAAAATTTTGCCGTCGCCGATTTGGCCCGTTTGCGCGGTGCTCATGATGGTGTCGAGCACGGTTTTGAGGTTGTCGTCCGAACACGTGACTTCCACCTTGACCTTGGGCACGAAATCGACCGCGTACTCCGTGCCGCGGTACATCTCAGTATGCCCTTTTTGCCGACCAAAGCCGCGCACTTCGGTAATGGTCATGCCATGAATACCCTGTTCGGTGAGAGCATTCTTAACGTCTTCGAGCTTGAACACCCGGATAATCGCTTCAACTTTTTTCACGGATTCTCTCCTTCTCTCCTGTACGTTTGAATTTTAGTACGGTTCTAAATGAAGATATAGCCCTCTTCACCATGCTCACTGACATCCAGCCCTTGCACTTCGGCTTCCTGCGATACGCGCAGCCCCATGGTGGCGTCGAGAATTTTCAACAAGACAAGCGAAACGACTGCCGCGAAAACCCACGTCACCAGCACGGCCACAATTTGGCCGATGAGAATTCTGGTGTTTCCTTCGAGCAATCCGAGGGGGTTGTCGCCGTCGATATTCCAACAGGCGCGGGTCGCGAAGACACCCGTAAGCACGGCGCCGAGCGTTCCGCCGACGCCATGCACGCCGAAGGCGTCGAGCGAGTCGTCGTAACCGAACTTCTTTTTTAACGTCGTGCAGGCCCCGAAGCAGACCACTCCCGCCAAGGCGCCCATGGCCAATGCCGGCATTGGGTTGACAAACCCGGCGGCGGGCGTGATGCAAACCAACCCCGCAACAGCGCCCGAAGCCGCACCCAAAACACTCGGCTTGCCCCTCAAGACCCATTCCATGGCCGCCCAGGCCACGGCGCCCGCCGCGGCGGAAAAGTGCGTGGCTGCAAAAGCGCTGGAAGCCAAACTATCGCTGGCCAGTTCGCTGCCGGCGTTGAACCCAAACCAACCGACCCACAACATGGCGGCGCCCATGGTGGTGTAGGTCAAATTATGCGGGGGCATGGGGTCGTGTCCGAAACCCAGCCGCTTACCCATAACCACCGCACACACCAGCGCCGTCACTCCAGAGCTAATATGCACCACGGTGCCGCCAGCGAAATCGAGCGCGCCGCCGGCCCAGCTATGGTCGCCGCCGAAGGCCAGAATGCCGCCGCCCCAAACCCAGTGGCAGAGCGGGCAATAAACCAGCGTGCCCCATAAAACGGAGAACACCACCATCGTGCTGAATTTCATGCGTTCGGCGAACGCGCCGCAAATAAGCGCCGGCGTGATGATAAAAAACATGCCTTGGAAAAGCATATGTGTGAGCAGCGGAATTTGAGCGGTTGTGCCGACGGCGAACATCGGCGTGACCGGTTCGCCCGCAACCGGGTCCCAGTATCGCTGCACGCCGTTCATGAACAGATGATCTAGGTTGCCTATCCAGGGATTGCCGCCGCCAAACGCTAGAGAATAGCCCCACAGCGCCCAGATGATCGTCATCAACGCCATCAGGAAGAGGCATTGCATCATTACGCCCAGAACATTCTTTTTCCGCACCAAGCCGCCGTAAAACATGGCCAGTCCGGGGGCTGTCATGAACAGCACCAGCACGCAACTTGTGAGCATCCAGGCATTGTGCCCCGCCAGTAGGGCTTCATCGACTTCGGCCTTGGTGGCCATCGCGACCAGCGGCGCGGCTTCGATTGCCGGTGCTTCGGCCACCGCTGGCGGGTCTGCCTCTTGAGCCGATAAATTATTTGCCGCCGCCAAGTGGAACACCAACACCAGCGCGCACAATACCCCTTTCCATACGTGAGAGCGCATGAATCCGCCTTTCAAATGTCAATCAAGAAATCCGGGGAACAGCGCACCGCCTTCCGGCCACTCGGCCGAATGCACCGCCCAATTTATTCGGCCGTTACTCCGCCGGCGCCTGACGGCGGGGATAGAAACGCAACGCACGCGAAAGCAATGTTATAACCACAGCCGAACAAAATTGCGAATCCCCGGTGTTCGGGGGGGGCGAAGTTTTTCACGTTGATTCCGAGCAGCCGAATTTTAGTTATCCTTGAGCAAGTTGCCCGTTTTGGACCGCAAATCGGCAATGTACACACGCAATGATCTGCGAACCTCTGTTTCGTCGGCGTTTGTTTTCCCAAACACGATTTCAAGAACCTTGTCGCAGCCAATGGCGGCAGAATTCGACGGCGGGTGTATTCGAACCCTTTGAGAATCAATACCTGATCGATCACTTGCTCCAAGCACATCACCCGGGAAGCCAAACGACTTGCCACATCGGAACACGCCGCCGATGTCGCCAAGGAAATCAAGCATCGCTTGTCGCCCGTTACCACGAGAGAGCCCGGAGCAGCGCATGCGGCAGCGAAGAGTCCGGCTTCGCCAGAGTCAATATCAATCACGTCTTCAAACAACAGCAGCACGTCTTCAAACAACAGCAGTAGATCGCCTGGAGCTTGTTGGATCTCACCAACGTCTTGTTGGAACCGTGCATAACGCTGAACAGTCGCCTTGCCTAACTCTTGCTCGCGCCGCTGCCGCTTCGATGACGTATTTTTCGTCAGACCGTACCGATACTTGAACGTGCTTAAGACGAAGACTTGTGCATTGGTTGCGCCCATTGCGGCAACAGCGTCGTCTAGCAGGTCGCATGCCGCAAGTTTGGAAATGACATCGTTGTCGAAAAAAAAGGACGTCATTTTCGCTGCTTCGGTTTTGCGATTCGCTTCAAAAACTCCGAGCTGTCTTCCGGGAGTCCGCCCCAATCAAGATGCGCCACCATCTTCTCGTAAATAAGCTGGGGGGCGTCTGCGTTGGGCGCAATTATATTTAATGCGTTGTTCGCCAAGCCATAAAAGTTCTTGCCCTTGGAATTACAGTAGTTGAGTACAACATGGCCAGGGGCGATCTGATTTTCCTTGCCGTAACTTTTGGCCCTACTGGCAAGTTCGTTGGCCTTTAGCCATTGGCCGCCAGAGTGAAAGCGACAATTGGAATCACCAGTTAAAATTTCGACGGCCGTGGCGTCCGCCTCCGCCTCCTGAGGATCCTCGCTAGATGAAGAAACTTCCCCATCAACAAGCACGCCGTTTTGTTCGATGTGCCCGTGAATAACATGCCCTAGTTCATGCGCTAATATAAACAATAGCCATGCATTTTGCTTCTGGTTTTTGCAAAGCACGATGACGGGGCGCCCATCCACCAAAGCGGCCATGCCGTCCATTTTCTTGGTTTTGTTAGGGAAATCTGAAATGTGCAAGACTGGAATGCCGATGGACCAACACCAATCAACAAGGGCGCCAAGGCCAACCCAGGGCTTACCCTTACTCAAGATGTTCTCACGAATTCTGGCCCCGCTTGCAGGAACGCCGCCCTGCCAAGAAGATTCGAACGAGGCAGCTGCAATTTGCGCCGCCCGAGTGCATATTGCCCTTGGAATTGCTAGATCGTCCGCCGTTTTTCCTGGTGACCGCTTGAAATTACACGGCCCGAAGTCCCGAAGTTCCAGAGGCTGCGTTTCGTCCTGAAGGCTGCGTAAGCTAATTCCCAGATGACGAGAAAGCAGCATTAACCCTTCTTGGTAGCCGGCGGGCGTTGATGCGGCTTCGTCATCCCACCAATCTGACATCGCCTCATTTCGGACATACGGAGTATCGAATCCGAGGCTACGCAATCGTTGATAGAGCCCCTGCATCGGGTTTTGTGAGATGCTAGCCATGTGACACCTCTCCCAGTGGTTGTGACGAGGGGTAATTGCTGTCCATTCAAGACTGGCGATTCTACGTAATCTTAGATGGCAAAAAAGGTTGCGTCAATTGAATTTCTCGCGGTATGCGAAATGGCAAACTGGAAGCCATTCGGCTATTTAGGCGCCGGCTGGACACCTTTGGTCCTGCTATTTTTCCCAGGGCTCTTCCACGAAGTCGCTGCGGGCGTTGGTCGCTCGCGCTAGAACGAAAAAAAGATCGCTGAGCCGGTTTAAGCAGACCATGGTTCGTCCGCCCACTTTTTCGTCCGCCTCGCGCTCGAGCGTCACGACGCGTCGCTCCGCTCTGCGGCAAACGGCCCGCGCGTTGTGCAAGGCGGCGGCGGCGGGCGTTCCAGAGGGAAGAATGAATGCGGTTAAGGGCTTCGTTTGGATCTCGAATTGATCGATCAACCGCTCCAGCTCCAAAACGCCGTCGTCGTCTTTTTTTGCCTCCTCTTTTTCCTCCGCCAGCGGCGCGGTGGCTAGGTCGGCGCCCAGTTCAAACAATAGATGTTGGAGGCGTTTCAAGACGGCGTCGATATCGGCTGGCGGCGCTGCGGCGCGGGCCACGCCCAACGCGCAGTTGCATTCGTCGACCGCGCCAATCGCCTCAATACGAGGGTCGTCTTTCGAGACGCGCTGTCCGCGATACAGGCCGGTATTTCCTTGGTCGCCGGTTTTCGTATAAATTTTCACGGATTTGCCGCCCTAAAATTTGTCCGCCCCTAAGATAGTCGCCCCTAAAAGAGGCGCCCGCCGCTTACCAGCGCCGTTTCCAAGAGTTTGGCTGATGCACGCAGCCTTTTGCTCTATAATAATGGACTGTTCTGAACACATACGCTACGCGATGGCCTTCTCGGACTGTCTTTTTGAAAGCACAACCATGCCCCGCCCGCTATTTTTGGTTTTGTCGGCGTCTCTTTTTTTGCTGGCGAATTTTCTGGTTGCCGGCGAGATCCCGGCCGCCGAATCGAACAAAAGCGAACCGCCCGCCGCGCCCAAGATGTCGGCCCTGGAAAGCAAACACCTCAAAAATGTCCGCCAACTGACCTCCGGCTTCGTCAAAGCCGGCGAAGGATATTTTTCGCCCGACGGCCGCGAAATAATCTATCAGGCGATTCGCCCAGAGTATCCCTTCTATCAAATCTACAAGCAACCGCTGGCGGGTGGAAAACCGCAACTGCTCAGCACCGGGCGCGGCCGCACGACGTGCAGCTATTTCTCGCCCGACGGAAAAAAGTTGCTGTTTGCTTCGAGTCATCTCGACCCCAAACTCAGCGACACCGAAGCCGCCGCACGCAAGCAGGCGGAGGAAGATCGAAAAAGCGGCCGACGTCGCCGCTACTCCTGGGATTTTGATCCTTACATGGATATTTTTGAAGCCGATCTAGACGGCCACATTCGCAAACGCCTGACCACCCAGCACGGTTACGATGCGGAGGGCGCCTACTCAAAAGATGGCCAGTGGATCGCCTTTTGCAGCGACCGCGATGGCGACGCCGACATCTACCTGATGCGCTCCGACGGCTCCGATGTTCGCCAAATTACGAACGCGCCCGGTTACGATGGCGGGCCCTTTATTTCGCCCGATGGCAAGTGGATTTTGTTCCGCAGCGACCGCAAAAAATCGCAATACTTGCAACTCTATGTGATCGGCGTCGATGGCAAACATGAAACCGCGTTGACCGACGACGTGGGTGTGAATTGGGGGCCGTATTGGCATCCCAACAAACCGTATATTATTTGGGCCGGCGCCGATCACTCGAACCCCAAGGCGCGGCCCAACTACGATCTCTGGATGATGAAATACGAAACGGTCGACGGCGGCATCAAACCGGGGCCGATCACGCGCATTACTGATTCGCCCGCCGCCGATGTGTTGCCGGTGTTTTCGCCCGACGGAACGAAACTCATGTGGACCAGCACCCGCACGCCAGAGCACGCCAGCCAACTCTTTCTGGCCGACTTCATTCTTCCGGCTAATGGCGCCGCTCCGGCCGACAGCGGCTCTCAATCGAACGGCGGAGCGCCCGGCGATGCAAAAAATTAAGTCGTGCGGCGTGTTCGTATTTCGCCGCCAGCCGGAACTCTCGTTCTTGTTGCTGGAGCATGCCGACCGCCTCGACTTGCCAAAAGGCCATGTCGATGCTGGCGAAACCGAACTGCAATGTGCGTTGCGGGAGTTGGAGGAGGAGACGTCGATCACGGCCGACCAAATTCAGTTGGAAGACGGCTTCCGTTTCACCCAAGAGTATGAGGTTTGTTACCAGCGCACCGGCGGCGAGCGCAAACGTAAAACGCTGGTTGTTTTTCTGGGTTGGCTGGCCGACGATGTTTCGATCCAACTCACGGAGCACCAGGGGTATCGGTGGTGTGCGTGGCGCCCGCCGCATGAACTACAACCGCAAACGATCAACCCTTTGCTGGCGTACGCCGAGCAGTTTTTTTCCAAACGTTAGGCGGCGGGGCATCCTGCGCGCGTTGTTTCCGTTGAACACGAGGTCGAAAACAGCCATGCCTGCCAACGGCCGCGGAATCCTTGCTATCTGGCACGATCTTGCGCCTTCGAGCCGGAATGATTTTTGCGAATGGTATTCGCGGGAGCATATGCCCGAACGGCTCTCGGTTCCCGGTTTCCTTTTAGGCTGCCGGTATGAGTCTGTCGATGGTTCTCCGCTGGTTTTTAATTATTACGTGACGGAATCGCCGGCTACGCTTACCTCGGCTCCTTATCTTGAGCGGTTGAACAATCCGTCTCCGTGGACGACGCGAATCATGCCCGCGCTCCGCGACGTGTACCGCGCCGCTGGGCGAGAGGTTGCCAGCACGGGCGCGGGAGTCGGCGGCGCCATCGCGACGCTTCGCTTCAATACCGTAGCGAACCGCCGCCAGCATTTTCAGTCTTGGTTCGTTCAAGAGGGAATGCAAGAAATGGCCGTCATGGCGGGTGTGAACAAAGTCCATCTGTGGCGAGCCGATAATTCCGCCAGCGCGATTGAAACGGTTGAAAGCAGCAAACGCGGCGGCAATTCTGAAGTGCGCGATTGGGCCGTCGCCATTGAAGGCTGCGATGTTTCGTTCGTCCTCGCCGCCTGCGATTGTCTGCAACGGCGGCAAGCCTTTACGGAAACGCTTGAAAATAGTGCGCTGGTTGGAATCCACCGCCTGATGTTTCGCTTGGACGCCTAGCCCGCATGATTCACTTCGCCATTTGTGGCAATTCCTTCCGCGCCTCGTTACACTGGTAGGCGTTGCCTCGGCTATCTGGCCAAACCATTTATACCGCTCACGGTTGAAAATGGCACATTTTCGTTTAACGGCAAGCCGAAGGCGACTGTGTTTTTCCTTGACCGAACGCGCTGGCTCGAAACGCAGCCGCCTTCGGCTTGCCGTTAAACGAGCCATTGGTAGCCGTGCGAAGTGTTAGTAAAAACTCGGTTACAAAATATATATTCCTACCAGGACACGCTAAGCATGAATCCGAACCAATCGTCCCGGCGGCGATTTTTACAAACGACGGCCGCCGCGGCAGCCGCTCCGTACTTCTTCACCGGCGCCAAGGGGCTCGCCGACGACGCCAAGGCGGCTTCGCCCAACGACCGCCCCGTTTTGGGCTGCATTGGCACGGGCAGCCGCTGGCAGGCGGTCGGTCCCAACGCGATGAAATTCGCCGACTGCGTGGCGGTCTGCGACGCCGACCAAAACCATGCCGCCCAGGGCAAGGAAAGGGCGCAGGGCATTCAAGCCAAGAAGGGTCGGGAGCGGAAAATCGAGGTCTATGAAGACTACCGCAAGATTCTCGACCGCAAGGATATTGACGTCGTGACGATTGTCACACCCGACCATTGGCACACGAAAATCGCGATCGAAGCGATGCACGCCGGCAAGGATGTGTATTGTGAAAAACCGCTCACCCTGACCATCGACGAAGGCAAGCAAATCATCAAGGCGCTCAAGGAAACGGGGCGCGTATTTCAGGTTGGCACGCAGCAGCGGAGCGAAATGGGCGGCCGATTCCTCACGGCCGTGGCCATGGTTCGCGAAGGCCGCATTGGCAAAGTGAAACGCGTGGTCTGCAACATTGGCGGGGCGCCCACCAGCGGCCCGATTCCAATCACCGAAGTTCCCGCCGGCTTGAATTGGGATCTGTGGCAAGGCCAAACGCCGGTGGTCGACTTTCGCTTCGCACCCGACGGGCGGTGGGGAAAATCGCGTTGCCATTACGAATTCCGTTGGTGGTACGAATACTCCGGCGGCAAAATGACCGACTGGGGCGCCCATCATGTGGACATCGCGACTTGGGCCTTGGAAATGGGGGCTTCGGGCCCGGTCAGCGTGGAGGGCGTTTTCGCCAAGCACCCCGTGCCTTACAAAGACGGCCACGCCACGTTGGACGATCAATACAACGTAGCCACCGAATTCGACGTGAAAGTGATGTACCCCAACGGCGTGGAAATGCACATTCTCAGCAACTCGCCCGACGGCAACGGCATTCTCTTTGAAGGCACGAAAGGCCGTTTTCATGTCAGCCGCAGCCGCATGAAAGGCAAGCCCGCCGAAGAGTTGGCGGCCAACCCAATCAGCCCAGAGGTGATCACCAGGCTTTACAAAGGCAAGCAGCCCGGCGACCATATGCGGAACTTGTTCGAGTGCATCAAAACGCGCGAGCAGCCGATTTCCGATGTTTACACGCACCACCGCGCCATGACGACCTGCCACCTCGCCAATATCGCGATTCGGCTGGGGCGGGGCCTCAAGTGGGATGCGTCGTCGGAACAGATCGTCGGCGACGCCGCCGCCAACACCTGGCTCAAACGCGAGCAACGCAAAGGGTATGAAATCGAAGCGTAAGGTTGTATTGGTCACGGGTGCTTCGGCGGGGTTGGGGCGGGAAATTGCCCGCGCATTCGCGGCGCACGGCGCAAGCGTGGTGCTGGCGGCGCGCGGGCAAGCTGCGCTGGAGGCCGCTGTAAGTGAGATCAGGCAAAACGGCGGCAGCGCCACGGGCGTTTCCGCCGACCTGTGCGACGATGACTCCTGCGCGAACCTGATCCGCACGGTGCAAAAAAAATTCGGCCGCCTAGATGTGTTGGTCAACAATGTGGGGAAATCGTCGCGTGGGGAAGCCACCCGCCTCTCCGCGGCCGACATGCAAGCCGCGCTCGACGCCAACCTGCTGCCGGCCGTTCGCTGCACGGGGCTGGCCTTGCCGCTGCTGCGGGAATCGGCCGGTTCGATTGTGAATATCGGCTCGCTGGCGTCGAAAACGGCCAGCCGATACTTGGGCGCCTACCCGGCCGCGAAGTTTGCCCTAGCTGGATACACCCACCAACTCCGTTTGGAACTGGCCGACCAAGGCGTTCACGTGTTGTTGGTTTGCCCCGGTCCTCTGAAACGAAACGATTCCGGAAGCCGGTACGACGCCCAAGCCGCCGATTTGCCAAGTGCGGCCAGCCAGCCCGGTGGCGGCGCCAAGCTTAAGCAAATCGACCCCGCGCGACTGGCGGAGAAAATCGTGGCGGCATGCCGCCGCCGGCAGCCCGAAATTATCGTGCCCGGCAAGTCGCGCATTCTCTTTGCGGTCAGCCAACTATGGCCTACGCTCGGCGATTGGATTCTTCGCCGCGTGAGTTCGTAACGCGCGCAGGCAATCGATGCGCGCCGTTGGAGTTCATGCTTCAGCATGTTTTTGGTCATGCACCTTATCCGGCTACAGGTAGATCGTTTAACGGCAAGCCGAAGGCGACTGTGTTTTGCGCAACGCGTACCGGCAAGCTGGAAAAACACAGTCGCCTTCGGCTTGCCGTTAAACGAAAAAAATCGATGTTTTCAACCGCGAGTGGTGTAACATCTTCAAAGCATGCGAAAGCGTGAACTCCTCCCCTGCGAAAACGATGCTAAAGAGACCGTCCGGTTCATTTCCCTGCTTTTTGCCGGTTACTCCGCGTTCTCCTCTGGGTTTTCCTCAATCACGATCGTGCCGACGAAAAGAATGCGTTTGGGTGAACGCGGGTTGCGAGAACGCCCGGTAAAGTATTTCTCGATCGAAACAACCAAGTAGTATTCGCCCGACCGCAATGGCGCGAAAAACGGTTTGGTGCGCTGCCCGCCACCGCGCACGCGTTCCTTCAGATACGCTCCATACTCATGCCCAACCGTAACGCCCGAACCCAACGAGGACCGGCAAAAAAAATCAAACCTCACCATGGGAAGCGGCTGTTTCTCCAACTCCATCGCGTACTGCTGCGCGCGAGCGCGGTTGGTCTGAAAGAGCCGCCAGTATTTCTCTCCGTCGGCCCACTGCCATTCGCCTTGCTCCAGGTCGACCCGGCACGTGAGTTCCGATTGCTCCGACACTCGCAGGACCGATCTTTCCTGAAGAAGATCGGTCGAGCCGACTTTCAGCACGCGAAGCGTTGCTACAACGGAAGCAATCTCGGGGTCGTCGGTTGGCAACATTTCGGGAAACCTCCGATTGTCTTCGTAGCGGCTCACCCAAACGGCGCCAACCGGGGGCTTGGTGGTCGGCAACACCGCGGAACCACGCGCGTACCAGTCGGTCGTGGCCCAGCAATAATATCCGCCGCCCACGATGGCGATCAGGCCGAATGCCAAAAACAATCGGCGGAGCATCGCCATTCCATTCACCTCCATGTATTTTCGCCGCCGTTGGAGCGGACCAATGGCGTTTCGCATCGATCCGGAAATTACTGTCGTCATTCCCACGCAGGCGGGAAGCCAGCGATGTACGCAAGCCGGCTGGGTTCCCGCCTGCGCGGGAACGACGGTGCGCTGGATTCCCGTCACTTATTTTCCGGCCGATACTCAATCGTTGCCGTTGCGTGAACCCAGGGCCCACCAAGTGCGGATGTCGATCGTTTCGGCGGTGAAATTCACGGAGCCATCGGCCAGCAACACATGCACGCCGCCGGGATGGAAACTCGTCGCGGGATACGTGCCGTTTCTGTACCCCAATCTACCATTGCCGTTATTGAACGCCCACTCGTTGGGGGGAACCAGATGATCGTAAGGCGCTTCGGCGCCGCCCAAATAATCTGCATCGATACGCCCCGCTCGCTCGGCGACCGCCCGGTTGGCCGGGTCGAGCGTGTATTTCAAAAACGCCAATTCCTCTCCGGCGGGGAAGGTCCGCGTGGCCAAAAAGTTGAAGCGGAACGGCTGCCGCCGATACACGGCCTGCGGCATATTGCCCAGCGTGTCGAGATCGCGCACCAGCCGTTCGGCGATCATGGCGGTGTTCGAGAGGCCGTCGGTGATTTCGGCCAGGGAAAAATCACGGAGGCCTTTTTTCAGACCGTTTCGGGGCTCGATTTGCGAGCCATCGTTGATCAGGTACGATATCCGCCGACGTTCGATCGTGGCCATCGGATCACTCGGGCAGACGAACGACGTTGGTCCGCTGGCGGTGCTTCTCACGTTCCTCGCCAGTTCGGCCTGCAAATCTTGCATTTCCATAAAGGGCATTATGTCCCACAACGGGCTGCGGTTCGGCAGGTAGCCGTGCGCATCGTAGAAGTTGTGCAGGGCGAGGCCGATCTGGTGCAGATTATTTTTGCAAGTCATCGAGTGGGCTGCGGCGCGCGATTGCAAAACAGCCGGCAGGAGCATGGCGGTGAGGATCGAAACGATGCCGATCACGGCCAAAAGTTCGATCAGCGTCATTCCCACCTTGCGCCGGGCGGCTCGCGTTGCCGGTGTTCTCATGATTTCTCCCCTTATCCGCGCCGTTGGAGTTCATGCTTCAGCATGTTTTCTTTCTTTATATCATCTTCAAAACATGCTGAAGCATGAACTCCAACGGTTTGCGATTATAATTCCCAGCTTACTCCTTGTTGCTGGGGAAAACCATTAGGCCGGGCCGGAAAATCCGGCCCAGCCTTCGGCCCAAACGCCATCGTACAGTAAATAGTGCTCGTTGTACTTGCGCATATGGCGGCGTACGCTTCTTCACGGTCCGCTTAGGATCACTTGCTCCGACCCATCATACTGGAAAGTGTGAAAAGTGCCGGGTACTACAGTGCCATTGTAAAACGACCGGATCTCATAGGTTTGATCTTTGGTTAATTTAAATGTCATTCCCCAGGCGTATCCTTTGTCCAGTGGGTCATCCAGATTCAGAATTCGATTGAAGAATTTTTTCTGTTCAGGATGGAAATCCGGATCATGATGGATGGCCAATTCATGGCCTTCCAAATCCATGGACGCCGCCAATTCGAACGTAGTGTAAATCACCAGGGGGATGGGCGTGTTTCCGGTTGCTTGCGGTCCCGAGCCCGTGGGAGTACAACCGCCCATGAGCAGCGAAAGAGTGCAACAGACCATGAACCGCCAGAGCGACGCCGATGTTTTCGGACGCACGGCGGGTGGATTGTCGAGCGGCGCGATATTTGGGATGTCTGGAGTTTCCGGTACCGGACCAACCGGCTTTTGGGGCGTCAGCGTCTTCTTCATCAGCAACTCCTTCTCCTGAAATGAATGAACCGAACATGAAACGAAACAGCGGCCGCGCAGATCCATCGCACGGAACAAAATAACGCCGGGCGGCGGTAACGAGGCGCAACCGCGTCGTTGACGCAACGCCGGCAAACGCCTTAACTACCACCCCCCCCATTAACACCACGATAAAACTTTGTTTTTATTACGCGGAGTTTAAGCGGTCTCGGTGAAAAGTCAATCAGTTTTTTTAGAATTCAAGAAGCTTTATGAAAAGTCCGGGTGTTTGCGGGCCGGCGAAAGGGAGATTCGCAGCGAACGAAGTCCGCGATTTACGTAGATTTGGCCCAACGTGAGGGAGCGTATTTTTTCCCGCCATGAAATTACTCATCCATCCCGCGATTGACGACGCTCGCTTCCAGAGCATTTGTGCGGCGGCGCCGGAGTTGGCGGTTGTGAATGCCAGCGAAGCAGAGCAAGCGCAGGCCGAAATCGTCAATGCCGACGCCTTCTTTGGCAAGCTGACGCCCCAACTGCTGGCCGCCGCCGGGCAACTCCGTTGGGTGCAATCGCCCACGGCAAGTTTGGAGCATTACTTGTTTCCGGAGTTGATCGCACATGGCTGCGTGCTCACCAACATGCGAGGACTTTTCTCCGACATCATCGCCGATCAAGTCATGGGCTACGTGATTTGCCTGGCTCGCAATCTACACACCTACATTCGCCAACAGGCCCAGCAAGTTTGGGCGCCCGTGGGCGGAGAAGACGGCCGGGTGAACTTCGCACAAGGGCCGGGAGTCGTGGGGCCGATCGACCGCGCGCATTTGCAGCTCAGTCGCATGACGATGGGAATCGTGGGGCTGGGCGCCATTGGCGGTGAATTGGCCAAGCGGGCGTCGGCCTTCGGCATGCGTGTGATTGCCGTCGACCCAATGCGAACGGAAAGGCCGCCGGAAGTCGCCTGGCTTCGCAGCCAGGATTCCCTCACCGCGTTGCTGCAAGAGAGTGATGTGGTCGTGGTGGCGGCGCCGCACACGCCCGCCACGGAGCGGATGTTTTCCGCCCCCCAGTTCCAGCGGATGAAAGCCACGGCGTATTTCATCAACATCGGCCGCGGCGCGATTGTCTCGCTCAACGACTTAACAGCGGCGCTGCAATCGGGAGAGATTGCCGGCGCGGCGCTCGATGTTTACGAAACGGAGCCGCTGCCGCCGGAACATCCTCTCTGGGACGAACCGAACGTGATTCTCACGCCGCATGTGGCCGGTTACGCGCCTTGCATTGCCGAGCGTCATCTGGCGGTCGTGAAGGAAAATGCGCGGCGTTTTCAAGCGGGCCAACCGCTGCGCAACGTGGTCGATAAACAGCAGTGGTTCTAGCGATAGCCGATCAGCAGACCCGCCCGCCATGCGGTGCTATAATGAAAAAGTATTGTTGCCGGCCTTTTTCCATCGGCGGGCATAACCTTGGGCGGCGTCCACTTGTGTTTTTGCATCGATACTAGGCAAAGCCAATGGTGCTCTCGCCCTCGACGCCTCAATCAACCAAATGTTGTGAAACCAGAGGTTTCTGAACCATGCCGCGATTTTCTTGCGCCTCCGTATTGGTAATTCTTCTTGTTGCGGGCTTGGCCGCTGAAGCGGCTCGTGCTGGAACGCCGGTCGATTTCAATCAACAAATTCGGCCGCTGTTGTCGAAGCGTTGTTTCGCCTGCCACGGTCCTGATGAAGAACATCGAGAAGGCGGCTTGCGTTTAGACCGCCGTTCGGCCGCCATCGCGCCGGCTGAAAGCGGTGAAACGGCGGTCACGCCTGGGCAGCCGGAGGCCAGCGAACTGCTGGCCCGCATCAGCACCCACGACGCCGACCTCCGCATGCCGCCCGAAGGCGAACCGCTCTCAGCCGCCGAAATCGAACAAATCAAAACCTGGATTTCCCAAGGCGCCGAGTACGCGGAGCATTGGGCGTTTGTCGGACCGGTGCGGCCGAAGTTGCCCGCCGTCAGCAATTCGGAGTGGCCCCGAAACGCGATTGATCATTTCGTATTGGCGCGGCTCGACGCGGAGCATTTATCGCCGGCGCCGACCGCCGACCGCCACACGCTGGCGCGGCGCGTCAGTTTCGACCTGCGCGGCCTGCCGCCCACGCCGGAAGAAATAGCCCGGTTCGTGAATGACGATCAACCCCAGGCGTACGAGCGCATGGTCGACCGCTTCCTGGCCGATACCGCTTATGGAGAACGCTGGGCGCGTGTCTGGCTCGATTTGGTTCGCTATGCCGATTCCAAGGGTTACGGCTCCGATCCGCTGCGAACCATTTGGCGTTATCGCGATTGGGTCATTCAGGCGTTGAACCAGAACATGCCCTACGACCAATTCTCGATCGAACAGTTGGCCGGCGATCTGCTTCCGCAACCAACGCTCGAACAACGCGTCGCGACGGCCATGCATCGCAACACCATGACCAACACCGAAGGCGGCACCGACGACGAGGAATTTCGCGTGGCCGCCATCAAGGACCGGGTCGACACCACGTGGCAAATCTGGATGGGGCTCACGATGGGTTGCGCCAAGTGCCATAGCCACAAATACGACCCCATTTCACAAACCGAGTATTACCAATTTTTCGCCTTCTTCAATCAGACCGCCGATAACGACCAACCCAACGACCAGCCAACGCTCGCGGCGCCCACCGCCGAATACGAACAGCAACTCACCGAACACCAGCAGCGGGTTGCAATGCTCAAGCAGAAACTCAACACGTTAACGCCCGAACTGGCGGCGAAAATGAAACAGTGGGCGGACGCCCGCCGCCCGCAAGCCGATTGGACCGTGCTCAGCACTCTTGGCGAAAGCACCACCCTCAGTAGAAACACAGTCGCGGCCAACGCGGGCGCGACGGCCGCCGGTTCGACGCTCGGCATCAATAAAGATGGGGTCGTACATGTGAAACCAACCTCGCTGGAACAAACAACCCTCTCGCTCACGTTGGCCAACCCGTTGGAAAAAATCACGGGGCTGCGGTTGGAGCTATTGCCCAGCGCATCGCCCGCGGAATCGCAACCGGCGCTGCGTTCGTTCACCGTTTCTCGCGGCGCGGGGGCGGGTCCGCAGCAGGTCGTGGGGCGGTACCTCAGAATCGAACTGCCGGGCGACGAAAAGATGTTATCGCTGGCGGAGGTGCAGGTCTTCGCGGGCGAAGAGAATATCGCCGGCAAGGGGAGTGCGAAACAATCGAGCACCGGTTCCAATGGCCCGGCCCATCTCGCCATCGATGGCAACACCAGCGGCGAATTCCACAAGGAAAAATCGACCACGCACACCGCCATCGAATCGAACCCCTGGTGGGAGTTGGATCTGGGCGGCGCAAAGTCGATTGATAAAATAGTGGTTTGGAATCGCACCGACAACGACCTACAAAACCGCCTCGCCGGCTACCGCTTGAGCGTTCTCAACGGCGAGCGAAAAGTGGTTTGGTCGAAGGAGCCGGCCGAATTTCCCGTTGTCTCGGCTGCCTTCCCGCTCTCGACCGACGGCTCGATTCCACTCCAAGCCGCCCTCTCGGCCGATGCGGCGTCGTCTGAGAATTTGGCCGCCGCGCTTACCGCCGCCGGCGCCAAGAAAGACATCTGGCCGAGCGATGGCAAACAAAACACCGCTCGTTTTCTCGCGGCGTCGACCGCCGTGTTGATCGAAAACAGCAAACAGTTGACCTTCACGTTCACCTTCGCCCAAGGCGGCGAGCAAGCGGCGGCGTGGCGGTTTCGTCTGTGGGCGACGTCCTCGGAAAACTTCGCCCGTCGCGCCGAAACGCCGGCAAAAATCATCACCCTGCTTGATGCGTCGGCGCGTGAAAACACAATGAAAGACACGGCCGACGCCACGGCGAAAATCACGGCGTATTTCCTGCAAACCGAGAAATCGCTGGCGCCGGTTCGACAAGAACTCGCCAAGCTGGAAAAATCGCGGCCTCAGCCGCCGACCTTGCCGGTCATGGAGGAATTGCCGCAAGACAAGCAGCGGCAGAGTTTCGTCATGATCAAGGGCAATTTCCTTTCGCACGGCGAAAATGTTTCCGCCGCCGCGCCGCAGGCGTTCCATCCATTCGGCGACAACCTGCCCCACAACCGCTTGGGCGCCGCTCGGTGGTTGCTCCACATCGATAACCCGCTCACGGCGCGCGTGGCGGTGAATCGGATGTGGAGCCGGTTGTTCGGCGCCGGCATCGTGGTCACGGAGGAAGATTTCGGCACGCAGGGCGATTCGCCCACGCACCCCGAACTGCTCGACTGGTTGGCCGTCGAATTCATGGACAGCGGCTGGAACATGAAGGCGATTTTGAAAACGATTGTGATGTCGTCTACGTATCGGCAAGCCGCGCGCGTGTCGGCCGAACTGGCGGAAAAAGATCCCACCAACCGCCTCTTCGCGCGAGGACCGCGTTTCCGTTTGGAAGCCGAAATGCTGCGCGACCAAGCCCTCGCGCTCTCGGGCCTGCTGAGCCGCAAAATTGGCGGGCCTTCTGTTTACCCGCCGCAGCCGGAAGGGTTGTGGCGAGCGGCGTTCAACGGCCGCGACCGTAAATGGGCCACCAGCCCCGGCGCCGACCGTTACCGCCGGGGGCTGTATACGTTTTGGCGGCGCACGATTCCGTATCCGTCCATGGCGACTTTCGACGCGCCCAGCCGGGAGCTTTGCTCGGTGCGGCGCATTCGCACCAACACGCCGCTGCAGGCGTTTGTCGCGTTGAACGATCCTGTGTTTGTCGAAGCGGCGCAGGCATTGGCCCGCCGCATTCTCAAGGAAGGTGGTAAAACAACCGCCGAACGGGCCCGCTTCGGGCTGGAACTCTGCCTCTGCCGCCCAGCCGATGCGGGCCAAATCGGCACGATTGTCGGGCTTTATGAAAGCGAGTTGGCGCACTACCAACAACATACGGAAGACGCGAACAAACTCGCCACGCAGCCGCTGGGCGCGCTTTCCCAGGGAATGGACGCCGCCCAAGCCGCCGCCTGGACCGTTGTCGCGAACGTGCTGTTGAATACCGACAGCGTGCTATCAAAACCGTAAATGGCAAAACCGTAAATGGCAAAACCGTAAATGGCAAAACCGTAAATGGCAAAACCGTAAATGGCAAAACCGTAAATGGCAAAACCGTAAATGGCAAAACCGTAAATGGCAAAACCGTAAATGGCAAAAC
>JAJRWU010000286.1 GCA_024276655.1 Planctomycetota bacterium
CAACTTCAATGTTGAACGCAACATTTTCCAAGCTGGTCGAAACGGCAGCATCCAGCGGTGCTCAAAGAACAGCGAGCCTTCGGTTTCAAAGGCGCTATGCGAGGCAGGCGCGGCTGCCATGAGTTTTTCAAATTCGTCATCGCTGAATCCCAACTTCTTCAATACATAGATCTTGTTTTGTCTTAGTTCGTTCTCCGAATACGCCGGCCGCGACAATAACGCCAAAGCGGCTTCACGCGTCAACTCTCCCGTACCAATGAGTGTTGACAAGTGCGCCTTGCGTTTGTCGACGCCGAATTTTGTTGGGAGTACATAATTCTGATAAAACTTGGTGAAGGTCGACTCTCCATGCTTCGTACCGTAGTCTCGCCAACCAAGTTCGTTGCTAATCACGCCAACGGCTTCTTTACGAGAGAATTCGATCAAATCAAGAAATTCCAGAATCTTTATGCCCTTATGAAACGCCTTGCGTTTCTGCTTTCGATCAAATATCGGGTACGACTTCAGCGGCTTTGTTCCAAACCGCCTGTGGATGTCCCGGAGATTGATATGGTCGCACTTCTGGTAGTGCCAACCACGTGGCATGAAGCCCTCGGTAGCGATATTATTGCCGCCCAATATGAACCGAATGTCATGCTTCAGCGCCGTGCGGTACAGCACGCCATAAATGCCATGATCGGTGGGGACTTCAATATCGATCACCGAAGCCTTGAAATACGCGCGTTGTAGGTCGCGGAACTCCTCCCAGTCAACCACATAGGTGTGGAGGTCAATATTTAACTTGGAGGTTATCCGCTCGATATTCTGAACGGCAAGTTCGGAATTCCAACCGTTGTCGAAGTGGACCGCCAACGGGCGCAACCCCAACTGCAGAACTTTCCAAGCCAAATAGGAACTGTCCACGCCGCCGGAAATGCCGATGATGCAATCATACGCTTTCCCTTTTCCGACTTCCTGAATCTCGGCGACGGCTTCCGACAAGGCTTCTTCACGCTGCGTTCGTCGAGCGAGATGCTGGCCCCAACGTTTCTCGAAATTGCGGCACACGTAGCATATGCCGTCAAGATCTCGCTCCAAATCGGGAACATCAGCAGACGTAAGAATGCAACGCGAACATGCAACACTGGAACTTGGCTCGTCGCGACGCGAATCTAACGTCGAATTTAGGTTGGACAACATGCGTTAGACTCCAAGTCGGCTGCGTCGAAAGGCTGGAAATCTACGCTTGGAAACGTATCCGTAGTAGCAAAGCTCATTCTCGAACTGAACACATTCGTCCTTCGCCAATTCCCGGATTTTTCGAGCTGGTGCGCCAGCAACGACGCAATACCCATCTGGGAATGATCGAGTCACGACCGCATTGGCGCCGACCACGGTAAAATCACCCAGCGTAACTCCCGGCGTAATAATGCTTCCCATGCCCAGCCAGCAGTACGAACCGATGGTCACACCCGGCGCGCTGTCGTGTCGCCGAAGGTCGGTGGGAACATGGTTTGCGCTGATGATTCCAACATTCGCCGCGATTTGCGTGTAGTCGCCGATCACCACGGGGCCGATTGCTTGAATGTAACAACCGGGTTCGTAACCTGGAGCCGTATCAACACCTATCAAAACGTTTTGAGGCTGGTTGATTCGGCTGCTGAAGTGAACCGGCCAATAGGCTTGACGATTGCAACCTAGAATTTTTTGCCAAAACCAATATCGAAACAAGCAAGGGTTTTGCGCACCAGCGGTTTCCCGAATAAAGCGAAATCCCGGCAACCGTGACGCCATGAAATAGGCCGCTTTACGAATCGCGACAAGTGATCGTCGGCTACCAGCAACCATGACGCGGTTGGCCAACGAGCGTTGAGGGAAGGGGATTTCACTGCGTTCCATGTACATTCAACGCCGGGGTTTTCCGGCAATTCACTTGCCATTCAAACCGAGGATGGACAACGCCGGACGGCGCCGCTGCTCTCGTCCTACCGAGTTGATTCGCGGATAACTCATCAATCTCGAAAAAGACTCGATTGCCCGACAAAATATCTCGCTCCAAGGGAACGTCGAAATCGACCGATACCAAATAGCCAAGGCGATTCAACAGGTTCTTCGGAATGAGACAAATACTCTCATACTCTCCTACCGGACGAGGTGAGTTTTCGGCGGCGGCCGCGATATCGCTGCTCGAGCATACTTCGACGCCATCGGTGGTCATAAGCAATATCGCGACGCGTAGATTGTAGATCGGCCGTTTTAGTCGATAACGAATTCTGATCTGCACGCTCTCGCCTGTTATCAGATGCGAATCAATGCGACCATCCGCATCGCCTACCGAAATTTCGAGAAGCTGAATTTCGTCGTTCTCGGCCGTTTCACATTCGGCGCCGACAAAGACGCGTTGCGTGTGAGCATCACTACGCAAATAGGCCCGCACAATATCGGGAGTCTCTCCCCGCATATCGATGGCGCCATTTCGCATCAATACCGACTTGCTACACAACTGTTTCACCGCCCCCATGTTGTGGCTCACGAAAAGTATGGTTCTTCCTTGCTCGCGGCTCACATCTCGCATTTTCCCCAGGCAACGATTCTGAAACTCAACATCACCCACCGCCAGTACTTCGTCAACGATCAGAATTTCCGGCTCCAGATGAGCAGCGACCGCGAAGGCAAGTCGGACGTACATCCCGGACGAATAGCGTTTGACCGGCGTATCGATATACTTGCCACATCCCGAGAAGTCGACGATGTCGTCAAAATGTTTGCGAATTTCGGCGCGAGTCATTCCCAGAATCGCCCCGTTCAGAAAAATGTTTTCGCGGCCTGTTAGCTCTGGGTGAAATCCGGTGCCGACTTCCAGCAAACTGGCCATCCGACCGTAAGCGGTTATTCTTCCCGTCGTGGGGGCCGTCACGCGAGACAGCAACTTCAGCAACGTCGACTTCCCCGCTCCATTGCGGCCGATAATGCCTAGAATTTCACCCTGCTGGACTTCCAGGTTGATGTCGCGCAACGCCCAAACATATTCTCCACCGGCCTCTCGAAGATCATTGCTCTGGCCGACCCTCGCAAACGGGTCTCCTCTGCCGCGAACGCGCGCCCACCAACGATTCAGATCGTGCGCCAAGGTTCCCGTGCCGACCTGCCCCAGGCGGTACATTTTCGAGACGTTTTCAATGGAAATCGATATGCTCACGACGATATCGAACGATTGAAGGCGTGTTGTGAATAAGAGATAGTCATCGTTTCGGACAGTAAAGAGTTTGCATGAGCGGACGGAATTGCAACAGAACACAACTCAGCGATCGTTTCTCGCGATTCGCTGACACAAATCAGGTCAATGCATCGTCGTCAGACAGTATCCATGAAGGTTTTCTCCACCCGGTTAAAAATTACCGCACCGGCGAACATAATGAACACGGCGCAGCATGCGCTGTAGGCCAGACCGCCAAGGCTGTATTGACCTACTCCCAGAAACGCGTATCGAAAGGTTTCGAGGATCGGCGTGAGCGGGTTCAGCAAAATCAGCCATTGATATTTTTCCGGCAACGTTGACGCCGGGTAGATCACCGGAGTCGCGTACATGGCCAGTTGCACGGCGAATTGCAGGAGGAATCGCAAATCTCGATACTTTGTTGTCAGTGAACTGATGATCATTCCGAGGCCCAATCCAATACCGGCCATTATTAGAATCAAGACGGGAAACCAAAAGACGGCGGCATTCATCGCGATTGCATGGCCGGAAAACTTGTAGTACGTCCAGAACACGAGGAACAAAGCAAACTGAACCGCGAACTTGAGCAAGTTCGAGGCGATGATCGACAGCGGGACGATGACTCTTGGAAAATAAACCTTGCCAAAGATATTCGCGTTCGCAGTAAATGTCTCGGATGTCTTGGTCAACGATTCAGAAAAGTAACCCCAGCATGTGATCCCCACGAGGTAGAACAGTATGGCCGGCAAGCCGTCTGTCGAGAGGCCCGCGATATTCTTGAAAACCAGAGTGAACACCAAGGTCGTCATGACCGGCTGGATCAAGAACCATATCGGCCCGAGTATCGTCTGCTTGTACAGCGAAACAAAGTCCCGATACACGAGCAGCCACAACAGATCCCGATAGCGCCAGACTTCGCGCACATTGAGCGATAGCCAACCTTGCGGGGGGCCGATAACAGTCACCGGTAAACTGGCGTGTGGCGCGACGGCGACGTCGTCTGGGCGGCAAGTGCTTGTTTCTGCAACAGACATTTTATGTAGATGGCAAGGAGCCAAAACCGGAAATGGGAAGCGCGACGCCCTTCGGGTTTTGAGCCTTGCGGTCGTTATTAATTCCCGAATTCAACGAACGCTGATATTAGACGTCGAAGCCAAACACTCTGTTTGGGCGAGCGCTAGGTCGTGATCCACCATGAGGTTCACAAGCTGTTCAAAACCGATGGTTGGCGACCAGTTGAGAACCGACCGAGCCTTCGCGGAGTTGCCTCGTAAATCGACGGGATCGGCGGGGCGGCGCAGCCGGTCGTCGATTTTGACGTAGTTCCTCCAGTTCAAGCCAACTCGACTAAAAGCCGTCTGCAGAAAGTCTTCGATCGAATACGACTTGCCGGTCGCGAGCACAAAATCGTCGGGGGTTTTCTGTTGCAGCATCAGCCACATGGCTTCCACATAATCCTTGGCGAAGCCCCAATCGCGTTGCACGGCGAGTGACCCCAGATGCAACTCCTGCTGAAGACCGAGTTTGATGCGAGCTACGGCGCGGGCGATCTTGCGGGTGACAAAGTTCTCGCCACGACGAGGCGATTCGTGGTTGTAGCAAATCGCATTACAGAAGAATAGGCTGTAGGAACGACGGTAAATGCGAACCATTTGCGTGGCGAAAGCTTTTGCACATCCGTAAGGCGACGTTGGATTAATCGGTGTGTGCTCGTCTTGGGGAGAATCGGTGGGCGTTCCAAAGATTTCGCGAGAACTCGCGTGAAGAAAACGCGGAATCGTTGGCAGGTCGCGTAGCGCTTCCATGATCCTGAGCGTTCCCATCGCGGTCAGTTCGCAGGTGCTTTCCGGGATTTCGAAGCTGAGTCCAACATCGCTTTGCCCGGCAAAATGATAGACTTCGCTGGGGCCGGCCGCAGTCAAAATGCGACGAATCGTCGTTGTATCGGCGAGGTCGGCGCAATGCAAAAAGAGCCGTCGTTCGATTGTTTTCTGATCACCACTGAGATGGCTAAGGCGTGATTGTTCCCGCGTGCTCGAACGACGCACCAGACCATGAACGACGTACCCCTTAGCGAGCAACAACTCGGCTAGGTAAGAGCCGTCTTGCCCCGTGATTCCAGTAATGAGTGCGACCTTCCGCATCGAATCTTAGAGTGTCCTGTTTTCTATTGGTTCAGACGCCGCCGCGGTTCGCGACGAACGCTTTCGAGCCACGTTTCACGGCGCCGTTGCTCAAGACGCCGATTCCAGACGTTTCTTTTTAGAGCGTCTTTTTGTTTCTTGCTCTTCGCGAAACAACTCCTGTTCGGCCATTGTCATATCTGCGTCGACCATGAGTCGCGCGAGTTCATTGAGGCTCGTCTTCGCGCTCCAACCAAGTACATCTCTCGCCTTGCTACAATCGCCAAGCAACAAATTGACCTCGGTTGGTCGGAAATAGCGAGGATCGATCTCGACAAAGGAATTCCAGTCGAGGAAGAGATGGCCGAACGCTAGCTCCAGAAACTCACGAATCGTATGGGTTTCCCCAGTGGCAATGACGAAATCGTCGGGCTCGTCGTGTTGCATCATCAGCCACATGGCTTCGACGTAGTCTTTTGCGTATCCCCAGTCGCGTTTGGCGTCGAGGTTGCCGAGAAAGAGCTTGTTTTGCAAGCCCATCTTGATCCTTGCGGCAGCGCGAGTAATTTTGCGTGTGACAAACGTTTCGCCTCGCCGGGGCGATTCATGATTAAAGAGAATGCCGTTACAGGCAAACATGTCGTACGCATGGCGATGGTTGACCGTCTGATGAAAAGCATACACTTTGGCGCAACCGTATGGGCTTTGCGGACGGAAAGGCGTCGTTTCGCGTTGCGGCGTTTCGAGAACGTCGCCAAACATCTCGCTCGATGATGCTTGATAAACGCGAACTTCCTTTTTCTTATTCAGTTGGCGAGCGGCTTCCAGAACGTTGAGCGAGCCGATGGCGACGGTTTGCACGGTGTAACAAGGCTGGTCGAACGAAACGCGAACGTGGCTCTGAGCACCGAGGTTGTAGATTTCATCGGGCTCGGTATCGAGGACCAGATTGTTAATATTCAACCCATCGGTTAAATCGGCATAATGAAGGAACAGGCGAGTGTCGGACTCGTGCGGGTCTCGATACAGATGCGCAATGCGTTCCGTGCCAAACGTGCTACTGCGGCGGATTAAGCCGTGAACTTCATATCCTTTTTCGAGGAGCAGCTCCGCGAGGTAAGAGCCGTCTTGTCCGGTGATACCGGTAATCAAAGCCCGGCGCCCAGCGTGCGAGGGTTTAGGCGCCGCTTCGGTTTTGGGAGTCGCAATACGCACGTTGCCGATACCTTTGTTTTTCACGGGTGTGTTACCTGTTGTCGTTGATTCTTGATACCATTTGGCGGTTTCCTCGAGCCCGTCTCGAAAGCTCGTTAGGGCTTCGAATCCCAGTTCGTGTTTCGCCCGGCTCACGTCTAGACACCGACGCGGCTGACCGTCCGGTTTGCTGCGGTCCCAGCGGATTTCGCCATGAAATCCGCACACATCACAGATGAGGGTGATCAATTCCTTGATCGTTATTTCTTGGCCAGACCCCAGATTGAGAGGCTCCGCGCTTTCATAGTTTTCGGCCGCGAGTGCGATCCCGCGGGCGGCGTCTCGCACGAATAGGAACTCTCGCGAGGCGGTTCCCGTTCCCCATACCTCGACATGCGACGCGTTGGAATCTCTCGCCTCTAGGGCCTTCTTGATGAGCGCCGGAATGACATGGCTACTGCTGGGATCAAAGTTGTCTCCCGGACCATATAAATTCACGGGCAACAGCGTGATGGCATTGAAGCCGTATTGCTGGCGGTAGGCTTGACCTTGAACCAGCAACATTTTCTTGGCGAGTCCGTAGGCGGCATTTGTTTCTTCCGGGTAGCCGTTCCACAATTCATCTTCTTGAAATGGAACCGGCGTGAATTTGGGATAGGAACAGATCGTGCCGATCGAAACGAACTTTTTGACACCAATTCGGCGGGCTTCTTCCATTAAATGGATTGCCATCACCGCGTTTTCGTAAAAATATCGCCCTGGGTTTTCGCGGTTGGCGCCGATGCCGCCAACAACGGCCGCCAGATGAACGATGACATCAGGCTTCTTTTCCTGAAGCAGTTCGCGAACAACCGATGGCTGGCGCAAGTCGTGTTCGACGCTTCTGGGAACGATGATATCGGCTGGTGAGAACTCTTTGAGTTCACGGCAGACTTGCGAACCTAGGAATCCGGCGCCGCCAGTCACCAAGATTCGTTTTCCAGTCAGGAACCTCATGTCGGCTGGCTTTTCAACGTTGTTTCAGCGAATGTCGGGCGTGACGTCGGTTCGAGGATTTGCCGAATCATCTGGCGGAAGCGATCGACGCCGACCGGGCGATCAAAGGATTCGACAGCCAATGCGCGGGCTCTTTCTCCCACCCCATCGAAGTCGTCGCGGCGATCGAAAAACCAAGCGATCTTTTCGGCCAGCTTTTTCGGCTGGTCGGGTTCAACGTTGGCGCCAACTTGTTCGCGAGTCGTCAGTTTCGCTAGTTCGCTATCTTCCGGCGCAACCGTTAAAATGGGCGTCGCGGAGGCTAACGCACCGTACAATTTGCTCGGCATCAGGTAGCGACTGACGCGAGCGTCTACCGGAACCAAATGGATATCCGCAGCGCTGAGGCTTTCGCCAAGCCTCTCAAACGGTTGATAGTCGACGAATCGGATGTTCGATAGTTCGCATCGTTCGGCTTGTTCCAAGAGATGCTTTTTGGCGGCTCCGTCGCCGACCAACAGGAAAACAATGTCTTCTCGATTCTTGAGTTGCTCGGCGGCCTGGAGGATATTATGCAGTCCTTGGCACTGGCCAAGGTTTCCGGAATACATGACGACGAATTTGTGGTTCAATCCAAGCTCGGTGCGAAACGCGTTGTTTCTCTTCGCGGGTCCGATTTTCGCAACGTCGACCCAGTTCGGAATCACATCAATGGAATCGGGCGGCACATCGGCTTCCAATACGACATCGCGCATGTCATCACTGAGAACGACGACGCGGTTTGCGGTGCGGTAGGCGGCGGCGAAGCGACGCTCAAGCAGCTTTGTAATCCAATTGTCGGGCAGCTTGCCCAGCGCCACCGCCAATTGGGGGTAGATGTCTTGCAGATAGACGACCGACTTGCAGCGAAAACGCCATTTTATCCACCCGCCCAGGAGGCAAAGCATTGGCGGGTCGGACTCGACGACGACGACATCAGGCCGTTTCGCCGTTAGTGAAGCGAAGGCGGCGCTGACCAGAAAACTAATATAGTTTATCGCTCGCCCCACAAACGACGACTTGCGAAACGTCGTATGCCAGACACGCCGAATCTCGACGCCGTTGTGAAAATCTGACCCCCAGCGACGAAAACTAGTCTGCTGAAGATTTCGATTCGGCTGTCCGGCAATCACACTGATTTCAAACTCTTCGGCAAGGTCCTCGCAGAGTTGCGTGAGCAGTTGCCCAGTTGCCTCGACATCAGGATAGTAGGAGCGATTGATGAACATGATTCGCTTACGAGTCGCGGATGAGGTCATTTCTAGCTCGAGTGGGACCGCGACTTGACGAGAGCGGAGAACCACCTCTCGGCCATCCTAGCGAGGGTTGTAGACAACATCGATGGAGCCTTTGGTTGTTTCGGGCGCGTCAACCAGGGCGGAGGCGGGCGCCAGGTACTCGAGTTGGCAGTCGTCTAATTCCACCGAGGCGCCTTGTTGCATGAAATTGACCGCGACGATCAATCGTGATTTTCCTTGACGTCGAGTGACGACGCCCTCAAAGCTGGCGAATTTCCCAGTTTTCACTCGCACCAAATCGCCCGCGACAAGCCTCGCTTCGCGAGAAAGCGGTTCGCCCGTTTCGATCAGCCGTTGGATATGCGCCAAGTCTTGCGTGAGTTGGAGGCCATCGCTGACTTGTCGGCACTGCGAAATGCAATTGGTGGTTTGTGCCGCGTATCGGTCGAGTACGTTGCCGTAAACAAACACGTAGTTGGAAAACAGCGGATCATACACACGGCGAATTCGGCCAGCCTTCGAGCGATAGCGGCGTTCGATCGTGGGGCAGCAGAAAGCAACTTCCAACACCTCCAACTTCCGCATCAACTGTTTCTCCTGACGCGACCGCGTATACATCGCCCACCAACGCGGCGACTCCTCCGTCAGAGGACCATCGTTGGAAAGTTCCGCCTCCGCTTGCGCCAAAAGATCATTGGGAAAGAGACTGGTTTCTTGTTTGAGGATCGGCATCTTGTTGCGAAGCTAGGTGTTTATAACCGTGAGGAGAATCGTTGTGTGCGCACACTCCGTGCCCTTGGGTGACACACGGTCAACCCGAATTCTCGCCGAAATAGGATCTGTCCCAACAAACGTACGGCAGCCGACACACCATTCAACAGTAGTTCGATTTTGAGCAGTTGAAAGAATAAACGTCATGGTTAGGTGGGAATTAAAAAAGTTGCCGGCGTTGAGATCGATTCAATCGTGGTGTTGCTCTTTCGCCGAAACATCCAGCGCTGGAATCAGCACCCTTTCCCCTGCTTCTGGGGTGTGTATATCGTTCGCCGTTGCCTCGCTCCCTAGTTCGAGCAAGTCGGACAAGTGTGCTTCGACGGGGCGCAGGCCAGCAATTAAATCACTCATCGCCTCGAAGATGTTTACGTTTTCCGAAGTGCCGCTCAGGCGGAGCCTGCCGACCGCCATATCGCGAACCAGGAGCGGAATATCGGAACGCCAAATTTTGGCTTCATTCATTTCAGCGTCACGGCGCCGCCAGGAGGCATGGAATTCCTCGCCCATCCCTGGCAGGCTGACATTTAAGTGAATGGAGTCCAGGTCGAGGCGTTCGGCGTAGGTTGTGAGCATCTCCCAGAGGTCTTCCCACTGCCGGGTTCCGCACAACCGTGTTTGGACGTTATGATCCGTCCTGGCGTTTTTATCGGAAAACGAGGGTGTCAACGATTTTACCAGCCCTAGCACGCGTTTCCCCAGCAACACGCATTCGTGGCGTCCGAAGAGCCGCGTCACGATGAGCACGGAACAGACGGCGACGATTGCGGCGTAGGCCAGCAGCTCGTCTTTCATGTACACGCTTAACGCCGCCCCCACCGCCGTGACACAGCACAACGCCCCGACGACGAGGAGAATTTTCCGATCACTAAAACCGTGTTGCTGCAAACTATGGTGAAGATGCCCGCGGTCGGTCACGTAGAGGCTGCGGCCGGTCAGTTTTCTTCGCAGTATGGCCATCGCGACGTCGAACACGGGGACGGCCCAAATGGCGGTTGGCGCCGCCAGAACGACTGACGCCGGCCCCTTGAGCGAACTACGAATGGCCAAAGCCCCCAGAACGAGCCCGATAATCATGCTGCCGGCGTCGCCTAGGAAAATGCTCGCCGGCGGGCGATTATAAACCAGAAACCCTGTTAAGGATCCGGCCAGAGCCAAAGCCAGAAACGCCTCCGTTACATGCCCCGTAAGACTCGCCATGACGGCTATCGCGAGGCTCAGTATGATGCCAATGCTGGTCGCCAATCCGTCCATCCCGTCGAGGAGATTGACCGCGTTGATAGCGCCCAGGATCCAAAACAACGTGAGCGGCGCCGACAGAACGCCCAGTTCAAACATCACTCCAAAAATTTGCACACGCTGTATGATCAGGCCCGACGCTAACAAGATCATCGCGGCCACGACCTGACCGGCCAATTTCTGGCGGCCGCGCAAGCCGAAGCGGTCGTCAACCAAGCCGATAAGACACAAGACCGTTGCCGATGAGAGCATGCCCGCCAGGAAAATGGCGTTGCTTGTCACCTGCGACCTTTGGGAATCGGAACAGAACACCGCCGCCATGGTTGCGATAACGAATGCTATCAAAACCGCCACGCCGCCCCCAAGAGGAGTCGCCTCCTTATGGAGCTTGCGGTGCTCGTTCGGGTGGTCGACGATATTCCACCGTCTGGCCAAGCCCCGCACCCAAGGCGTCAGTAGCAGGCAGGCGACAAACGCGGTAAGAAATGTTCCGAAAAGCAGTTTCATGTCAGCAAATTAAAGAGGTAAAGGCAAGGAATCGCGCTCTCGATGTTCGACGGCAAATGCAATTACGTTCGAGTAAACCAGCGACGTTTTCGCGGACGGGGACGAGGCGTCTCGATCGGCAGGCCCTCAAGAACCGCCATGCCATTGATGCTGCAAATTCGGTCCGCCTTCGCCCAGTCGGACCACTCGGCAAGCCGCCCGTAGGCGGCCGAAACGCCAGGAGGCCGGCGTGTGGGTGAATGTCCGTCCGATGCGATGAGGTGAATGATGTCGCGGCGAACCCACGAGCGAAGACCTTCAGTTACCCGCGAATTACCGTTTTGCGTGATGCTGGCGGCTGACACTTGAATCAGGCAGCCTCGCTGTATCAATTCTTCCACAACGCCAGCGCCATGCAAAAGCTCGGGGTGACGTTCCGGATGCACCAGAATGGGCCGCACGCCCAACCCCAGCAAGCGAGTCACCATGTCGCGTAGATCGAGGAACATTCCTGAAGGTAGTTCGACCAGTAGGTAGCAGCCCAGGTTCGAGACGGAAAGCAGCCGCCCGCATTCAAAATCTGATTCAATCTCGGGACCGATCATCACTTCGGCCGCTGGATACACTTCCAACGGAATTTTCTCTGCTTCGAGCCGCCTACGTAGTTCGATGGTTGCTTCGAGAATTCGTTGAGGCGTGACTTCTGGCCACCGAGGATTCTGATGGGCTGTTGCGGCAATCGCCCGGACGCCGTCGTCCCAGGCGATACGACACATGGCGACCGCTTGTTGCCAGTCTTGCGGGCCATCGTCCATCCCGGCCAATAAGTGACAATGGACATCAGCCAGCGGGATCACAGCGAATGAAATTCTCGTTCAAGGTCTGAAATGGGGGTCTAGAAACGCGTTGGCGTCCACGAATCAATGTTTCCCGTTATTACGATGCACCGGCGCCTTGTTTTCAGTTTCGTCGGCTTCTTCCGATTCGTCGAGGTAGTCGCTGCGGTCGTCGCCATAGCCGTTGGCATCGCGGTATTCGTAGCCATATTTGGAACCGTAGCCGTAGCCGTAGGAGGATCCGTAACCGTTTTTGCTACTGCCGTAGGCACCGTATTGCTGCCCTTTCCCGACGCCGTTGACAACAACACCGAGAACGTTGCCGCCAACTTCTTCCAGGGCGTCGAGGGTTTGGCGGGCGGCGGCGCGCGCGTTTTTCGACAACCTCAGTACGAGCAGAACGCCATCGACGCGCGGCGCCACGTTAAGCGGATCTGTCACCGCCATAACCGGCGGCGTGTCGACAATGACGATATCAAACTTCTCGCGAAACAACTCCAAGAGCTCTTCGAAGCGTTGCGAGGTCAGCAGTTCTGACGGTTGTTTTGGGCGTTTGCCGCACGTCAGTGCGCTCAGATTCTCGATCTCGGTGGCCTGCACCGCGTCGAGCCACTCGACGGAATCTTCGATCACGTTCGCCAATCCTAGGTCGTTTTTGAGCCGCAACAGCTTGTGACAGCGAGGTCGACGAAAATCGGCGTCGACCAACAAGACCCGTTTACCCGAATGGGCGATTGAAACAGCAAGATTGGCGGCCAGCGTTGTCTTTCCATCTCCAGGAGTTGGACTCGTGACTTGAATCACCTGAGGGCCTCCCCCTCGCGTGCTGAAATAGATCGCGGTTCGCACGGCGCGGTAGGCTTCGGCGATCCGACCACGCGGGGCATGCACAGTGCGAAGCTCCATTGGCAAGCCGGCGTCGGACGTCTTCGAGCTCTTGCCCGACTTCCCTCTCGCTTTGGCTCCGGGAATCTGGGGGATATGGCCAACCACCGGTAGGCCGAGATCGTTGCGAATTTCATCGGGGCTTCTAAATCGACGGTCGGCGGCGTCCACTAGGAAGGCCAGTCCGAGACCAACCAATATGCTGAGCACGCTGGCTGTCAGCATCGTCGACTGTAGGTTGGGTTGAATCTGTCGGCCTAATCCGGGCGGGTGGATGGTTTGAATTTCCGCGCCGCCCCGACCTTTCACCAAGCTGATTTCCTCCAAGCGTTTGAGCACCACGTCGAAGAGTCGCGACTTTCGCCCGATCTCGGAGCGGAACATCTCTTCTTGGTCTTGGTAGGTCGAGAGCCCCTTGGCCGATTCGCGTTCGGCATCGAACAACGCTGTCATTTCAGCAATGGTCTTCTCGTTGATCTTGGTCTGCTCGATCAGCGACTGGAGATAAATCTCGGTAAAATCAGCCCCGGCGGGCTGCGCATCGGCGTCGGGGCGCCCTGGTTGGTCCAGCCCGAAATGCTTTCGCACAAGAGCGATACGGTTGGCGATCGCCTTCACTTTTGGGTGGTCGGCGCCGTGCGTTTCCAGGAGCGACTGTTGTTCCAGCGCCAGCACAAACAACTGATCACGCCCCTTCGGTTTTCCACCGGGTTGCTCGTTGACATTTTCAAAACTGCCAACCATGAGGTTCAAAGCCTCACGACTGCCGCCGCGAGCCAACGCTTCCTGAAACGCCTCGATTTTCGCGTGCAGCACTGAGTTTTCCAGCACGACTGCGGAACGTTCGTCTTCAATCCGCTGCAATCGCATCTCATGGATATTGTGTGCCGTCTCGCCGGTGACGAGCAGCGGCGAACTGTCTCGCATTTTTCGATAGTCGCGTTCCAAGGCAGTGATCTGAGTCTCGAGCTCTTCTTTTGCCTTTCCGATCAGTTTGATCGTCTCCTGATTGACGTCCTCGTACATGTCGCTGAGGAACTGGTCATAGGCGGTAACGACGGCTTGCAACACCATCGCGCATTCGTCCCGGTCGGGGCTATTATAAGACAGTTGAATAATCGTGGCTTTCATATTGCCGCCACCGGTAACCGTTAGTCTCGACAAGATCGTCGCCGCAGGATTCACGGAGCCGCGCAACGCGGCGAGTTGGCCAAGATTTCCCACCTCGACCGCTTTCTCGATAACGCTTTGGCTGCGCATCAGCGTGACGTGCATCTCTTCAGACGACGAATGCATCTCAAATCCATCAATGGGCAGTCTCTGTTGCTCTTCGATGACCACGACCTGCGTCGTTGATTGATACAGCGGATCCTGCCGCAGGAAGTACAAATAGCCCAACCCAAGACCCACCATCAGCGACAAGACTACAAGCCCCTTGCGCCGCCACGCGAATGCCAGCGTCGACCCGACGCCCTCCGCAGTTTCCGGACTGAATTCAAATGTCTGTGGATTCTGTTCCATGGTTTCCTTTGCCTCTACTCGCGATTGAGTTGGCGCCTCTTCAAACGCCCAACACGTATCTAGGTGTCGCCGAAGGTGGGTGAACGTCGCGGGGATTCAGCCATCGCACAATCTCAGACGACTTCCGCCACTGTTCCAATCAAGCCGCAACTGTTGTCGGCGCGCACTCCGTTCCTCTGGGTGACACACCCATTCAAATTCGCACGCACTACGCCATGAGCCTGGCGGCCCGTCAACGCAGGCGGGTGCGATTAAGCTGTCGCAGTAGAACATCGTATTGTTCATTTCTTGGATCCATCCTCACGCACGTCCTGGCGTGTTTCCACGCTCCTTCAATGTCCCCTTGCTTTTGCAAGAGGGTCGCTAGTTCGTAATGCCATGCGGTCATCTGCGGGCGTTCGGCAACGGCCAACCGCAGAGACTTGATGGCCTCGTCATCCCGCTCCAAGAGGGCGTAAATCGCACCTTCCAACTGATGACGTTCAGCCGGTTCCAACGCGGCGCCGGGCAAGAGACTCTTGGCCCGATCCAACAGCGCCAGCCGCATCGGCTGATTTTCTCGAAAAGCCTCGCTATTCGCCGCTTGCACGAGCACACGGGGAGAGTTTGGCGCGATTGCTTTCACAATGGATACCGGCTCATCGAACAAGGCGGCCAGTTGCAGCGCTGCCGGCAATCTTGCCGGGTCGATTTCCACCATGCGTCGCATGGTCGTGATGGCGTCTTCCACCCGCTCGGCCTGCAATTGGACAATCGCGCACTCGTATAATATTTGTGTATTTCCGCCAGCCAGAAACGGCAGCCGAGACAACCAAGCCTCTGTCGTGGCATTTGGCGATACGATCGGGGCGACCTCCGCCAACAGTAAGCGCGCCCTCGGCAAGAGTGCGCAACCGCAAACGGCCTTCAAAAGGGCTCTGGAAGCGTTTCTGAGGTCGGTTTGAACCATTTCGCTTCGACGCAGGTTTTCCAACTCAATCGTTCGCTCTTGGTTGGCGTAACGGTAAACGGCGCCATGCACCGCTAGTGGCGTTGTGATCGCCCACATTTCGTCGACCTTCGTTCGGTCTGGGGTTTGCGATTGAAGTTCCATCAAGGCGCGTAAGCGATAACGTTGAATCCACAGCTGTGCTAGTCTCTGTTGCCCCTCTGCATGCCCAGGTTTTTTAGCCAACGCCGAACGCAACTGGCTGATCTGGCTGGTCACGGAGGCGATCGTTACGCCGTCGTGCGAATCAACATTTCGGCTCTCGCCGAGAGCCGTTTCCACGGCCAGACAGTTATTGAGATCGACCGCTCCCAACAGCAACGCGCAGAACAAGAGGGCGGCGAAACCCACTTGCAAGTCGGCGCGACGAAAGAATTCCGCAACCCTTTCCCGCCAACGACTTGAACTTGGCCCTCGCAGCGCGCTAGCGCCCGCCACGACTCCGCACAGCAACGCGAAGAGAGCCGTATTGGCCGGCAGGTAAAGGCCGAAATCGAACAGGGAGGATACTGCCTGGCTTACCAACGCGTAAACTCCCACGATGCCGCAGATGCGCCGCTCTCGGTTGTCGTCGCGCAGGAGGGTTCGACAGGCGGCGGCGACGGTTCCAATGGCCGCCAACAGCAGCGCCAGCCCCAGAACCCCGCCTTCACAAAATGCTTCTACGTACTGATTCTCAGCGTGGTAAAACAAAACGCGATCCGTGGCGGAATAAGGCCGATACACATGACGATAAGTTCCCAGTCCGCTGCCAAAAATCCAAAAATCACTACCCGCGCGCAAGCCGTCGCTCCAGTGCGCCAGCCTGCTATTGGAAGGGTCGGCGAATTCCGCCTGCAGCGACTCCCAACGCGCGCCAACCAACTCCGTTCGACCCAGCCAGTCGACAAGTCCAAACCCCAACACGGCAACCACGACCAGCGTCCCCGCCACCTGTGCAATACGTTTGTTGGCGGACAAAATCGTGGCCACGACCGCTGTCGACAACAGCATGGCCACCCATGCCCCGCGGGAAAGCGTGCAAATCAAGCCGGCGAAGATCAACACAACCATCGCCAACGCCAGCAGCTTTCTCCCATCTAGTTGCGGTACTTCGTTTCCGACGCGCTGAAAAACTCGTACAAGCCAACTCGAACCCTGCCGAGCCCGAGGTGGGGAATTCGCTTGGTCCGCCTGAGAGAACGCATACAAGGCGAAACCAATGGCGGTGGCCAGACACAGATTCAAATACCCGCCTGCGTTGTTACGGTTAACGAAGGCGGCAAAAGGGCTGCCGCCCTGCGTAAGTGGAACGCTCCCGTAGATCTGCCCGTTCCAGACCAACTGCTGGGCGATGCCGAAGAAGGCGAACAGCGCGCCATTTGCCGCAACCACGCCAAATAGTAGGCGTTGCCATTTACGCCGGCTAAACAGCTGGCTCGCTAAGAAGAATATGGTAACTGCGATCAGCAACATAATGACATCGCGTCGAGTGGACTGAGGATAAAGACTAATCGTCGATTCGTTGGATATCGCAGCTTCGCCAACATCTACGGCAAACGCCTCTTTGTTCGCAGTCGCTTCAGGCGAAGCGTCGGTCCACAATGCATGAGAGCGCCGAGATACGCCAGCCAGCGATTCTCCCAGCGGCAACTGCTGAACAACCCCCAACACGATCGCCAACAACAGCGGAACAAGCGTCAACGGCAGGCCGCCGCAACGTTTGGGCGACACCGCAATCCGGACAAGAATCGTTGCCAATACGCAGCCAACCAAGAGAAGTTGACTCGACGTACGCACCCCTCCGAATAACCAGGGCAACACAGCGATTGCCGCGACAAATGGCAGCATGCCGACAAGTTCCCACCCAGCAACACTGGACGAATGAGCGCCGACGGTAGGCGACTGTCTTTCCTCTCGACAAGCCACAATATCTGCTCCGACGATACTTAAACCCACGCATCCTTGTGCAATTTCAGCAGCCTTGCCGGATCCCCTATTCCAGAGTTGGTTATGGGTGAATTTCAATTGTAACAAACAGGAAGTATAAACAGCTAGGGCAAAACTGACGGTTTAGAAAGAAAAGGCTACCTAGGGTTACTGGCGAGCATACGCAGCAAGGGTGGAATGGATTCCCTCAGAAGAAGTATTAGGTGGACGCCCTTCCGCTCGGCATCCTCACAGGTCGGTAACGGTGGACGGCGGAAGAAAGTCGTTACGGCCAACATGGAATGGCAATGGGCGCCGGAAGGTTCGTATCGGAAAGAGCGCTTCGGGCCGACTCTCGGCCAGACAGATGCTGAGGCCGAGGTCGAACTTCGGAATATGTTCGTGGCGATTGACGCCACCTTGGCCGAAGCACCACCTTGGCCGAAGTATATTGACGCTATGCAGGCGGGCGCCATTAAAATCGGTGAGGAGCTAAGATTTTCAATGCTTCCCATTCCTGACTCTTCCCGCCATTCAGAAGAGTGGCGGTAGCCGGGCAAAGCCTGCTTCGGTATACTTTCAAATACAGGGGCGGCTAGCTCAGCTGGTTAGAGCGCCATGCTCACACCGTGGAGGTCACTGGTTCGAATCCAGTGTCGCCCACCTCCCCCGGTTGCAGGGTATCGCATTCAGATGCAAAGCCCTGCAATTCCGGGGTTTTTTTATGCGCGGGTGGTGAGGCCAGCGATTTGACTCTGACGTCGCGCCGCATAGAATAGATCGCTTCCCCCGCCAAAGGCGATGCCATTCTATTTTCAGGTCAGCAACTACGAATGACGCCCACCTCACGTTTTCTTACGGCATTGCCTGTCTTTAATGAAGTGCAATCGGTCGACGCCGTCTTGGATGAAGTCTTGCAACACAGCGCCGATGTGTTGGTGGTGGACGATGGCTCCGCCGACGGCACGCGCGAACTCTTGGAGCGCCGGTCGGACGTACAGGTTGTTCGGCATCCTGAAAACCGGGGTTACGGCGCAGCGCTGCTGACCGCCTTCCAATACGCAGTGGAGCATGGCTACGATATTGTCGTGACCATCGATTGCGACGGCCAGCACGAGCCGCAGCGCATTCCGCGTTTTGTGGCTGCGGCCGAGGATGCCGATATCGTATCTGGCAGCCGCTATCTGATGAAATATTCCAACGACAGCGAGCCGCCGGAACAGCGGCGGCTCATCAATCAACGCGTGACTGCCGATATCAACGCCCGTCTCAACCTGCAACTCACCGACGCCTTCTGCGGTTTCAAGGCGTATCGGGTTGAAGCGATCAAAAAGATGCAAATAACCGAAGTGGGCTACGCCATGCCACTGGAACTCTGGGTCCAAGCGGCGGCGGCCAAGCTAAAAATCGTCGAGTTGCCGGTGCCCTTGATTTATCTCGACGAAAAACGCTCCTTCGGCGGCGTGTTGGACGATGCCGCCACGCGGCTGGAGTATTATCGATTCGTGCTCGACCGCAGTCTGGCGGCGGCGCAATCGGAAACCCGCGATTCGCCAATGCCCCTCGATGGTCCGGTGGTTGGCGGAGGCTGTACGGCATGAGCCCGCGGCGGAGCGCCATCCAACACCGACGCCTGCACGCACCGAGCGAACATGGGGAAATGTTCGTCGAGCCGGCGCTTTCCCATACCGGCGAACTCCTGGAATCCAACCAACGGCTTGCCGCGAATCGTCGGGTGGATATCCAGGGCCGAACGATGGCCGATTTGGCCCAGGAAGCCCGCTCGCTGCTACTGGCCGAGGCCCAACAGGCCACCCGCGAGTTTTGCGACGCGCCCACGACCTTTGAAAATACCGCGCGTGAGAATACGCCGCCGGTAATTTTGTCGGGGCATCAGCCGCAACTCTTCCATCCTGGGGTATGGGTCAAGAATTTCGTGCTCGACGCCCTGGCGCGTCGTCACTCGGCGGTGGCCGTTAATTTACAAATCGATAACGATATTATCGGCGCCGCCTCGATGACGGCCTTGTCTGGAACCGCCGAGGCGCCGCATCTGGAGCCAATTGCGTTGGACGCCACGCTGCCGGCAATGCCCTTCGAGGAGCGGCGCGTGGTGGACGAATCATTATTCGGCTCCTTTGCCTCGCGGGTGGAAAAGGCGGTGCGGGGCATCGTGGCTGACCCCTTAGTGAAGCCCTTGTTTTCGCCAGCCCGCGATTTAGCCAACGCGACCTCCAACCTGGGCCAACGCATCGCTTGGGCCAGACGACGGTTGGAATCGGATTTCGGGATCAACAACCTGGAGCTTCCGCTGAGTAGCGTCTGCGATTCACCGCCGTTTGCTTGGTTCGTGGTTCATATGCTGGCCAATCTGCCTCGCTTTCGCACTATTTACAACGAGGCGTTGGGCGAATATCGGGCGGTGCATCGGCTGCGAAGCACGTCGCACCCGGCGCCCGATCTTGAACAAGACAACCAATGGTTGGAAGCCCCATTCTGGATATGGAGCGAGCAAAGCCCCAGCCGGCGGCGGCTCTTTGTGCGACAGGCGGGCGATCAAATCGAATGGACCGACCGCGCGAAACTGGCCGGCCGCCTCGCGCTGAACGAGCAAACGTCGGGCGAGAAAGCCGCGGCGCAAATTGCCGAGTTGCGCGCCGAGGGCGTCAAGATTCGGCCCCGTGCGCTGATGACCACCCTCTTCGCGCGTTTCTTTCTTTGTGATCTCTTCCTGCACGGAATCGGCGGCTCGAAGTACGACCAACTGACCGACGCGCTCGCCGCTCGATTCTGGGGAGTTGAACCGCCCCGGTACCAGACGATTTCTGGCACGTTCCAACTGCACCCGGCCAGTCCACGGGCCGTGGAGGAAGAGAGGCGGCGGGTCGAACAGCGTTTACGCGAGATTCTTTATCACCCCGAATGTTTCCTCGACCACGACCATGCCGCGTCGGTGGACGCCGCACGGGAGGCGGCGCGGAAAGGCATCGCCGCCAAACGGTACTGGCTCAGCCACGACGAAGATCGAAAGCGACGCCACCAGGAAATCATGCGGGCCAACGCCGCGATGCAACCGGCGGTGGCGCCGTTGCGTTCCGAACTTCTCGCTCGCCGAGAGCAACTCGTCCTAAACCTTCGCCGCGACAAGCTGCTCGCCTCTCGCGAGTATTCGTTTTGCCTGCATTCGACCGCCACGTTGCCGCCGCTGCTCAAGCAACTCGCCGAGGACGCGTGAGCGGAACGCCATCTCAAAGACAGATTCTCTTTCTCCAACCACGATTGACAAATTCAATACCCCGATGGCATTTGAAATATTGGCCGGTCCTGAGCCAACATTTTTCACGCGCAGCTTGGCGAGCGCGGCGAAAACGGCATGCGGCGGGGGAGTCGGCTGGTCTTTACTCGTTTTCGGTTGCCTGGGTTTGGCGGGCTGCTTGGGCGGGGAATCGGGGCGAGAGGAAGTGGTTGTTTATTCGGCGCTCGACCGGGAATTCTCCCAGCCAATTCTAGACGCCTTCAGCACTGAAACCGATATGCGGGTGCTGGCCGCCTATGATGTGGAGTCGACCAAAACCGTCGGCTTGGTCACGCGCATCCTACAAGAGCGGGCGCGGCCCCGTTGCGATGTCTTCTGGAATAACGAAATTTTGCACACCCTGCGTCTCGATAAAATGGGGTTTCTGGAAGTGCATATTCCCCCTCTTGCCGCCGGCTTGCCGGAGCGTTGCCGTTCTTCTCGCAATACTTGGTTCGGTTTCGCCGCCCGAGCGCGGGTGCTATTGGTCAATACCGATTTAATCGCCGAGGAAGATTCCCCTCGCTCCGTCCTCGATTTGGCAAACGCAAAATGGAAAGGCCAGGGGGCGATTGCTCGTCCGCTGTTTGGAACCTCCGCCACCCACGCCGCCGTGCTCTTCGCGCATTGGGGAGACAAGAAGGCTCGGAATTATTATCGCGACGTCCAAAAAAACGCGCAGGTGCTGGCGGGAAACAAGCAGGTGGCGTTGGCGGTTTCGCAGGGCCGGGCCGCGTTTGGAATCACCGACACCGACGACGCCATTATTGAAGTCGATAAAGGGTTGCCGGTGCGCATCATTTACCCCGACCAACAAGCCGGCGGTATGGGCGCCCTGTTCATTCCCAATACGCTGTGCATCATTCGGGGCGGGCCGCATCCCCGGGCGGCGCGGCGGTTGGTTGATTATCTGCTCACGCCCGACGTGGAAAATCGACTAGCGGCCAGCGCCAGTGCGCAAATTCCCCAGCATCAAAACGCCACGGGGAAATCGCGGGCGTTGCCGGAGGGTGTGCGGGTGATGCCGGTCGATTTTGAAGCAGCGGCTGCGGGCTGGGAATCGGCGGCGACGTTTCTACGCCGTGAATTCGCTGGCGGCGCGAAACAGCCTAAAGGCTGAACTCCAACGGCGCGAAACAGGCTGAAGCATGAACTCCAGCTCCGGCTTTCGGGTAATCATCGGCGGGGTGTTGTTTCAGCCGGCGCGAAAACAACCCGGCTGGCGCGGTGCGACGGCTTTGCCGGCGCGAGTGCGAACACCGTCGCGACGACCACGAACAGCACCGCCAACGAAACGAACATGGTCGGATACGCCGGCCAGCCCATATCGCGAGAAAAGTCGAGCACCCCGCCGATCGCCGGCTGCCCGAACAAGTAGCCGATGTCGAACATGGCCATCATGGCGGTGGTGGCGGTGCCGCGATATCGGCGGGGGAAAACAACCATCCCGCCGCCAATTACGGCTGGGAAGAGAAAGGCGTGGGCAATGCCGCCCACGACCGCCGGAATCGCCAGGGAAGCTTCCGTTCGCACCAGCAAATACAGCAACATGCTACCGGCCAGACAGCTCAGTCCGATCAGAATCATGGGACGCGTGCCGCAGCGCTGCGCCATGGTGCGCGTGGCGAGTCGGACAGCAAACCCCGTGGCGGCGTACACCAAAAAGAATGTTTTGATATGGTTGATGCCCAATTCGTCGGTGTAGGAGCGTAAAAACGTGTGCGGCAGGCCGATGCCCACCCCCATCGCGACCGCCACCAATAACACCATGCCGGGGTGATATTTTCGCAACAGCCCGAGTAAGCGAGGCCGCCTTGTTCGTTCGATTCGGCGCGCGCGTCGCGGCGTGGCCAGCCAAGTGAACACCAACGAAATCGCGCCGATTGCGGCGGCGAAGAGAAACATTCGATCGACTTCGGCGCGAGTGGCTTCTCCGCTGGCGAAGAGAGAATCGCCCAATGTGGGGCCGATCATCATGCCGATGAAGCCAGACGTTCCCAGCGTGCCGATCATTTCCGAAACGCGTTGTTGCGGCGCCAGCAGGGAAACGTAGGTGATCGAGGCGCCAAAGGCGCCGGCAATGCTGGTCGCCAGCAGCGTGCGGGCGATGTAAACCAGCGGGCTCTGCGCGCTCTCGACGACCAAATGCAAGAGCACGCTGGCGATGAACCCCACCAACGACCAACGCCAGATGCGCCCCGGGCCATAATGGTCGATCGCCACGCCTTGAAAAACGCGCATGGCCAGCGCGCCGACCATGCCCAGTCCCACAATCAGCCCCAGCTGAGATTCGCTGCCGCCGAGCAGCTTGACGAAATCGGCGTAACGAAACAACAGGCTCACCGCCACCATCAATGAAGTATTGGCCAAATAGCTCCACCAAAACACGCGGCCATAAGCGGCGGTTTCCGGGGCGGCGGCGTGATTCAAAGTGGAAGGCATAGCAGTGAAAACAATACAGTCGCAACCCCGGCGAGAGGCGCCGCTGCTGCAAAAGGAAGCATCGAGGTAATAAACGGCCCGGAACAGAAGCCCGGCTTTTTCAAAAAGCCGGGCTTCTCAGTCGCCAATTCGGAACTTCAGGGCGTTGCGGCGGCTCAGGCTTTCAATCGCTCCAGACAGGCCAGCATGTATTCCATGCTCTGGCGAGCGATATTCTCCGCCCCCGGCGAATAGTCGAACACCTCGACCGAAACCCAGCCTTCATAGCCGACATCGCGAAGCGCCGCGAAGATCGGCTCGAACGGCACATCGCCCATGCCGGGGCCCAACAGATTGGGATCGTTGGCGTGAAAATGCTCCAATAACGACGCCTGCTCATGGATGATCTGCGGAACCGGTTTTTCCTCCGACGACATCGCCTTCACATCCAGATGCAGGCGGCATTGCGGCGAGTCGACAAGGCCGATCAATTCAGCGCCCAAATCGGCCGTGAGTAGAAAATCGCCTTCTAGAGGACTCAGCGGTTCGACGGCCAGCGTCACTTGGCGTTCCGCGCAAACCGGCATGGCGCCGCGTAGCACCTCGGCGGCGTACTGCATGGCTTCGTCCAGCGAAACGCCCGGCAGCAGATTACGCTGCGCCGGCGAGCCGAGTACGAGCACCTTGCCACCCAAGTCGGCGCAGAGCCGAGCCAACTCCGAAAGATATTCGGTCGTTTTGCGACGCACCTCGGCATCGGGCGATGTCAAATAAAGGCCTTCGGTAAAGGCCAGCAGCCAATGCAAACCAACCACTTCCAAACCGGCCGTTTCGGCTTGCCGGCGAACCTCCCGCCTTTTTTCCGCCGTGATATTGAAGACGTTTTTATCGATCGTGAACGGCGCGATTTCAATGCCCGTATATCCCAAGCCGGCCGCCAAGGCGAAAGCTTCGTCGAACGGGGTGTTTTCGAATGTCTCGTTACAGATGGCGAATTTCATGATGTTTTTTTCCAGAGAGCGTCAGTCGGCGCCGGTAAGCCCCGGCAGCTCCGGTTGATCGGCGGCAAGTTTTTGCCGGCGGCTTCGCCCGGAGCGGTTTTCGCCCAGACGGCGGCCATTGGCGGTATTGGGCGCGCTGACTAAAGGCTCCGGCGCGCCGTCGAGCGGGTCGCCGACCGATATTTGCTTCAAACGCCGCCGAATATTTTCCGCATATTCGGCCGACAGTTCATAGCCGATGTAGTCGCGGCCCAGTTTCTTCGCCACGGCCAATGTCGTGCCGCTGCCGCCGAACGGGTCGAGCAAAATCTCGCCTTTGTTGCTGCAGGCGCGAATCAGACGGCCCAGCAATTGCTCCGGCATTTGGCAGCCGTGCCAGCCGGCGCGTTCCTTGAAGGTGCCCGCCACGCGGGGGAAGTACCAGGTGTCTTCCTCCGGCGTGAAGCCTTCGGGTAAATCTTGAGGACGCAAAATCCAGGTGTCGTCGGGCAGGCGGCCCTTGGGGTTGGCGCGGGCGTCGGCATAGACCAACTGCCGCGCTGAAGGCACGCGAATGTCGGCGTCGTTGAAGGTGAACTGTTTGGGGTCTTTCACCATGTGAAACAGGTGGGCGTGCGAGCGATTGAATTTGAATTTGCAGTTCACGCCGAAGGTGTAATACCAAATCACCCAACTGCGGCAATGCAGCCCCAACGCCTGCTGCATGAGCACCTTGAGTTCGGCGGCGTATTCATCGCCAATGGCCAGCCAAAACGTTCCGCTGGGCTTCAGCACGCGGACCACTTCACCCATCCAAACCTGGCACCAAGCGAGGTATTCGTCGGCCGGGAGGTTGTCGTCGTACACGTCGTAATCGTATTTGATATTGAACGGAGGATCTGCGAAAGCGAGATCGATCACGCCGTCGTCGAGTTTCTTCAAGCCCTCGATACAGTCGGCCTGATAGACTACATTTCGTCGCGATGCCAAGGCCGGAACCTCCCTGTATGACTGGGGGAAACCATTCCAAAAAACGGCCATTCAAAATGGCAGCCGTTTCAAAAAGACCATTACCGCCGAATTTCAACGCGGCGCGTCCATGGGAAAGGCGGAGGCCGCTATCTTACCAGGGTCGGCGGCGCTGCGGAAGTAACCGCTCTCCGCCTGGGTTGCCGCCTGAGAAGCCCGGCTTTTTCAAAAAGCCGGGCTTCTGAACGCGTTGGAGTTTTTCCGCGCTTTCCAAGGCATCATACCCAGCGCAGCGGGTCTTGCTCGCGGCGGCTGGCCCACACGGCGGCTGGCGGGAATTCCGCGTCGAGCGCGGCGGCGAGCGTTTCCACGCCGAAACGCTCGCTGGCGAAGTGGCCCGGCAAAAGCAACGCCACTCCCAATGCTTCCGCCTCCAGGCAGGTGTGGAACGTGGTTTCACCGGTGACTAATAAATCGCACTGCTGGTCGGCGGCGGCCGGTAAAAAAGTTCCCGCGCTGCCGCAAGCCACCGCCACGCGTTGGATGCTGTCCGACGTTTGGCCCACGGCATGGAGTCCGGCCACGCGAACGAATTTTTTCAGGAGGGCCGCCGCAGCGTCGAGCGAAATGGGCGCGGGCCATTGGCCCAATCGCCCGGCGCCGAGTTGGTCGGCATCGTCTGGAATAGGCGCCAGCGGGCGAATATTTTGCAAGCCCATTCCTTCGGCCAACAGTTGGTTGATGCCGCGAGCCGCCGAATCGAACGAAGTGTGAGGACTATAAACCGCGATTTTCGCCTCGATCAATTGCAACAGCAGGCGGCTGGGCGTATCACTCGTGGTGAGCCGCTTGAGCGAGCGAAACGGCAGCGGATGATGCGCCACGATGAGGTCGGCGTTCTCCGCGACGGCCTCTTCAGCGCTGGCGGGCGTGATCGTCAGGCAGGTCATTACTTTTTGCACGCGTCGTTGGGAATCGCCCACCAAGAGGCCGGTGTTATCCCAATCTTCCGCCAAACGCGGCGGCGCCAACTGCTCAAGAAAATTACAGAAATCGACCACCGTCGGCATCGCAATCGCTCCACTGGAATTTGGAATAATGGGCAAACAGCCGCGTCTCACGCAGGCAGTTGATTCCTCGCCTGCTTTACAATATCGACTCCCACCAATTCGCTCCAGGCCTGCAACAAACGCTGGGTGATTGGGCCAACGGCGCCGTCGCCCACTGGCAGGCCGTTGAATTGGGTCGCGGGCATGATGCAATACGGCGTACTGGTGAAAAAAAGTTCGTCCGCCGTATAGAGATCGTACGGTTGCAGCAAGGTTTGACGAGTGGGAATCCCCAGTGTGTCCGCCAATTCCAACACCGTTTCACGACTCAAACCGGCCAACGAATTGGCGCTGGTGGGCGTTTGCAAGACGCCCTCCGACACGGCAAAAATATTGCCGCCCTTATTTTCCGCGATGTTGCCCTGGATATCGACAATCACGCCTTGGGCCAGAGGATCGACCAATTTGACCTCCATTTCCGCCAGCGTGTACGCCAAGCGGCTGCGGTTCTTAATGCGCGCGTCGAGCGATTGTGAAGGCGTGGCGCGGCTCATCGCGGTGACGGCGTGGCAGCCGTGCTCATAGAACGACGCCCAACTGGTGAGGTCGAGCGGTTGGTTGAAAATCATCACGGTGGCGCCGCCCTGTTGCCGCGTGGGATCGGCCCCCGCGATCGAAAGGCCGCGTGAGATATTGTGTACGATCCAACAGTCTTCCGACGAATCGCCGCTTTCCACCGCCTCGTGCTGGGGGAAATTTCTCTCCAGCAAATCGAGCGTGGTTCGCAACATCTGCTCCGGCGACATGCCAGGATCGATACGCGTGACCTTGAGCGATTTGTACAGCCGCCGGATGTGCCTCTCCAGCTTGAATGGCCGCCGACGAAACGTGCGCGTCGATTCCGTGACCGTATCGCCCAGCATGACGGCGCTATCGAAAATAGAAATTTTTGCTTCCTGCTCGGCGAGATACTCGCCCGAAAGATACACCATGCGTGAAGGCATCTATAATTCATACCTGAAAAGATGAGTTGTTGATTGAATTTATCCGTGTCATCTGTGTTATCCGTGGTTAATATCCCATGAATCGCATGTAGATCAGGTAAGGGGGACCACGGATGGCGCTGATGAACACGGATAAAGAAGACTTGAACTTCATTTATCCATAGTTATTTGTCACTCGCTCCAGCCTTGCCGCCTTCTCCGTCATGTCGTTGCCCGCGCCGCATTGTGTTTCCGTTTTTTGTAACCACGCGACTGGACTTCCGCCCAGAGCGTGTGGAACCGCGATCGCAATCGGTTCGACAGTTCAGGTCCCTTGAACGGTTACTCAATTTCATCGCCTTCAATTTCATCAGCTTCGAGGTAGCCGTCTTGGTCGACGTCGAGCGAGGAGAACTGCTCTGACGAGCCGAGAAATTCTCGCGGACTGATTTCGCCGTCGGCGTCGAGGTCCATGCTTGTGAACCAACGCGGCGCGTCTTTTGCCGACAACGCCCGCCGCACGGGCGGTGCGAAGAGCGTGTTATTTTGTTGCACATTGCCGCGCACCAAGCCGAGAATCAAGCCGCTGGGAAGTTCCTCGCCGGTAATGCGTTGATCGGCATTGGCGTCGAGCTTGGCCAGCGTTGTCGGGGCCGAATCGATTTCCCGCTCCGAGAGTCGGCCATCGGAGTTTTGGTCGAGTACGCTGAAGAGGGTATCGGCGTGGTCGGCGGCGCGGGCGCGAATCTGGCTCATGGCCGGCCCCTGCCGCCGCCGCAAATAGGCGGCGTACTCCGCCGGAAACACTTTATCGTCTTGATCGTTGTCGAGATCGGCAAATGCCAACATGCCGCCAGGCAGTGCAACCTCCGGAAGCTCCTCTTCTTCGAGATAGCCGTTTTTATCGGCATCGAAGCGTTGGAATAATACAGCGGCCTGCTGGGCGATATTGTTATTGACGCCATCGTTGACGAAAAATTCCAGCCGAACACCCGGCAACGCCAACGTGATGCGCTGCGCGTAGTCGGTGGCGGCCACGGTTTGCGACGCCAACGGTTCGGCAATTTCGAGCAGTTTTATCTGCGGCGGGCGCGGGACGAGGTTGTTCTGTGCGGCGCCGTTCGCTTCGGCTTGTTTTTCAAACTGCGGCTCTTCGCCGAAGCGAGCCTCCAGGCGAATCTGAGGTTCGATGGTTACGAGGGCCTGCAATTCTTCTTCCGAGATTTCGCCATCGGCATCGGCGTCGAGTTGGCGGAACAACCCGGGCGTGAGCGGAAAACTCTCGTCGTCGAGCACGCCGTTGACCCCATACATTTCCTCCAGGGAATACTGGAGCGTGCCCCAACGGGTGAGTGCGTCGAGCCGGACCGCCGTATCAGGGCCGCGACGGCGGCGGTTGGGCATGGCGCCGGTCATGCGGGCGTCGGGGCTGTCGTCGAAATCGGCTGCCAAGAGCACGCCATCGTCGTCGGCGTCGCGCGAGCGCAAGCGTTTGGCCGACGTTTCGATCTCCTCCCGCGAGATCATTCCGTCGTGGTCGGTATCGAGATGCAAACCGATCAGCGAGCGAAGCTGGGTGTAATTTCGATATTCATTGGCGCTTTGCAAGGAGAACGCCGCCGACTGCCCGGCGTTTCGGGTGAGAAAACGCGGCGCTTCGTTGGCGTCGAATTCGCCATCGCGGTCGACATCGTAGAGCCGCACCATGCGGCGGGCTTCTTCTTCGTTGCCGACCGGCAAGTTTCCATACTGGCCGCTTTTTAATGCCGGGCTGCTGATCACCTCATCCCATGTCGGACGCCCATCGCCGTTGGTGTCAGCCGCTTTTAGCAAATCCGCAACCAACGCCTTCAAGGGCGCATCGAACGGTTGGCCATCGATTGTCATTGTTATCTCGACAACCAAAGGCCCTCCCGACGACAACAACACCAGCCGCTCGGTTGCCGTATCCTTCACAACCTTCTCCACGACCGCCTCATTCGACGCGGGAGATTCTACAAGCGACGATGTTTTTTCCTCGGATGCTTTTTCCTCGGCCGGTGAATTATCTTCCGTTGGCGTTTCTTCTTTCTTGACGACTGGCGCCGCATCCACCGAAGCAGGCGCCTCTTCCGCCAAGGGCGTCGCTTTCTCTGCTTTTGCCGGGACAGCCGCCGGCGCGCTGGCGGTGGCGTTCGATGCCGGAACATTTTTTTTCCCGGTCGGCCCGACAGCAGCCTTCGGCGAGCAGCCACATGCCAACACCAGCAACACCGCCAGAAGACGCTGCAATTTCATGGTTCGCCACCCTTCGTGTTCGTTTAGCACCGCTCGATAAATAACGGTCGCATTTGTGTAGCCATCGTCGCCAGACGGTGGGTGAGCGGTGAACCATCCCGCGCTCTGGCGAGCATGGCTACGACACTAATTTTCCGCTCGCCTTACGCCAGCAGGTTGGCAATCGGTTCGCCTTCCATGATTGGGAATGGACGCCCAATACTAGAGATGATTTCAACCGCCGGGTCGATGCCCGCGGCCCGGCAAAACGTCGCCAATACATTTCCCTCATCGACTTTGCCGTCTTCCACGGCGGCGCCGTCGTCGCTGGTGCGCCCAAACACCTGACCGCCCGCAATGCCGCCGCCCGCCAAAACGCACGTCCAAGCCGCCGGGAAATGGTCCCGACCGGCGTTGCCGTTGATCGTTGGCGTGCGGCCGAATTCGCCCATCCAGAGAATGGTGGTCGATTCCAGCAGGCCACGGTCCGCCAACTCGCGCATCAGCGTGGCCCAGCCGGCGTCGAGTTGCGCGGAAAGAGTTTTTACCGTGGGGAAGTTGTTGAGGTGCGTATCCCAGCCGAGCCCCGTCCCCAGCGACACCTCCACAAACGGCGCCCCGCGCTCGATCAGCCGCCGCGCCATGAGGCAACCTTGGCCGAAAGTTCCGCGTCCATACGCTTCCCGGACGGCGTCGGGCTCTTGTGAAAGATCGAACGCCGCCACTGCGTCGTCGTGCATCATGCGCACCGCGCGGCGAAACATCGTGTTTTGCGCCCGGCTGTTGCCGCTGGACCGACTCGCCAAAAATCGAGACTGCAACGAACGCCACATTTCTAATCGCTTTTGATGCTGCTCGGCCGACACATTTTTGGGCAGCGTTAAATTGTCGACGCCCAATTCCGCAAAGCCGTCGGCTGCCGGCACGGCATTCTGGCCAGCCCCTCCGCCGACCGTGGCGGGCGCGTAACGGGGCCCCAAGTATCCGGGACCGAACGCCGCCGCATTCACCGCCGGACCAGGATTGATGCTGATATAGTTCGGCAGCCGCGATTGAGGATCGCCCAATTCCTTGGAAACCATCGAGCCCAGCGTGGGGAATCGCACCGGTCCGCCCGGCTGCCGCCCCGTACGCATGAGGTACGAACCGCGGCCATGGTCGCCTTCCTTGGTGCTCAAGGAGCGGATCAGGGCGAGATGTTCAGCCTGCTGGGCGAGTTGCGGCAGGTGTTCGCTGAATCGGAGGCCGGGAACGGAAGTGGCCGCCTCCTTGAACTCCCCGCCATTGGCGTGATTCGGCTTCATGTCGAAGGTGTCGGTTTGCGCGGGCCCGCCGGGCATCCAGAGCAGCACGCAATGTTTGCCCGGTTTGGGTTGCGCGGCCGCCGCCAAGGCCGGCAGCCAAGGACACGCACTAGCGCCCAATACGCCAACCGACATACGCCGCAGCCATTGCCGACGACTCACACCGCCGAAAGCGCCGGATGGGTCATTCATCATGTTATCTCCGCTCGTATTATTCCGCTTACGGTTGAAAATGTCGCTTTTTTCGTTTAACGGCAAGCCGAAGGCGGCTGTGTTTTGAGCCCACGCGTTCGGGCAATACAGAAAAACGCAGTCGCCTTCGGCTTGCCGTTAAACGAGCCATTACTAGCCGTGTGAAGTATCGATCTATTGCCCGGCCGTTAATGATTCAATACAAATTCCGCGCTGGTCAGCAGCGCCCAAAAAACATCGCCCCGCGCCCGCCGCCGCGATTTCGCACCCTCGCTTTCAGCGATATACGCCACAAACCGCTGGCGTTCTTCGTCGGTGGGAAAGCGGGCATAAGCCGCCAGGAAAAGAGTCTCGACGCGTTGTGGCTCCGAAAGCCAAGGCGCCTCCAGTGCTTTCAAGAGGCCGCTCGTTTCCGGCAACGACGCCGCATTGACCGTTCGGCCGTTGAGCAACATCAATACCTGCGGCATGCCGGCTTGAAACTCCGCCGGGTTCCAATTCCGCAACTGCATCTGAGAGACAAACTCCTGCCGCTGGGGTGAAAAAGCGGGAGAGTTTCCCATGCCGGCGGCAATGTTTCGCGGTGTTAAGGTCGCCCGGGCGACGCTGTCGTAAAGTTGTTCGGCCGAAAGCGACTTGATCATCATCGTGGCGAACAACTCTGGCGGCGGCCGTTCGCCGTCGTAACGGCTCGATAGTTGGTAGGCCTTGGTATTGGCGAGCGTTCGCAATAACTCTTGGTAGTCGAAACCGGACTGCACAAAATAGGAACTCAGTTCCTGCAGCAACTCGGGATGGCTGCCAGGATTATGCTCGCCAAGATCATCGACCGGTTCGACCAAGGCCCAACCGAAGAGTTGTTTCCAAGCACGATTGACCGCCGCCGGCGGCAGATAGTGGTTCTCGCGAGAGGCCATCCAGAGCGAAAGCTGCGTGCGGCGCGGCCCGCCTTCGTCTTCCAACGGCGATTGGCCATCGGGAAATTGCGGCGCCACGACGGTGGCGGTCTCGGGAATCGTGACTGCGCCCGACTCCAAATCAACGAGCCGGGTGTTGCCGGGGCTGGACTGCGTTTGCTCCAACTGTGCGAAAAAAGCGGCGTATCCCCAAAAATCGTGTTGTTTCCAATGATTGAACGGATGGTCATGACACTGTGCACATTGAATTTGCAGGCCCAGGAAAATTCTGGCGGTGTTGGCGGCCAATTCCTCGGGCTTCAATTCCAAGGCGGTGTAAAAGAGGGATGGGCCGGCGTCGTCGCCTCCGGTGGCGACCAATAAATCAGAAACCAGCCGGTCGTAGCGAAGATTCGCGGCGAACTGACGACGCAGCCAGTTTTGCACGCCCAACACGCCCTGAATGTTGCCGTTCTCCATTCCGGCGGGCAACATGATATTTCGCCAGAGCGTGGCCATGTGGGTGGCGTATGCGGGTGAGCGCAACAAGGCGTCGAGCAAGGCCTGGCGTTTCCGAGGATGTTTGTCGGCCAGAAAGGCGCGCACCCGAGACACCTTGGGAATCGAGCCGGTCAGATCTAAATAGGCGCGCCGCAGAAACTCGCTATCGTCGGCTGGCGGCGAAGGCGGGGTTTTTGCCTGCCGCCAGTGTTCGGCCAAAATGTCGTCGATTCGGGCGATCATTTCGGCCCGCGGCGCCGAGCGAGCGTCACCGACGTGCGCGTCGGTATCTTGAGCCACGGTGTTTCGGGTCTCGGTGTTTGGTGACTCGATTTGAGGAGTTTTGGCAATATCCTCCGCTTCAATATTTCCACTAAACGCACTGCAGAGAATACATAGTGTAAATAGCGGGCATCGCCACCGATTGCCAATTCGTTGCAGAGTGTATATACCTAATTGGGCGCGTCGCGCCGAACGATAGCAACGTGAGATTTTCATCATCGCCCTCGAATGTAAAAGGCTGACTGCAAATCTGGAGTTTGCCGTTTGGAGTCTGAGCCGCACCGCGTAATGAGGTCATCCTAACGCGTGGCGACCGTGTGGGGAAATGAAATACTGCACTCATTTCGGCGAACGGCTGAAAATATTGGAGTCTTAATTCTGGCGAAAAATTCCGCCGACCGCAGGCGTGTTTTGCGCAAAGGAGCGTCGCCTTTCGCTGCCCCGCAAGGGAACGCTGCTTTTGCGGAGCGAAAGACGACCACAAGACCATTGTTTCTCGAACGCTCTTAAGTGGATTGCACATGCACATTTGAATGCCACATTGGCGGATGCCGGATGAAAATCAGGCTTTTACTTAAACAGACGGGCGCCCTACGGGTTTGGTGTCAAGGTTGTTTGCCTGCCTCGAACCGAAACGGCCCAGAAAACCACCTTTATGGGTGGTACAAAGGCAACCTCACCGAAGGCATAAATCCCCACTCAGTGAAAAGTGCGGAAGTCCGCAATCTCTAACGAGATAGATACATAGAAAAAAAGTGGTTTTAGCTAGGTTGGGTGGGTAACAATAAAATTGTCATTTGTTATATTATGGGCATTGTTGGGTATCTGTGACACCATCCTGTCACCCCAATTTTTCTCCAGTCTCGAAGGAAGAAACGGCCTCAGATTCTCATGAAACTCTCTCGAACCGCAGCATATGCACTTCACGCGACCCTTCGGCTTGCGGAAGAAAAGTCTTCGACCCCTATCCCCTGCAGCAGGCTGGCCAACGATGGCGAAATGCCAGAGCGATTTTTGTTGCAAATTTTACGCAATCTTGTTAATCACGGCGTGTTACGTTCCACGCGAGGCGTTGAAGGCGGGTACTCGCTCGCTCGCACCCCCCAACAAATTTCGCTGCTGGAAATTCTCGAAGCGATCGAAGGCCCCATCGGCAGCGCCAACGACGTCGCGGATTTGCTGCCGCGAAATTATCGCAAGGCGGTAACGTCGGCCATGAATCAGGTCAGCAAGAACTTGCGCGCCGAATTAAAGGCGATCACCATCGCCAAACTGATGAGCAAGGGCCGGTAAAACGCCTTTCGCTGGAGCGAATCGTTTTCTCAACCGCTTTTCCGGTGTTTGGGAGGTTTTCCGGGTGCTGCATTTCGCCGCCCCGTCGTTACGCGCGTGCGTTTAGGCGGAGCGCGATGCGCGAGGAAACAAACCATGGCCTTATGAGACATCTTACTTAGGGGGAATCACATGGACGGCGCCGCTCCGGTGGATGATGGAGTCCATGACGATGAAATCAAGACGCGGCTGGAATTCGCGCTCTCCATCGCCCAGCAAGCCGGACGGCGAACACTACGTTATTTTCGCTCGCCGGATCTAGCCGTCGAGCGAAAGTCGGACAACTCCCCGGTGACGATTGCTGATCGTGATGCGGAAGAATTCTTGCGGAAATCGATACTGCAAGCGTTCGCCGAAGACAGCATCGTCGGCGAGGAGTTCGACGACGTTGCCGGTGCGTCGGACTTTCGCTGGATTCTTGATCCTATCGATGGAACCAAGTCGTTCATCAGCGGCGCGCCCCTGTATGGAACGCTGGTCGGCGTGGAACACGCCGGGCGGAGCGTCATTGGCGTGATCGTCATTCCAGCGCTCGACGAATGTGTTTATGCGGCGCTCGGTAAGGGGGCTTGGCATATTGTCGGCGGCGCGGCGCCAACACCCGCCAGGGTGTCGGCGCGAACTTCGCTTTCCGAAGGCGTTTTTCTCACCTCACAAGTCGATACGTTCGCCCGCCGCAACGCCAGAGATGCTTTTTTTGCGCTCGAAAAAGCGGCCTCCCTCACCCGCACCTGGGGCGACTGTTATGGCTACCTGATGGTGGCCACCGGCAGAGCAGATGTTATGGTCGACCAGATGATGAACCTCTGGGACGCCGCCGCTATTTTGCCCGTTCTCCAGGAAGCGGGCGGCGCCTTTACCGATTGGCAAGGAGAGCCTGTCGTTACCTCCGGGGAAGGAATCGGGGCGGCGCCCGGCGTCTTGCAGGAAGTGCTCGAAATCACTCGCCGCTTTCCCCGTCTGCCAAAAGCAACTTAGTCGGCCAAAAGCAACTTAGACGCCAACGCGTCTAACTTCTCCAAGCCCAGGTTGCGGTCCACGGGATAAAAGCCGGCGTGGTGCTCCACCACTTTTCCGCTGCGGTCGAGCACAACATATGCCGGCAAATGGCCTTCCGCGGTGCGCGGGTCGCCGAAGCGTTTGAGCACGCCGCCGGAATCTTGCAACAGCGGGTAACTCAGATTCATAAACGCGCGAAAACGCCGACCGCTGGAACTCGCCGTACGGCGGTCGGCTGTGTCCGGCAAACCGGCGTCGACCTGCACGCCATAGACCCGCAAACCGCGTTTGCCGTAACGACGATAAAGGAAATCGAGGTAACCGGCTTGCCCATACGGCTCCTCCAGCGGTTTTTCCCGATAGCTCCAGAAATGCAACACGGTCACTTTTCCCAACAGCGCGGAATTATCGACCACCTCCCCGCCTAGCGACGTCAGGCGGAAGGTTGGCGCTGCGCGGCCCACCAACCGGTTTCGCATCGCGGCGATGCCGCCCGCCCGGCTGACCGAACGTTGCAAATCTTGCCGGGCCGCTTTCGCCACCGCCGCCAGTGGAGAATGCTCCGAATTTTCCAGCAGAGACGGCAATTTTTCCTTGAGCATCGCCAGTTGGTCGTCGCTCCACCGCGTTTCCTTGCTTCGAGGATCGATCTTCAGCCCGTCGCGCAGGGAGATCCACTTGGCGAACGCATCGACCGCCGCCACGTAGGCGTTTGGTGAAAGGGAGTTGCGTTCGACCAGTTCGCACCGCAGCGTGTGTTTTTTGCCGCGTCCAAAGAAAACGGTCTCGCGGTAGGAAAGCACCAGCGGGCTGTTTTTGTCGACCCACATAGTGCGTTTTAGGCCGTACGACGTACTGGCTTCCACGCGCCATGCGTCTCGCCCGGCGGCGCGGCCGTCGCGGGTGACCACGTAGGAGAGCCCGCCGGCTGTGAACTTGGCGCCCACCGCCAAGGGCGTATCGGTATGCAAAAAGAAAGCGGCCATGTTCTTGGCCGACAGTCCTTGGCCATGATCGTAGAGCAGAGCCGGCCCGCCGCTGCCGCCGCGCCACTGGGCATCATACGCCTGACGGCCGAAACGTTGCACCCACGGCAAGGCGCCGCGTCCTTTTTCTTCCACGCTCCAAAACATTTCGACGCCCGAATCGTCGGGCGGCGAGAGCCAGCAGGTGAGTTCGAATGTTTTGCGAGTGAGGGCCGGGTCGCCCTCTTCGGCCTCCAAACGACCGGTGTACCGAAGTTCAAGCGCGCCGGTCGACGGCGCGCCCGCCCAGGTGCAGACGAGGAGCATCAGAGCAGCTGCATTCATGGAGGAAACTCACGATGGAAGGAGGGGGCCACAGGCGGGAGGATTTCATTCTAACATACTCGGCCCCAGACGGCGAGGAAAACCCTCTTTGCGAGGCAAAGGCAAAGGCGCGTCGTAAGTCGAAATCAAAACCGAAGAAGAGACCGGCAAGTATCAATGTTCGGTATGAAGTCTCGACGGAGTTTCCTGATGAAGAGGTCGTGCGAATTCTAGCCGGACTTCGGATTGATACACCTCATGATCCGGGAAAGACTCTCCGAATTGAGGTAGAGAGGCGACTGATTGACGATCTAGAGGATGATCAACAAACGTGATTTCGATTTCACTGTACGATGTGGCGGAGTGTATGTGACCGATAATCATGCGATCCTCCTGTACCGTTTTTGGTTGTGTAACATTCTTTCTGTAAAAACACAGAGGCAGTCCGGCGTAGCGTAGCGAAGCCGGGCTGCCTCTGGTAGGCCGCTTGAAAAGAGTGGGCCAAGTTGATCTTCTTCTCGCAGAACTTTACCTATGCGAAAGG
>JAJRWU010000287.1 GCA_024276655.1 Planctomycetota bacterium
GACAAGATTCATTGCTGACAAGATTCATTGCTGACAAGATTCATTGACAAGCCGCGAGCCCGACCCTAGGCTGGGCCGGCATTGCCCGCGTTGGCCTTCCCGGCCGGGGCGACGTCTTGATCTTACTCCATTATACGCAGTCCGCACGACGGAGGTTCATTCGTTCATGCCGCCAGATTCCACTCCCCGCCCCGCCACTCCGCTGGAGCGAGTGCTCCAATTGGGAATCGTGGCGGTCATTCGTTCCTCTCGGACCGAAGCCTTGGCCGATGTTGCGGAGGCTCTGCTGGCCGGAGGCGTTGATGTATTGGAAATCACCTTTACCATACCCCGGCCCTTGCGCGTGCTGGAACAAGTGGCCGACCGCATCGCGGGCCGGGCGCTTTTGGGGGCGGGAACCATTCTCGACGCCGAATCGGCCCGGGCGGCCATTCTCGCGGGCGCCGAATTTATCGTTTCGCCCAATACCGACCCCCGCGTGATTGAGGTCTGCAAACGTTACGGCAAACTGGTCATTCCCGGCGCGCTCACGCCCACCGAGATTGTCACCGCGTGGCAAGCCGGCGCCGATATCGTTAAGGTTTTCCCCGCCGACGTATCCGGCCCCAAGTTGCTCAAGGCGATTCATGGACCGTTGCCTCAAGTGCGGCTGATGCCCACCGGCGGCGTGAACCTAAACACGGCAGCCGACTACCTGCGAGCCGGCGCCTGTGCGTTGGGCTTGGGAACGTCGCTGGTGGAGGCCACGGCCGTGGAAAAAGGCGATTTCCAACGCATTGAGGATTTGTCGCGTCAATATATCAAGATTGTTCAAGAAACGCGGCAAGAACTTCAAGAGTGACAGGCGAAAACTTCTTATAACCAAGTTCGCGGCTTCGGTGGTGTGTTTGATTGCCGGCAATTACCGGGGTATAGTTGTGTCCATGAACGCAGTAACGCCCATAGCCATTGACAAACTCTCGGTCGCTGAAAAGATTGCGCTGATGGAACGTCTTTGGGATGATTTGTCTCGATGCCCAACGGATGTCGCCTCACAATCGCCACTTTCTGTTCAGCCGACAAATACGTTCTTTTCGACATTGAGCTTCTCCTTTTCGTGAGTGCTAAACTCTAGCACACTCTTAAAGCTCAACGTCCAACTGAGGCAAAACATTTGGGAGCACACGATTGAAGATGAAGACGACTTCGAATCGCACTTGGATTACATTCATTTCAATCCGGTAAAACATGGGTATGTTTCTCGTCCCGCGGATTGGCCGCATTCGTCGTTTCACCGTTGGGTCGAAAAAGGCATTTACGAATTGAATTGGGGGAGCGACCGGGAGCAGCCCGTCGCCATTCCCAAACTCAATCGCAACGTTGGAGAGTGATTCCGGTCCGCATAGCGGACCCTACGTCGCTACGTCGCTACGTCGCTACGTCGCTACAAGGGAAAACACGCTAAAGCGTGAACTCCAACGGCGCGTTACTGACCAAGACCACTCATCGCGCCAGGTACACGTGGGGGTCGTCGATGATCCAGGCGGTGGACCAGGTTCTGCCGTTGTCGCTGTTGACGACGTTGTAGAAAAACGTGCGGAAGCGTTCGCAACGGTAGCCGTAGGGGAACTGTGAGGCGATTAGGTCGTCTTCGGTCAGATCTTCGACGCCCGGCTTGGCGTAATAGTGAATCATGCCGTTGGGCGAGAACGACATGCCGAGCGTCCACCAGCCGGTTTGTTCGATGGCCATGCCGCGAAAATCGCCGCCGCGATTATTCGAGCGAATCAGCAGGAATGCGGCGTCTTCGGCTTGCCCGTTTCTTTTGGCCTGCAATTCGATGAACATGCCCGGCCAGTAGAGTTCGTTGGTCGGCTTGCTGCTGGAAAACCCAAAGAAGCCCGACTTCTTTTTATTCTTCACGGCGGTCGTTTCCACTTCGGCGCGGAAGGCGAACTGCGAGCCGGAGCGTCGCTCCCATTGTTCGATCGGCGGCAGGTACACGCGTGTGACACAGCTCGGCATGCGGCCGACGGGAATGGTTCGCCGCAGTCGCGAATGCACGTTACAGATGAAATCGTCTTGATGCATTTTGCGGCTGGGTCGCCCCGGAAGGCCGGTGTAAAGGCTTCGCAACAACAACGCGCCTTCGCTTTCGGGCAGTCCGCCGGCGGGCGTGGAAACGCGTTTCACGATATCGGGCTGGCCGCGCATGACGCCTTCGTACCAACGTCCGTTGGAGGCGCGGCCGGTGGGTTCACGCCGCCGTTCGTCGATATCTTCGGTGCTCTTGGGTGAATGAGGGATGTATTTCCATTCGGGGTCTTCGAAGTCGTCGCCCACGCTTTCGACCAGCACTCCGGCGCCGGGAACGAACGCCTGCTCCGCGCGATTGGTGTTCGTCGAGCGCCCCGCCGCCAGCGCCGTGGAAACCATGGCCAAGCCGAACGTCATGCGAATAATGGCTTCACGAAAATGACGCAATGTCATGGTGGTTGCTCCGTCGACCAAGAAAACAGCGGATAAGAAAACGTGGGACAGCGTGGAAAACTACTTTCCCGGCTCAGATGCCCGACTTTTTGAAAAGCCCGGCTCCTCAAAGGCCATGTCGGAAACGAATGGCTCCACGCTTTCCAAGGCGGCGCATCATGCGAGCCTGTACATTGCCTATTATCGGTAAAATGATTAGAAAACTTCGGCCGGTCCTCTTCAGAGCACACGGCCAATGCAATCCGCGGCAAAAACGGTAGAATGCGCGCCGCAGTCAGGACCAACATTACAAGGAATCAAGGATGCCCAAACCAACATCAACCCGTTGCAGCCATCTCGCTTCCCAAACGATTGATGAAGGGGGACCGGGCAGCATTCTGGCGGATTTCGAAATGCTTTTGGGCTTTGTTGAGGGCGGAGTGCGCTCATCGGGAAAATACCACATCCCGACCCACGGTTGTCGAATCGCGAGGCGAAGCGCCGCCGGAGTATGAGTGTGACGACGAGTGCGATGAAGAGTTTGACGATGCGTGATAAAGATCGGCTTACGAATCGTCGGCGGGGGCGGGCTCGGGTTCGGCCGACTTTTGTTTTCCGGGCCAGAAGCTTAGCCACCGGCCGACTCCCGCTTTTTTCGAAGAGGCGTCGGCGCCTTTTCGAGTTCCATCCAACGAGTCGGCGAGCGCGTTGACCGATTGCGTAATGCTTGACCGCGGCGCTTGTTCAATGAGCGGTACGCCGTTATTGCGTACTTCCACCATCACGCGGTAGTCGTTGGGAAGTTGCCAATAGATTTCCCGCCCGATGGTTTCCTCCGCCTTCTTCAGACTGATCTGCCCGTTGTCGAGGCCCACCCGATTGACCACGATCTTGACCTTCTCCTTGAGGCCTTCCTCTTCCTCGAACGACATCATCAACCGCACCACGTTTCGCAAGCAGGGCAGGTCGAGTTGCGTGACGAGCAAAATTTCGCGGGCCTCGCGCAAGGCGATCATGTCGAGTTCGTTGTAGGCTTTCGATATATCGAGCACCATGTGTGAAAACGAGGCTTTCAAGAGGCCCAGAACGCGTTGGAAATCGGCCGGAGCGATCAGCGAGGCGTCTTGCAAACGCACCGGCCGCGGCAGCAGATAAAGACCTGAGGAATGTTTGGTCAGCGAGCGTTTCAGGAGCGTGAAATCAAGCCGTGAGACGTTCTGCGTGACATCGACCAAGGTGTAGTCGGGAATGGTGTCGAGAAACACGTCGGCATCGCCTAGCGAGAGGTCGACGTCAATCAAACACACCGAATTTCGTTCATTCGCCGCGTACGCGCAACTCAGGTTGACCGCAATACTCGTGGCGCCAACGCCGCCGGTCGACCCGGCAACCGCGACCACCGTGCAGCCCTTGGTCTTGCCGCTGCTCACGCCCTGATTGCCGATGCGGCCCAACGCCGTGACCAACTCTTGGGGATCGACCGGCGCATTGAGAAACTCCTTGGCGCCGGCCCGCATCGCATTGAGAATGGTTTGCCCGTCGGTCGAACTGCTGATCACGAGAATACTGCATTCCTGCGAACTCTCGCGAATTTTCCGGATGATATCCAGCCCTTTTTCTGGATCGGAATCGAGGCAAACGATGCCAATTTCGGGGTTCGTCTGGCCGATCACGTCGGCAAAAAATTCATAGCGCGAACACTCAGCCTCCAGCCAGATGATTTCCATGCTGAGGAGTTTGGCCTTGAGCGACTCCCGATTGGAGTCGTTGGGGTCGACAATAGCTACACGAAGAACGTTGCTCATGGATTGCAATTCATTGACAAAGACACTGTTCCACCGACACCGATGAGTTCGCTCAAGGGAACTCAATACCTACTTCTTAAAGCGTAGCACGTCGTAGCCCAGCGGGCCGATCAATCCGGGCGAAGCTCCGACTTCCTGGGAAGAAGATTGCGGTTTTTGATAGGTGCGACTATTCGGGTTTTGCGGCGTGTGTTGGTCTGTAGCAGGTAGCCGGCTTGTGCGGAGCGACTTGGGAGCGATTAACGAGATCGGCTGCCTTAATCCCGACGACGAGCGAATTTGGCCGGTCGCTTTCGCCGGCGGTGTATTGCCTGCCGCCGGCGGTTTGCTGGCGGGCGCCGGTGAGGGAATGGCTGGCGCCGGCGGTGTGTTGGCTGGCGCCGGTGAGGGGCCGCCGGCGCCTGACCGAAGTTCAAGCTGCGGTTGTACTTCTTCATAAAACTGCGGCGACGGGCCGGGGCCGAAGGCGCCTTGGCCCGGAGGAAACGAGCCGTTGTCGCATTTGGGCACTTCCATGTAGCCGCGGAAGTAGAGGTCTTCGTCGTTGGGGCTGGCCGAGTTTTCTCCTGGTCCTAGGCGCGGCACTTCGTGAGGATCCATCGCGTCGACAAATTCCGGCCGCACGATAATCAACAATTCCACTTCATTTTCGGTTTCTTCGACGCGTCGGAAGGCGGCGCCGATCCAGGGCAGGTCGGCCAAGTAGGGAATTCCGGTGTTTTCCGTTTCGGTGCGTCGGGAAATCAACCCGGCCAAGGCCAGTGTCTGACCGGCGTTCATTTCCACGGCCGTATCGACCCAGCGTTCCTTAATGGCCGGCACGCCGTTGATGCCGTTGGCGTCGTCTCGCTCCGTGACCTGCGGCCGCACCTCAAGCCGTATTCTGCCGTTGCCCATCACGATCGGCACAAAGTCGACCCGGGTGCCGAACTGACGATATTCGATCGACACCGTACCCAGGCTTTGCGGAACCGTGATCGGAAAAGAACCGCCCACGTTAAAGCTGGCCGGGCGGCCGCTGACGGTGACCAAAGTCGGTTCGGCGAGAATCTTCGACAAATTATTTCGCCGCAGGAATTGCAGGAAGCCCAGGAAACCGCTGTTGTTGTTGACGATGCCGAAGCGAACAGTATCGCCGGAGGCCTGAACGACTTTGGGGCCGATCAAGGCGGTGTTTTTCTGACCAGCAATGTTGATGCTGGTGGCCGCCATGTTAATCATGCCGCTGACGCTCGATACGGCAAAATCATTTCCAGAGATGGCAGCCCAGTCGAAGCCCATGTTGCGGAACTTGGTCCGCGAAACTTCCATGATCTTGACATGCAACAAAACCTGCTGCACCCCGCCCACGCTCAGGTTGTTGATCACCTGCGGGTAGTAATCTTGCGACATTCTCACCACGCGGCCCACGTCTTGCGAGGTCGCCACGTAGCCGCTCAGCACGATACTGCTGGCCAGGGGCCGAACCCGAATGGAGGCGGTGGGGAATTCCGTGCGAAGCAATTCTTGAAGTTCGCGAGCGTCGGCCGTCACGATGACGTCAACCACGTAGACCTTCTTGTTTTCATCCCACAAATTCACTTGCGTGACGCCGGGCGTCAGCGCCGAAATTTGTATTTCGCTTTCAGAAAGCGGCGTCGCCCGAATCAGGCTGGGGTTGTTGACCATCAACCGCGGAATCGCGTGGTCGAAGACGAGAATCCGACTCGTATTGACGATCATTTCGAGCCGCTGGTTCGGCGCCGCCACCCGATACGCGATCGGGTTGTCGACCACTCGCTGGCTGAATGCCGGCGAAGTCAGAGAAAAAGCTACGAAAGCAGTCGCTAGTAGCGATAATCGAAGCTGTTTGTACATCCGTGTCTTCCTTGCGCTGTTCCGTTACGCTCGTATATTCTTGCCGCGCGCCACGATCGTTGATGAGATCGTGGCGTTACGAATCATCATCGGCGAAGGCGACATCCTCATCGTCTTTCGCCAATTATTCGTAGACTGTACTTCAGTTTTCTTTCGACGACTTGCTTTTTTTGGAGGCTTCTTTCGACGACTTGCTCTTCTTGGACGATTTTTTCTTCGAACTCTTTTTCTTGGGAGTGCTCTGGTTCAACTCGTCGCCGGTGACCAAAAACGGCTTGCCGCTTTTTTCATCGAATCGATAATAAGTGACGCCGTCGGGGGTCACGATAGCCATGCGCGATCCGTTGAGAGTGGATTGCGGCTCTGGCGCCGCCTGCGTCGGCTCTGGTTGTTTGTCGAGAAAGGCCAGGAAATCGCCGGGCGGCTGTTTGGCGCCTTTCCGGGGATCAGCATTCGGGGCGGACCCTTGCAGCAAATCGGCTAGTGTTTCTCCTCTGGCTTCGCTGCTTTTTTGATCGGCGGATTCGTCGGCCGGCGGGCGCAACGAGAGTTCGATCGAACCCACCGCCACCGCCAAGGTGAGTTTCTCCACTTGCTCGGGCGAAACCAACAAGGTGATCGTTTTGGCGTCGATCGAGTTGCCTTCGTCGTCGATGGCGCGTTCGGTTTTTTGGTCCACGCCGAACACGCGAACGTTGCGCAGAATCGTCTTGACGACGGTCTGGGAGATCTCTTTTCCCTTCTTCACGAAGAGCAGCACATCGACGCGCGAGCCCGGTAAAATGAAACCGCTGGCCGCGGAGGCGGCGTTTACTTTTACCGACGTCACACGGAAGCCATCGGGAATGAGGGTGTCGGGGCTGCCGGCGCCGTCTTTCCCCATGAGTTTCTTTTCCAGAATGGGTTCGCCTTGATACAACCGTTGACGCGTGAAACGCCCTTCGACTTGTTCCAAATCGACAATGGCGCCATCGGGAATGCGGTTTTTGGGCCATTCCTCCAACTGGAGGTTCTGGGCGTTGAGCGGTTCGCGGATATCAATATCTTGGATCGCGACGAAGATTTTCTGAGTTTCGACCTTTTGGCCGCCTTTCGGGCGGTTAATAACCTGGCTAATGCCAATCGAGGCGACCGTGCCGCAACCAAGAGCGACCGCGATAAGCAAAATGGATTTAGCTCGCATAATAAACCTCTGTGGTAACAGCCGGGAAAACACTCCGCCTTTCCCAAACATCTGGTATTACGGGCAATACCGGATGTCGCTGTGCTGTAAAACCTTGACTAGCAAAATACTCATGGCGGCAAAATACTCACGGCGGCGACACACTCACGGCGCAACGACGCCGATACGACCGAACGCGATCCCCCTTACAGACATTGGCGATAGCAGCCATCGCACTTGATCAAACGGAAACGACGCCGAAACAACGACAACTTCGCCACACGCTGCATTACCGGACAAATTCCTAGCGACCGTTAGAGTCGCACCACAAGACGCACCAGTCGCCTGCCCGTCGTTTTGTTCGGTATATTCGGTAGATCTTCTCCAGGCCGTAGCGAACGCTTGTTAAGGTCAGCGAATTCCTTACAGGCCGCTTAAGCGTTACACCGCCGCCATTCCGCCTAGGTTGTCAGACCAAAAGTCCAACCCAGGCAAAATAGGCAATTGAGCCAATCGCGATGGGAATTCCGTACGGCAGCAGAAGCATCGAGCTTTTTCGCTCCGCGGCAATTTCCGAAAGTTGGCGAGGATCTCGAATGGTGGCGATTTCCGCCAAGATCATCTTCGCCTGAGCCGTATGTTTTTTCAGTGCTTTGTTGCGAGCCGCCATCCCGACCGCCAACACGGCGCCCACGACAGCCGTCAGACAAAAGGCGTAAAAAGTGTGTTCGCCGTGCATCCAGGCGCCAACGCCGGCCAACAGCTTGACATCGCCGGCGCCCATTCCGCCGATCGCGTAAGCGGGCATCAGCAGAGCCAGTCCGACCGCGGTGCCGATGAAACTCCAGTAAAGTCCCACCAGAACGCCGTCGCCAGCCATCCAGGACGCCGACGCGCTGTAAACCCAACCGCTGATAATGAGCGGGAACGTGATCCAGTTCGGCACTCGTAATTCGATGCCATCGATCACGGCCGCCACGATCAGAACAATCGCGACGAACCATACGTGCCAGTTTTCAAGCGCGCTGGCGCCGATCCAATTCAGTGTGTCCATTATTATTCCCCCCCGGGTTTTGCCGCGTGCGGTGGCGTACGGCGTTCAAAAACGATGCGGTCTCTTAAACGAAAGGCGCAAGGCCATGCGCCCAGCGCAGATTGCTGATTTGTTGTGGCGTTGTGGAAGCGGGTGCTAAAAACGCATCGTGACAAAGTAGCCCAGGAAGGCTGTCACGGCGGTAAAAAAACAGCACAAAACCTCGACGCCGCCCGACATGGTTTCAATCGGTATGATTGGATACATCTGGCGATTCTCCCCATAAAGTCTGGCGCCAATGAGCACGATATAAACGACAGAATCCCCCCGGCGGCGAACCGCCGGGGGAATTACTGAGACGGTAAATGCTTTCACGGCCGCAACGCCGCGAACAGGCCGCCATTGCGTTTCGTTTCCAGCTTACTGGGCAAGCTCTGCCGATACCGCTGTAAACGTGGCGTTGGCGTTGGTGCCGATTGCCTGGATGGCAGTCAAGCAGACAATCACGATCAACGCCAACATGACGGCGTATTCAACCGCAGTCGGGCCATCTTCGGATACGAGGAAACGTTGCACGCTCTTAGCAAAAGTTCTCATTCTTCTTCCTCCGAATAGTTCCCGCGATTCGCGCTCCATTGCACGAATAACGCGAGAAAACACTACCAGGGGCCGCCTGCCTGCGCCGACAAGCGACGCGGGTCTGCATCACGACAGACAAAACCCCAAATACCAATACCAACGCGCCTCTTCTGATGTGCCTTGGTGACTTTGGTCGGAGGAACACAAACGAGCGTTCAACGACTAGCATCCCTTTGGCAGCCCGGCTGCCATCGCTCGTGAGAGTGACGGTCCTTGGCTTTGCGCTCTCGCCCTTTCAGACGGATTGCCTTTATCAAGAATGTGAGGCGGCAGACCAATACCGCGTGCTTTACCCAACACTCAAACGGAAACAAAGAAAAACAATGCGACCGCTGAGTAGAAAGGAAAACAAGCAGCACGCGAGCAGAACTCGCGGCCCGGTTCTGAACAACATCGTCCCCGTGCATTAAAAACCTATGTCACGGTTGAGCGATGTCAAATTGGGAACTTTAGAAAAAGCGAGTATTTTATTCCCTTTTTTCTGTTTCCGGGCGGAAGATCGCCACACCACGCTTTTTTGCGGCGGCGGGAGCACACCGTTGGAGTTCATGCTTTAGCATGTTTTCTTCTTTAGGAGGCTTCAAAACATGCTAAAGCATGAACTCCAACGGCGCGGAAAAACATGCTGAAGCATGAATGTCTGTGTGCCTACTCTTGCTCGGCTTCCACTTTTTCGAGTTCGGCCAGCAGCGGGCGGTAGGCGTAAGCGTTGAGCACCGCGATTAACCCACGGTCGCTTTGGTCGTGGGCGATGTCGCTGAGGGTGTCGAGCGCGTTGTAGAGTTGCTCAATGGCGGTTTCGAAATGTTCGAGGGTTTGATCTGCATCTCCTTGCTGGCGAGCTATCGCGGCTTCTCGGACCTCTTTCACGGCCGCCAAGTACTCCAACACGTATTCACTTCGTTTGGCCCAATAGAACAACAGGCGTTGGGAACGCGGGTGCGCCGCTCCATGGCTACGATAGAACTCGATCATCGCTTGCGTGTAATGCTCGTTCAGTTCGTCGAGCCATTTGGGCGCGGGCGTCGGTTGGTAGTGTTTCATCAACATGCCCGGAACGGGAAAACCAAACCCCAAATTATTCTGGTCGATCAATTCGGTGGCTTGTTCGATCTGCCCAAAGCCGCGCCAGAGTCGGTCGGAAATCGACTGTTTGCCGGTAATGATGGTGAAGAGGTCGTCGTGAGCGCTGCGGGCGGTGGTTTGTTCATCCCACGAAGCGAGCGACAGATAATGCACGGCGGGGTCGAGTTCGGCGAGCATCCAATAGCGTGTGGAAAAACCTTCCCAGTTGTTCTTGCGCAGCGCCTTGACCAACGATTCCAAACGACGTGTGGTGGCTTGCGAGAGCACGCCGACGTTGTCGTCGGCCAGTGTAAGAATCAGACTGCTGCGCACTTTGTCGGCCGGAACACGCAATAAATATTCTTGGTTTTCCGCGACCCGGCGAGCCGTGTAATCGATAAAGTGCAACGTGCCGGCGTCGGCGGGCAGGATTTTATCCAGGTAGGGAAAAAGTTCGGGATCGATGGCGGTCAGAATGAGGGCAACGCGCCGGCCGTCGGGGCGTTCCAGAAGGCTGGAGTCTTGGAAGAGTTCGTTCAAAAACGCCAACGCAACAACATTTCCCTTCAAGGAGTTGACGCCCCGCTGGCCGTTGGCGAAGAGGCGCCGTTCGGCGGCGGCCTTTAGCAGAGTGCTCAGTTGCGGGGCGCCGGCGCCCAGACGCGGCGTCAAGGCGGCCCACGCCTGATCGAGGTCGGCGTCCCAATCGGGGAATTCTGGCAGCGTGAGATAAAGCGAATCAACCTGCGGATACGTCTGGAGGTAGGCCCGTATCTTGGCCGCGACCATCTCCTTCAAAAGGGGATCGTTAAATTTCTGTTTGGCGCCGGGCGCGGTCACAAGGCCGTTGATGCCGCGTGCTTGCGTTCCGCCTAGCAATTTGGCGAATTCACGCGGGAATTCCAGTGGTGAAATAGAAATTCCCACCGACATTCCCAGCCGCTGCGCCTCAGCCATGATGCCGCTGGCGTGCGCCACGCCCGCCTGCGTCATTTCTTCGTAAGTGTTCTTGCCGGCAAAATCAGGGTTGGTGAAGAGCGCTCTTTCACCCGTAACAACGCCGCGCAATGCGGTGCGGCCCGGCGCGTCTCGCGGAATAGGGTATTCCTCGCCGAACCAAAGCATGCCCGTTTGTTTGGCGACGCCGCGAACTTCGTAATGCACAAACGGCTGCCAAGGATAGATCGACAACATCAGCCGATTGAACTTCATTTTGGCCAATTGGCCCAGCAGCCGTTTATGATCGGCCAGCGGCCAAGACTCCGCCCCGATGGCGAAATCGTTAATGGTCCGCCAGGTGCGAGTGCGCAATTCCGGCTCTTGCACCACGGCCATGCCCGAAAGATCAAACGCTTGCGGCGCATCGGGGTAGATATCTTCCCGCAGCAAGTAACGCACCCCGAACCGCCGGCCTAATTCGTAAACACTCCATAGCGTTGCTTTCGGACTTCCGCCGCCCACAATCAAACCCGGTTTGCCGTCTACTCCAATGCTCCGCAAAACCAGACCTTGGTCGGATAGTCGGGGCCAGATGTCGACGCCTTGCTGCTTGAGCGTGAGCGCCTTGATGGCCGGATTCGTCGCCGGGCGGCCAATGTAAACGACGGCGGAAGACTTTTGCGCAGCGATTGTGCGAGACGAGTTTTCGATCGAAACATCGACCTCAAACAGTCGGCGGAACTGCGCGGCAAGTTCGCTGGCGGCGAATTGCTCCAGCTCCGGGGCGTCTTTTCCGACCACCACCACAACCGGCGGCGCCGCTGCGAATGAAGGCGTCGCGAGCAACATCGCGAGCAACGTCGTCAACGCGAATATCGCTGGCGGCAACACCCCGCCCAGTAACGCCCCGCAACGCAACGAACTTCGCTTCAACATCTTACACCTCTATTTACCGGCGTCTCTATTTAACCGACAAGAGTTCAATGTCGAAAATCAGCACGGCGTGCGGAGCAATCGGTCCGCCGGGACGAGGATTGGCGCCGTAGGCCAATTCCGAGGGAATGAAAAGTTGCCACTTGTCGCCGGCTTTCATCAGTTGCAAGGCTTCCGTCCAACCGCGAATGACGCCATTGACGGGAAAGCTCGCCGGTTGCTTGCGCTCGTAGGAGCTATCGAACACGGTGCCGTCGATGAGCGTTCCGTGATAGTGGGTGGTGACGGTGTCGGATGCTTTGGGAGTTCGGCCCGTGCCGCGTTTGAGAATCTTGTATTGCAAACCGCTGGGTAGCACGATCACCCCAGGCTTTTTCTTGTTGGCTTCCAGAAAGGCGACGCCGGCTTGGCGGTTTTTATCGCCGGCCGCCTTGGCGGCCGCAATCTGTTTGGCTTCCATTTCGGCGCCGTAATTGGTCATCACGATGCGTAGTTCGGCGTTGGTGAGCAACGGCTTGCGGCCTTCGAGCGCATCGAGCAGTCCGCGAACGAGGAGCCGTGGATCGACTTCCGCCCCTTGGCTTTTCAGACTAGCGGCAATGTTGAGGCCGATGCCATAACTGGCTTTATCGCGGAGCGTTTTGAGCGGCGCTTCGGCGGGGCCTTTGCCGGGGAGTTCGTTTTGTGCCGAGGCGACTACCGGCGCCGCAAGAAAAAACACAAACATCCAGTGGGAGAATTTCATGGTTCGATTCCTAGAGGTTGGCCGCACCCTGGTTTCGAGCGGAGGCTCGTTCAGAGGCTGGCTGGTGTTGGGCGGGAATTCGTAAGGAGAGGATTCGTCAAAGGCGGTGCGCGTGAACCGCCGTGAATTCAAGGCGTCTATTGTATCACGAGTCAAAGCCTCTTGCAGGCGTCTGGTAGGTTGGGGCGGTGTTTTTTTCCCAGGGCGGTCTTCGGGGCGACGGATTTCGTCGAGATAGCAGCCGGACTGTATATGCTCGATGCTCTCCTGCGGCTCGCGCCAGCTTGCATGGCCCGCCGCGGGGGAGTAGATTCCGGTGTGTTACAAACCCCCGCCCCGTCCTTTTCTTTCTTCGAGGATGACCCGCCATGCGAATTTGCCGTTTTGAATCGAAAGGCGCCGCGCAGGTTGGCTTTTATACCGACGACGCCGTGCTGCCGGTCGACGCCGTCGCCCACGCATATACCGACGCCACCGGTGAAAAAACCTCACTGCCTAGTAGCGGCGATTTAATCGACTGTCTTCCTCCCGACGGCGCGGCAGCCGCCGAAGCCGGCAAACTTTTCGCCTGGGCGATCGATCATCGCGCGCGTCTTGCCGGCGATGCCCAAATACCGCTTGACGACGTCCAACTGCTCACGCCCATTCCCCGCCCTAACAAGCTCTTTTTGTTGGCGGGCAATTACGCCAAGCACATTGAGGAGGGCGGCGGCGTGGCGGCGGAAAGGGCCGAGACTTTTCCCTACGTGTTCATGAAGCCGCCCACGACAACGCTCACCAACCCCGGCGCCGACGTGACCATACCGGCCATTTCGCCCGACGCCATCGACTGGGAATTGGAACTTGTGATCGTGATTGGACGCCGCGCCAAGGCGGTCCGTGAAGCAGACGCACTGAGCTATGTTGCCGGATACACCGTGATCAACGACATCTCGAACCGCAGGTTTCGCCCCAATCCTGGAAGAAAAGAACGCGCCAAAGACGCCTTCTTCGATTGGCTGCACGGAAAATGGCACGACAGTTTCTGCCCCTGTGGACCTTGCATCGTGGCGGCCGATTCCATAGCCGATCCACAAAAGTTGAAGATGCAGTTGAAGGTCAACGGGAAAATGAAACAAGACGCCACCACCGCCCAACAGATTTTTCCCGTGGCGGCGGTGGTCGAATTCATTTCGAATATCGTGACACTCGAACCCGGCGATCTTATCTCGACCGGAACGCCCGCCGGCGTGGGCGCCACCACAGGCGACTTCCTCAAACCGGGCGACAAAATCGAAGCCTCGATCGAATCGATCGGCGTGCTTCGTTCGCAATTCGTGGCGGAGGCGTAAGGACCTGCTTTGAGCGAAAGCACGACGGCATTGGAAGGCCATCGTACAAGTAAAATCGGACAATTATTTCGCGAGCGGCGCTTACCCGCATGCAGCGGGAGTCCGTGAGTTTTTTGGGTTCCCGCCTACGCGGGAATGACCGTTTGCTGATTCACTCGCTTGCGCTTCGTGCTTGTATTAGGTAAATTTTCATCTGCCGCTCACCTAAGGACAATTAGGGGAAGATTTGTTTGTTGATGACCCTGCCCGCGCCGGTTTAGTTTAACGGCGGCTAATGGCGCCGCGCGCCACTTCCATTCCGGCTTGCAGAACTTCGTCTTCTTCGGAAAGCAACCCGCCGGGCGCCGGTTTGCCGACTTTTCGCACCGTGACATCGGGGAAAACGCCCCGGCGGCTGATGGCGTGGCCCTTGGGCGAAAAGAACTTGGCGGTGGTCAGGCGAATGCCAGTTTCGCCCACGCCCAGTTGAAAGATGCCCTGCACCGAGCCCTTGCCGTAACTGCGCTCGCCAACCACCGAACCACGGGCGTGGTCGCGGATGGCGCCGGCGAAAATCTCGCTGGCGCTGGCGCTGTCGCGATCAATAAGCACGACCAGCGGCACCCGCCACGTGCCCAGTTCATGGGCGCGGTAATCAATGTCTTCCCGGGCGGCGCGGCCGCGCGTCGAGACGAGCAGTCCTTGGGAGATAAATTTGTCAGCCAGATCAACCGACGCCTTGAGCAAGCCGCCGGGGTTTCCTCGCAAGTCGATGATCAGGCTGCGCATTCCCTGGCGATGCAAACTCCAGAGTGCGGCGTCGACATCGCGGCTGGTGTTCTTCTGGAAGCTGGGTAATCGCAGATAGGCGATCCCGTAGGTTTCGTCGATCAGGCCCGCCTTTTCCACACTCGGCACCTCAATACGTTTTCGCAACACGCGCGCCACGCGCTGTTGGCCGTTCGTGGAGAGTACGGTCACGTCGACGGTCGTGTTCTCAGGTCCTTTGAGCATTTCGGCCGCTTTATCGGTGACATCGTGAACCACTTGGTTGTTGACCTTCGTGATTCGGTCGCCCTCGCGCAAGCCCGATTCCGCAGCCGGGCTGCCCGGAATCACGTGCGAGATCAACAGCGAACCGGCGTCGGCGCGAATCTCGACGCCCAAGCCCACAAACGCGCCTTCAATTTGGGAGAACAGGTCTTCCAACTGATTGGGCGTGAGAAAACTCGAATAAGGATCAAGAGCGCCGGTAGCGCCGGCGGTGAACTCCATGAGTGTGGCGGTGGGGGAAAGCCCCAATTCCTGTCGGCCGACCATCGCGATTCGACGGGCCGCATCTTGCGATTGCCGGCGACTCGAAACGGGCTGGCTCATAACCAGGGACCGAATTTTTCGTCCAAACGCGTCAATATTTTGCGGCGAAGCGCCAGCCAGATTCGTACGGCGAAACACTGGGTCGTTCAAGGCGATTTCCAACCGCTCGGCGCCATGTTGCAGAAGTTCGCTCCAGTCGGGAGTTTCAACATAACCGTAATGCACCTTCTCCAGCACTTCGCCGAGTAAATCGTACGCTTTCTGTTCATTGAGCGTGTGCAGGGAGTTGATGAAGGAAGGGTCGGCGTACCGCCGCGAGACATCGAAATGCGTTCGGGCGGATCGTAATCGGGCCTGAACCTGGCTGTCTTGCGGAAACTCGCGGGCCGCCCGTTCATAATGAGAAAGGGCTTCTCCCCACCGGCGGCCTTCTTCCAGATGGGCGCCTTGGGCGAGAACGTCGTTTAGGGCGTTTTCGTCAACAACGGCGTTGGAGGGAATCACGACCCGTGATTGCGCCCGCAGCAGCAAAGGGCAGTGGAGCGCCGCCCCCAGTACGAGGAGCAGGGCGATGAGGCGTCGGCGAGGGAAACTTTGCAACATAAGGGTGAATCCATGCTCGTGACCGCGACTTCCCCTGGCGGCGCCTCGAAATGCGCGCCATTGGGGTGAAAGCCGCGATAGTGCTTCCAAGTTCAGACAACGACCGTGGGCTGCCAGAGCGTGCTCGCGCAAGCGGCCCAATATCTGTAGCTCACGAATTGCCCTTGGTCAAAAAAACAGCGCCAAGAATTTAGCGGCCATTCGACACAACCGGCAAAGCCGGAAACCGCCAGGGCGATTAGAAGGGCCAGGGCGATTAGAAGGTTGGCCGCGTAAAATCGGTTCCACCAGGGCGCCGCTGCTGCGTCTTGCAAAGAGATGGCGAGAAAAACTCGCCATTTGGGGCGTCGGCTTATCCTAGAGGCGCGGCCGGCGACGGTCAACTTTTTTGTACGGCCAGACGGTTTTTTTAATTGCCGCCCGCCAATAGGAACCCTTTTCACGATCGTCTGAAGCATAGACACTTCAGAAGCATCCAAATAACAGGTGAGGAAACGCCCAAGATTTCACAAAACTTCCCTACCGACCGTCCAGTTAGTTGCCCCTCATCTAGGGGTTCGGTAGACTGATACACTCCGCACGGTAAGGATTCATACCATTGCATCATACCTGATGCGAATGTCACATTTCCAGCCGCTTGAGGTATCAAGCGGTTTGGGTCGAAATAAACCCTCGGGGACAACCATGCGTCTCTCTTTGCAATCTGAAAATGATGGTCCGGCGCGGATCAAAGTAGCCGGCGCCATCAATCAAAACGGGGTTCGGTCGATCTCTAAGCCGTTCAACGGCTTGCTGGGCGAGTCGCCATTTTCGCAACGCGTCGTGCTTGATATGAGCGACTCGGAATATCTTGATTCCAGCGGTGTGAGTTGGCTGCTCGGCACGCACGAGCATTTTGAGGAAGCGGGCGGACGCTTGGTTTTGTACTCGGTTTCGCCAATGGCAATGAATGTTTTGAAGGTTCTGGGCATGCATCGCTTGTTTCATGTTGCGAGCACGGAACAAGACGCAGCGCAACTGATGGAGAGTCACGAATTATGAGTGCGACAGGCGATGCTGCGAGTAGTGGCGTTTCAGGCCAAGCGGCCAACCAAGATTTCGACCCCGCCATGCTTGCGGGAATGGAGGCTGAAAACGCCGTCGATGCATTGGTGCAGCATGCGAAATCGCTCCAAGCCAGCGACCTCTTCTTTCTCAGCGATGAATTCTCGCTGGTGATCTCTGTTCGCTGGCTGGGGCAAATTAAGAAAATTGCGGTGGTCTCGGCCGAACAAGGCCGCCGGCTTATCGGCCATATCAAGGCCACCGCCGGAATGGATATCGCCGACCAACGCCGTCCGCAAGACGGCCGCTGGATTCACGTCGAAGAGGACGAACCCAAACTCGATCTGCGTGCAAATTCGATTCCCACACTGTACGGCGAAGATCTAACCCTGCGGATTTTCGACCACGAAGTCGGCCTGCGCGATCTCAGCGAACTGGGCATGGAGCCCAAAAACGCGCTCAAGCTGAAGTCGATTCTGTCCAACCCCAGCGGGCTTATTCTCGTAACGGGCCCCACCGGCACCGGAAAAACGACCACGCTCTACGCCTGCTTGGACTATCTCAACGATGGCCTCAAAAAAATCAACACCTTGGAAGACCCGATCGAGTACGATCTGGCGGGTGTTCGGCAGTCGCAAATTATGCCCAAAATCGGGAATGATTTCCCCGAGTTGCTACGGAATGTGTTGCGCCAGTCGCCCGACGTGATCATGATTGGCGAAATTCGAGACTCCGAAACAGCCGCCACGGCGGTTCGCGCCGCCAATAGCGGGCATTTGGTGTTGGCCACGCTGCACGCACCGGTGGCGGCCGGCGCCATTCAGAGCATGCTTTCGTTGGGGGTTCATCCTTTCTTTCTTTCGAGTTGTCTGGTGGGTGTGATCGCCCAACGGTTGTTGCGCGGCTTGTGTCCGAACTGCCGCACGTCATACGACATGAGCGCCTCGCCGCAAACCTTCGCCGAGATCCAAGACTTGCTCGAAGAAGATGCCGGCAAAGTCATTTGCGGCCCCAACGGCTGCCCAGACTGTCTGAATGAGGGTTATTCTTTTCGCACCGGCGTGTTTGAAATCATGACTTTCAACCAGGAGGTTCGCCGACTGGTTTCAGAGGCGCGGCCTTATCGCGAGATCGAACAAGCGGCAATTCGCGCCGGCATGGTGGAGTTTCGCCGCGCCGCATTGCTGAAAGTCGCTCGGGGCGTCACGAGTACGGAAGAAGTCCTGCGAGACGTTCCCGCGGAGTACCTGGGCCTCGAAGATTAACACGCCTTCCAATTTTTGCTTGAGCGTGTTTTTTCTTCGGCACGCGCCGTTGGAGTGTACGCTTGAGCGTGCTTTAATAAGGAAACATGCTAAAGCATGAACTCCAACGGCGCAAACCACCGGCCTGTAGAACCATGATTGAGTTGACTAATAATCCGATCGACGCCAACGCCGTGCTCAGCAGCGTTTATGATCATGGCGCCGGCGCCGTGGTGTTCTTTCTCGGAACCACGCGCGAATTCACGCAGAAGCGGCAAACCGATTCGCTCGACTACCAGTGCTATCCGGAAATGGCGGTGAAAAAACTGGAGGAGCTGGAAGCGGAGGCTCGCGAGAAATGGCCGGTGATCGGCTGTTCGATTGTCCATCGTTTGGGCCGCTTGGAATTGGGGGAGGCGAGCGTCGCGATTGCGGTCAGCACGCCCCACCGCCGCGATGCCTACGAAGCCAGCCAGTGGATCATCGACCGACTCAAACAGGTCGCGCCGATCTGGAAACAAGAAAATTGGTCGGACGGAACCAGCCAATGGGTGCATCCTGGGATGGCGTCCGAAACGGAGGCCAAACCATGAATGACGACGCCCCGTTGGTAGACGCACTAGGCCGCGTGCATACCAACATGCGAATCAGCGTGACCGACCGCTGCAACATCCGCTGCTTTTACTGCATGCCGGCTGAAAACGTGCAGTTCAAGCCGCGCAGTGAGATTCTTGATTTCGAGGAGTTCGTTCGCCTGGCGCGGGTCGTGGCGAGAATGGGCGTCACGAAATTGCGGCTGACCGGCGGCGAACCGCTGGTGCGTTCCGATTTGCCGCGTTTGGTCAAACAGCTTCGCGAAATTGAGGGCATCCAGGATATTGCCTTAACGACCAACGGCCTGTTGTTGGCGGAGCAAGCGGCGGCGTTAAAAGCCGCCGGGTTGCAACGCGTCAACATCAGCCTTGACGGCTTGCAAGCGGAAACATTTCGCAAGATCGCCCGCCGCGACGGTCTCGACCGCGTTTTGGCGGGCATTGCCGAAGCGCGGCGTGTGGGTTTTGAAAAGGTGCGTCTCAACGCGGTGGCGATTCGCGGCATCACCGAAGGCGAAATCGCGCCGCTGGGCGCCTTCGCCCGCGAGCAGGGCTTGGAACTGCGGTTCATCGAATTCATGCCGCTCGACGCAGACGGCAATTGGGATAACAGCCAGGTGCTCACCGGCGAAACGATTCGCCGTGAACTGGAAGACGTCTTCGGAAAACTGGTTGCCGTCAAGCGGACCGACCCCAGCCAACCGGCGGTCGACTTCGCTTTTGCCGATGGCGTGGGCCGCATCGGTTTTATCAATCCTGTATCGGCGCCGTTTTGTGGAAGTTGCAATCGGCTGCGCGTGACCGCCGAAGGCCAAATCCGAAACTGCCTTTTCTCCGGCGAGGAATGGGATATCCGCCAACTGTTGCGCAGCGGCGCCGACGACCACGCGTTGGCCGAAATGGTGCGGGAGTGCGTGGCGGCTAAAAAGCCGGGCCATGGCATCGATTCCGACGACTTCGTTCCGCCCCAGCGGCCGATGTATCAAATCGGCGGTTAGCAAAGACTCGTTGAACGGCAAGCCATCAAAGTGGGAAGCGAAAGGATAAACTCCAGTGCCTGGTAAGTATCTGCGCGTCACGACATTTGTTTTCGTATTTGCCGTGGCGGCGTTCATTGCCTGTTCGGCCAACGCCTACGAACTGTTTGTTTCGGTCAGTGGCAACGACGCCAACGATGGCGGCAAGCAACACCCCTTCGCCACATTGGAGCGTGCGCGCGATGAAATCCGCCTACGCAAAAAGTCGGGGAAACTCTCCGAACCGGTCTCGGTGTTTGTGCGCCGCGGCGTGTATTCCCTGCCGCAAGGACTGCAATTCGACAAGCAAGATAGCGGCACGGCGGAGGCGCCGGTTGTGTGGCAGGCCTACGGCGATGAAACGGTCAGCCTGATTGGCGGACGCCCGATTCGCGGCTTCACTCCCTACCAGGGAAAAATTCTTCAGGCCAACGTCGCCTCGCAAGGTTTCAAAGACATTGCGTTCAGCCAACTGTTCTTTGCCGGACGCCGCCAACACATAGCGCGTTATCCGAATTTCGATCCTAAAAACCCTTACGGCGGCGGCTGGGCGTATGCAGACGGCGAATACACGCCCATGTACAAGGATATTCCCGGCGAAGACAAGCACTCCTTCACTTTCAAACAGCAAGACGCACGGCGTTGGCGCAAGCCGCTCGATGTGCGGGTTTTCGTCTTCGCGCGGTACAACTGGTGGAACAACATCTGCCAGATCAAATCGATAGACCCGGCCACGCGGAAAGTCGTACTCGCACAAAACGCTTCGTATCCTATTCGCCCCGGCGACCGCTATTATTTTTACAACGCCTTGGAAGAGTTAGACGCCCCCGGCGAATGGTATCTGGACCAACAAACCGCAACGCTCTATTTCTGGCCGCCGGCGCCGCTCGAAGGCAAAACCGTCATCGCGCCGACCACGCGTACGATTCTGGAACTGGCGCCCGATACGGAGCACCTCACTTTTCGCGGCTTCACCTTCGAATGCGCCGAAGGTAATGCGATTGTTCTCAACCAGACGAACAATTGCCGTATTGTGGCCTGCACTATTCGCAACGTGGGCGATTACGGCGGTTCGGGCGTGGTGATCAACCGGGGCGCGCGGAACCGCGTTATCGGCTGCGATATTTACGAAGTCGGCCGTCATGCGATCAGCCTCAGCGGCGGCGACCGCCCCACGTTAACACCAGCCAGAAACACGGCCGATAACAACTACATCCATCACACCGGCGTTTTCTACAAACAGGGCGTCGGCGTTGACATACGCGGCGTGGGCAACCGAGCTTCGCACAATTTGATCCACGATTGCCCGCGGTTCGGCATCTTGTTCAACGGCAACCATTTGCTGATCGAATACAACCACATTCGGCATGTGAACCTTGAAACCTCCGACACCGGCGCCATCTACACCGGCGGACGCGATTGGCTGGGCTCGCGCGGCTCCGTGGTTCGCTACAACTACTTTCACGACATTCTCGGTTACGGTTTCGAGAACGGCCATTGGGTTTCGCCGCACTTCGCCTGGGGCGTGTATCTGGACGACAACACCGGCGGCGTCGACGTGATCGGAAACATTGTCGCGCGCACTGTTCGCGGCCTGATCCACCTCCACAACGGCCGCGATAACCGCATCGAAAACAATATCTTTCTCGACGGCAAACTCCAGCAAATCGAACTCAGCGGCTGGACGGGAGAGCATCGCAACTGGCGCAATCATCTGCCCAGCATGATCAAAGGATACGAATCGGTGGCGGGCCGACCGGCATGGAAAAAAATGAGAAACATGGGCCTTCACCCCCGCGACGCCGTATTGCCCGACGGCACGATCATGAGCGGCAACTCGTTCCTGCGCAATATCATCTGCCACCACAACGCCGACGCGAAGTATGTCAGCTTGCGCAACTTCTCCTTCACCCACAACGCCTTCGATTACAACCTGCTCTGGAGCTACGGCCAGCCCATACGCACCGGTTATGCGAAAGCGGGCAAGCCGCTCTCCAAAAACTTGGCGCCGAACCCCGGTTTTGAAACTGGCCCGCCCGGCGAACTCCCAAAAAGTTGGCGATGGCAAATTCGGCCCTCGAAAAATTCACGCGCTCAGGCGGTTCAAACGGGCGTCGCCACCGGACGCCGCGCATTGCGCATCGATGCCGATTTCATCAAGGAAAAGCCTCGCGATAACTACCCGATCGTGGTCAGCGAACAACTGGAATTGCCGCTCGGCCGCGCCTATAAAATCTCGGCGAAATTCAAAGCCTCTCGGCCCGGCGCCAAAGCTAAGCTGATGCTTCAGTCGTACGTCGCGGGTGACTATTTTTGGGCCAGCCGGCCGCAAGATGTCACCGCCGGTCCGGAATGGGAAGCATCGGAGTTCGTTTTCAAAATACCGGCGCGTGGTGAAAAAGGCTGGCATGAGAAGATGAAAACGTTTCGTCTTCGCGTGGACTTCCCCGATGAAAAAGGCGCGCTCTTTGTAGACGACATTTTGCTCGTCGAAACGGAAACCTTGAGTGAATGGGCGTCGTGGCGGGCGCTCGGCATGGACCAACACTCCCGCGTGGCCGACCCTCTGTTCGTCGACGCCGAACACGGCGACTACCGCCTGAAACCCAATTCGCCAGCGTTCGCCTTGGGTTTCAAGCAGATACCGGTCGATCGGATTGGCCCCCAACAAGACGCCTCGCGCGCCAGTTGGCCGATTGTCGAAGCGCCCGGCGCCCGCGAATTTCCCTTGACGCCGAACAGGCCCGCGAAGGAATCGTTCTGAATTTACAGGCCGAATTAAAAGCCCGAACTTTTCAAAATGCCGGGCTTTTTGGCGATCAAGAAAAATACCTTTGGTAAATTCTTATCCGCCGCTCGCCTTACAAGTCCATTTTTGCTCGCACCCCGACCACGGTCGCGGCGTCGACGCCACTGCGGGCGGGATTGATGAATTGAAGGTCGGGCGTGATGTGTAGCCACGGCGTGACGGCAACGTTGTAGTACAATTCAACGCCGCTGCCGTGATTGCCGAACACAACGCCCGGGAGTGCGTCGCTCGATTCAGTGCGGTACCAGCCGACCCCAAACGTATCGCCCTCCCGACCCGCTAGCGGGCTGTTTCCGCCAATGCCAAAGCTCAGAAACGATGACAGAGGATTGCCGCTGTTGTCCGCGATGGCGGCTCTTCCAAAAACGCCCCAGCCGCGAGATTTGTCGTTTGGATCAGTGACCACGTATTGATCGAAATTCCCATACAGCGACCACGAATCGGCCGTGGTGGGGAGCGGCGTTCCCGGCGGCACAAGCAAGCGGCTCAGATCGGGAACATCGCGACTGCTCCAGGTGCCGCCAAACAGTTGGTGTCCCGGCAGATCGAAGAACGACGTCGGCAACCGGAGTTCGCTGACCAAGGTCACGCCTTCGCCGAATAAATTCGTGGGGCCCTTGGTCGCATGGTCGACCGAATCCATAGCGATCAGCGAGAAGATCGGCTCCAGGCCGTCGAGCAGCATGATGCCAGCACCATACGTCGAATATGGAATCGTGCGGAAACCAATAGGGTTCGCAACCAAGCCGACGTTCATGAACTGATCCTTACCCCGACCGTGAGCAAACGCGTTCTTGTCGCCGTCGAAGGCGTCCATTTTTCCAGCGAACACCGCCACGCCCTCCGACACGAATTGCGTGACCAGAAAATTCGTTAACGCCGTGTCTTGCTCTCCAATCGTTGGCATCAGACCTTGAGTGTTCGCCGCCAATATGGCCCCGGTATCTCGGTTGACAAACTCACCCAACTGAGATTCACCGCGCAGCTTAAGAAACAAGCCTTTCCAGGCGCCCTGCTTCTCGAGATCTATATTGATGACATAATCGGCGTGTCCGCCGTACTTGAAACGCTGCTCAAGACCACCGCCGGATACGCCTTGATAGTACTGCGTTACATCGCCTTGAAACGTCACCCCGTTAGTCGCCAGACCGGGCCGGCGGCCTAGCCAGTCGCCGGTCAGGTTCGTGCGGCACAAAAGACAATCTGGGTTGAACGTCTCCTGTGCAAAGCAGTTATCGGTGTCTGTTTTCGTCAAGAAACATGTGAACAACAACAAAATCAGCGTCCGGCCGTTATTGAATCCGTTCATAAACATCGCTCCGACCGCAGACATGACACAACATGACTTATTCGGAATCGGCGATTGCAAGGCGCCTCTTTACCTCCTCGGCGCACTCCAGATGCAACGATGATGCCGGCGTGACGGTTATACCGATCGACGGGACTGTATAGACCACCCGCACCCCAACCGACCGAACTCGAAGAACTGTAAACGAGGCGCCGTTCAGTTGGAGCCCGCGGAATCGGCGGAGCCGGGCGGAATGTGCATCATCCGATGGATGCTCGGCGAGTACCTGACTCCCGGCGGCAACTGTCCATAGGGGAGCGGAGAAGTTGCGGGGAAGTCGTAGTTGGGCTGGGGTTTGTACTGCTCATCGTTGAGCGCTTCCCAGAATCCATCTTGGCCGACTTCGAGCAACTCCAAGTCGAGGAACAGTTGGATGCGATCTTTTAGGAACCGGATATGCTCTCGGGCGACAGCGCTGAGCGCGGCGGTATAGGCGGTTTGGGCTTCCAGGAAGTCGCGAGCGGCAACATTTCTCGCCCCGAGTTGCAGTTGGAGCCGGGTGCTGACAACCCGTTCAAACGCCAACGCCGCGCTGGCCACCGCAATTTGATACAGTTCCCGGTCGAGCGGCAAGTTGCGCAGATCGTCGCGCAGCGCGAGTTTGATGTTGTCTTCGGCGGTTATCAGCCGGCGCAACGACGCCTGGTAGTCGAGCAGCGATTCCCGAAACGAATTGCGTTGCGCCCGGCGATTGAAAGGCGTGTCGAGCGCCATTCGCAGCCGGGTCTGGCTTTCATCGAAGGTAAAGTCAAACACGCGGTTGACGTCGCTTCGCGTTCGCACCGTTTGCGAGACGCTTAAGTTTAATACAGAGCGTAGGTCGTCGCCTCGGAGTTTGATTTGCCGCCACACATCGGCCAGCGCGCCGCGCTGGTTGGCGAGGTCGAACCGGAGCGTGAGCCCGGTGAGCATGGCTTCATCGACGTCTAGCTCAAGAGGCAGCAATCCTTCGCCGCCGGCGGTCAGGGTTTCGCTGCTCAGCGTCAGCAAACGCTGCACTTCCTCCAACACAACGGAAAAGTTGTTGTCGCCTTTTCCGTCGTCGGCCAGGGTTGGCGCGGCCGCATCGGCGGCGAGTTGTTCGGCCCGTTGGAGAAACGCCTCGCCGTTTTTCAAGAGGTTGGGAATCTCCTTCAACAACTGCTGGGCATTGAGGCGATCTAACGCTTCTTCAACTTTTGCCTGCCGCCGCCGCAATTCTTGGTAAGTGGTGTGGAGTTCGTCCAACGACGATTCGTCGTGCTTGGATTCTTTCAGTCGACTGATTTGGCGGTCGACGTAATTCAGTAGCCGATCGGCCAGATCGGACGTGCGCTGGAACAAACTGATCGGGTCGGGCGGCTGGGTGCTTTTCTCTTGCTCCAGGGCGGCGCGGCTGAACTGCACGCTCAAACGAGATTCCTCCACGGCAAAACGCCGCTGGAAACGCGCCAGCGATGCATCGCCGCTGGCCGTCCGCCCTAAATTCGAGCGAAGCTTGGCCAAATTACTCATTCTGCGGGCCAGATCGCTTGCGCCGTTAACCACCACGCCTTGGTCGGGCGTCGGCGAGGCCATTTCCGATTGAAGATTTCTCCGCGAGCGTCTGACCAACTCCATCGAAACGGTGGCTTCGTCGTTGCGAGTCAACTTCTCCAGTTCGCCCAACGCCAGGTTGAGCGGCATTTCGGTCGGCAGGCCGATGCGAATTTTCAGGCGGTCGAGCGCGGCTTCCAGGGTATTACAACTGCGAATCAAATTGCTGCGGCTGCGCAGCGCGTTTTGTTCAAACTGATCGACTTGAAAACGCGGAACCCGGCCCGCCCGATATTCGGCTTCGCCCTGCAAGAAGGCGCGCAGGTTGCTGAAATAATCTTGGGAGTTGATTTCAATACTGCGATACGTCAACAGCAAGTCGTAATACTGGGAGGCCAAGTCTCGAAACAGCACCTTGCGGAAACGAGCGTAGGTGCGCGAGGAATACACGACGTTGCGTTCGGCTTGGGTCAGCCGTTCGAAAATGATATCTCGCTGGAAGACGCTTTGGGAAAAGTTCAGCAGCAAGTCGGAGCCAACGTCCGCCGCAAAACCGTTGGGGCCGTTGAAGGTCAGCACGACATCGTTGGCGAAACGCGCTAGTAAATCACCGCCGGTGGCCAACACTTGCTCACCGCTGAATCGCGTCGGCTGGTTCAAGGTATTGACCGTCAGGCCCGCGTCGCGGCGATGCAGGAAATCAGTGGCGGAACTGTTGCCGGCGCGGGAGAATTTCAACTGGTAGTCGTACCGTTGCAGCGTTAATCGGAGGGCTGTTCTGTACAGCGTTTCCTTTTGTGTTTGATACTCGCGGCTATTGATTTGCGCCAATTCGATAATGTGTTCGATGGTCAGCCGTTGCGAGGAATCGCGTTGTGACGCCGCGGGCGGCGCCGAATGCGTACGTTCATATTCACTCCGGACCGATTCAAACTCAAACATTCTCTTCAGGCATTGCAGCGGCAGGGAGTCCCATACGTCTGATGGAACCGGCGCGATGCGCAGACCGCCGTTGATTGGGTTTTCCGGCTCTTCCAGTTCTTTTTGCTCCTCTTTGGAGAGCGGCGCCGCGTGGGGCGCTGGCGGCGGCGGGACCAACGGCTCCGCCAACGGCGCCAGAAACGTTGCCGGCTGAACATCGCCGGTGGGCGAGTGGCTGGCAACGGTGGCTGACGCGGCAGTCGAGATTCCGCTTAAATCGACCTTGCCCGGCGGAATCAGTTCAAGTTCTTCCGGCGGGGACGCACTTTTACTCGGCTTTGAGAGTTCCGGAAGTTGATACGCATACAGTCGCGGCGCGGGAATTGGCAACGCGGGGTCGTCGGGCGGCGTGGGGTCGAAGAATCGGGAGCGAGGATCGGGTGTGGCGGAAAAACCCAAGGGAGGCGCCCAAATGGCCGCCGCAGACTTCTCCTCCAGAATGGAATAGGCTTGGCGGTCGGCGCGCAGGCGGTAGCGCGAGCGGCTACATCCGCCGCCTGCGAGCGCCACACATACCAGCAGCAAAAAACAGACGCGAGTACGATCCAAGCCAGACTCCCCCAATAACAAACAACAGCCGCGCGCAAACACCGCGCAAACCTA
>JAJRWU010000288.1 GCA_024276655.1 Planctomycetota bacterium
GAAATCCGCACGTCCGGTTTGATGAGGGGGGAGGGGCGTCATTGACGCTCCTCCTCTACTCGACCGACCTCCGCGTTTCCCGGTTTCGTAACCGTATCTCGGCTATTCGCCGTGGGATAGATTGCTGTCGCAATTTCCCGCCGTTTTGTTCGCCGGCGGCGGGAATTTTTTTTGAACCATGATGATCTTGATTTCGTAGAACAAGTAGTAAGGGAGAAAGAAAAAAGAAAAGTGGTCGGCGGCTGGCCGGCTGTGGTAGCGGCGGTTGCCGACCAAAACATTCATATCGAGATGTGGTCTCGAAGGAGGTGGATGATGTTTGGTTCCTTGGCCCCGTGGAGAAAGCACTCGTTGGTTCCTGGCGCTGGTCGGCTCCTGCCCATGGAGCGATTTAGCGACGATATGGAAGCTCTCTGGGATCGGTTCTTGAACCACGATGGAGAGCGATTCGAAGCTTTCTCGAATTTCGTCCCCACAACGGATGTTGCGGAAACGGAGAGTTGTTTTGAAGTGACGGTCGACTTGCCGGGTTTGAAGCCCGAAGAGGTTGACGTCGAAATGAAAGACGGCGCCCTCTGGATTTCAGGACGGCGCGAAGAAGAGAAAGAGGAAACAGGCAAAACGTATCACTGCGTCGAACGTCGACACGGTGAGTTCAGGCGAGTGCTGCCGTTGCCCTCGACCATCGACGAATCGAAAATCGAGGCGAAGGTCGAGAACGGCGTGCTCAAAGTCAGCATCCCCAAGAGTGAAGAAGCCAAGGCAAAACACATTGAGGTGAAATGCTGACCGTGCCGCTGAAACCCGGCTTCCGACTGAAGCCGGGTTTCTCTTTTGCGCTCCGGTTTCTCTCGGGAGTATACTTCACACCGCGAGAAATGGCTCGTTTAACGGCAAGCCGAAGGCGACTGCGTTTTGAGCCAAACCGTTTGGGCAAGCCGGAAAAACGCAGTCGCCTTCGGCTTGCCGTTAAACGAAAAACTCGCCGTTTTCAACCGTGAACGGTATAGCACGGCGGCTTCGCGCGGGCGATTAGGACAAATCGAGCACAATATCTCGGACGACGCCGCGCATATCCATTTCGAATTCAATTTCTTGAACCGGCGGACGAGCGTAACACCAGCGGACGCCCAGCCGCGCCGCCACCGGAAGACCAGGAATAATGGCTTCGGCCAGCGCCTTTGCGGGGTTGTGCCGCGTGTAGACACCCAGTTGCGATAGCAGGTCGTTCTCGCCAAGCGCCGCCAACCGCTCGCGCATGATTGCCACGACGCAGTGAGCTTTTTCCATGATGGCGTCGTCGCTCGTTTCACCCGCGCGGACGATGTTCTTTTCGTCCAGGCTTCCTCGAAGCTCGCCGCCGCCCGCCACGATAAACGTGCGCCGTTGGAGGTTGCTCGGCTCGGTGTGCGAAAATCCACACACGACCGATTCACCGGGCGCTTCCACCACCGGCGAAACATTGGTGCGGGCAATCGGGTTGGCGCCCGCGACGAGCATGTCCCAATCTTCAAGTACGGCTCGGTACTGTTTGTTGAAGGCGATAAAACCGTCCATCGAAAACGGCTCTGGGCAACGCAGTTCGACCCCACAGAGTGCATGCCGTTCTCGACCGCTCCCCTCAAGATGCCGCCGAACACAGGCCAGCCCTTCGCGCCACGGAAGCGGACTCGCCAAACCGACATGGACAATCTCCCACCCCGGCTCCGCCACGACGCCCGAGGAATACGGTTCGATACCCGCTAAAAACCGGTAGCCCCCTCTCGGATTCTCAACCAAGCTTGTCGTCATCGTTGTCTCTTTACGAAAGTAATCGGCAACTCGAATTCAACGAATTCGCGGAACAAACAATGAAATACCCACTTGGCTCGCATCGGCGTTCGGCTGGGCCTTGGTTCGCGGAGGTAGTTTCGGCGCGCGGTGAACGCTGGAAGGCGCCGGCGCCACAGGCAAACTCGGCTTGCTTGGCGCAAACGCGCCGGCGCCCAGGGGAATAGAGAGTTTGGCGGAGGCAGCACTCGGCGACAAAGTTGATTGAGCAGAACGGCAATCGTCGCATTCACCACAAACGGGGGTCCAAATGTACGCGCATTTGTCACACGTGTAGGAGATTTTTTTCAGGACGTGAATCATTTTCGTCTTGGCGCACTTGGGCGGCTCGCATTTCCGCCAGGGGAAACGCACCTTGGGAATGCAAATCGCGACGCATTCCACTTCGTAGCGATGCTTCTTTTCCTTCACCTGTTCAATGGAAAGCTTGCAGTGCGTCTTGCACTGGGGGCAAACAATGGGTTGGTGACAGCAGTCGCCGGCGTTGCTCCGCGCCGCGGGCCAAAATGCGAGCACGACCGCGACGATGAGAAAGTAGTTTTTCATATTTTTGTAAGTCCTGTATATCAAATTATTAGGTTTTGTCTCGAAACCCGGTTCAAGAAGCCCGGCTTTTCGAAAAAGCCGGGCTTCTGCTCTCTTCAGTGCGTCGAATTATCCTTTTGAGACAATTAGCCTTAGAGCTCCTAACATAACCTCTGTTTGGCGTTTCAAACACGGAGTTTGATGCTGACCTACCAAGTTGTGTTAGAAGGTATTAGTAGTCGACGCGGAATCGTACGCCCACGATATCGTAATCGCCGCGAACAACGGCCTGCGTGTTAGGCCCGGTCGACGTCAGCCGCTCCCGCACCATGCCGTGAATGTAGTTGAACTGCATGCGGGAGTAGGGCGTCCAATACCAGTTCAGGCCCACGGTGAGGCTTTCGCCCACGCCGCCGAAGATGTCATTGTCGGTAAAATCAGCGTAGGAATAACGAGCCGCGACTTGCCAGGCGCCGATTCCCCGGCCCACGCCCCCGCCGCTGCGGTCGACCAGGAAAAAGTTTTCAAACGGAACGATGCGGCCCAGCGTGCCGGTTTTGCGGTTCCAGGGCATGTGCTCGCCGGTCAGGAAGTACGAGACGTAGGCGTAACCGCCGGTGAAGAATAGGTCGTCGCCGGTTCCGTTGTCGCGTTGCAAAAACAGGTTTTGCCATTCGCCGACGATCTGCATGCGGCCCACGTTCAACACGGCTTCGGAAGCCAGCAGTTCGTAGTAACTCGCACCATTGATGATGCCGGTGTCGATCCAACGGCTGGCGGAGCGGGCTTCAGGGCGATGACGAAAACGGGCTTCATTGGCGAACGGCCCCGTGCCCGAAACACCCGAACCGGCGCTTCCGTCGGGGTGCGCCACGGTGCCGGCGATCGCCAGATGGGCGTAACCCCGGCCATCGGACGATTCGTCATACCAGATCGTGCTGGCATATCGACCAGCGACTTCAATCTGCGGGCTATCGCCCCTGTATTTTCCTTCGTCTTGAATCAGACGCATGTTGTAAACGCCGAAACGCCAGTTGTGAACCAAGTCTTCCGACACGCCGTAAGACGCAATTCCCAAACGCCGCGAATCTTGGTTGATCGATTCAATAACATAGGGCCGTTCCATGAATACGTTAAAACGGCTGCTGTTCATGTGGTCCAGCCCGTAGGGTCGCTTCTGGTTGCCGATCAAGAGCGTTCGCAACAGCGGCAGATCTTTCCAGCCCAGGTAGGCGTCGCGAAACTCTGTTTTGTTGCCGCCGGCAAATTCAAAGGAGACTTTATAGAGCATGTTCGACGTAAGGTCGCCGGAGGCGCCCAGCCGCATGCGCCGGAATTGAAAGGTGTTTTGAGGATCGTTGTTGACGTCGCCCGTTTCGAAGGCGTTGGCGCCGGGCGAATCGCCGGGAAAGCCCCAGGCGTCGACGTCGATTCGCCCGAATATTTTCATGGTCATGTCTCCATGACCGGGCTTAATAAAACCCTTGAGGCTCTTTTGCAGGTCGTTCAGGGCGCCGGCTTGTTCATCCAGCCCCGTTTCAATTTGCCGCAGCCGTTCATCGGCGGTGAGCGAGGGTGTTTCGTGGCCCGCCGAAAAATAACGGCCGCCCGAGGCGTCGGGTTGGTCGGTGCTGGGAAGCCGGCGGGTAGACTCCAACTCTTGAATCCGGCATTCTTGTTGGTCCAGCCGATGCAAGAGCGCTTGGTAAGGCGCGTCGGGCGATAGCGTTTGGGCGAAGACGCTCGATCCTAGGACGGCCAAAATCACGAAGGCCGCCGCGAGGCTCTTTGTTTTCATAGGGACGCTCGATGTAAGTAGTTCATTCAGGACAAGGCAGACGACAAGACACACCCTCGCAACCGAAATAACTCGGATGTTGGGTAAATCGACTACCGCCGCACCAGTAAAATATGAAGATTGGCGCGATTGCACAGGCAAAGCCGCAGCCGCGCTATGCATAACTGGCGCGACCGGCGCTATCGCGCCAAGCGGAATAACCGGCAATGTCGGTGCAAGCCCTGCAGCCGTTAGAGTTCACCCAGCAGCGTGTTGACGTTGGCGCGAATGAGGTCGCGCACTTGGCGAAACTGTTCGGCGTCCATGACGCGAGGATCGGGAATGGGCCAGTCTTCACGGCGTTTGGCGGGAATTTGAGGGCAAGCGTCGCCACAGCCCATCGAGATAACCGCGTCGAATTCGCCAGGAGGAACGGCCTCGATTCCCAACGATTGGTGCGTCGTGAGGTCGTACCCCAACTCTTGCATGGCCGCGACGGCGCGCGGATTGATGCGCCCCGATGGCCGTGAACCGGCGCTATACGCTTCAACCTGCTCGCCGCCGTCCAGTTTAGCGAAAGCCTGCGCCATTTGGCTTCGATTCGAATTTTCCACGCAGACAAACAACAGGCGTTTTGGGGAGGCGGGGGTCATGAGGTCATTTTGAATGAAGGTTTCAGGGGGCGATGGTCGAAGCCGACTATTCTGCGGCGTTTTTCCGAATTCAGCAACCCGTCGCCGTGTGATCGCGCCGACGATACTCCTTGCCGAGGGCGGTATACTGAGTAGCGAGAGTTCCGGCGGGCGAAAGCGGAACATACTTCACACGGCTGACAATAGCTCGTTTAACGGCGAGCCGAAGGCGGCTGCGTTTTTCTGCTTGTCCGAACGCAGGGGTATAAAACGCAGCCGCCTTCGGCTCGCCGTTAAACGAAAAAGGCGCCATTTTCAACCGCGAGCGGTTTAACACAGCAACGGCGAAACTCATGAGCAATACCAAGCGATACGATTGCATCATCATCGGCGGCGGACACAACGGTCTGACCACCGCCGCCTACCTGGCCAAGGCGGGGAAATCGGTTTGCGTGTTGGAGCGGCGGCATGTGCTGGGCGGCTGCGCGACGACGGAGGGAATCTGGCCGGGTTACAAAGTGTCCACGGCGGCTTATGTGGTCAGCCTGCTGTTGCCGGAAATCACGCGAGAGTTGCGGCTCAAGCAATACGGCTTCAAGGTGCTGCCCCGCACGCCCTCTTCTTTTACGCCGCTACTCGACGGACGCAGCCTCACCATGGGACCCGACCGCCGGCAAACGCGCAACGAAATCGCCAAGTTCAGCCATCGCGACGCCGAAGCCTATCCGCGTTACGAAACGCTGCTGGAACGCGTGGCGGAAGTCTTGGAGCCGGTGCTCAATAAAGCAGCGCCCGACCCGCTGCCGCTGCCCAAGGGGCGTCGCAAAATCGGCTTCGCCAAACGTCTGCGAGATACCGGCAAACTCTGGGAGTTGTACCGCGCCTTCGCCGATTTGGGCGCCGATCAAACTGCCGCCTTGGAACTCCTCTCCGGCGCCGCGCGGCCGATTCTGGAGCGCTGGTTCGAATCGGAAGTGTTACGAGCCACGCTCGCCACCGACGCCATCATCGGCGCCTTCGCCTCTATTTCCTCGCCCGGCACCGCCTATGTGTTGTTGCACCACGTGATGGGCCAAGCCGGCGGCGAGCGCGGCGTGTGGGGGTTTGTTCAAGGCGGCATGGGAGGTTTGGCCGACGCCCTGGAACGCGCCTGCCAAGATTTGCGCGTCGAGATTCGCCGCGAAGCGCCGGTGCGGCAAATACTGGTGCAAAATGGCCGCGTCGTGGGCGTTGCTTTGGAAGACAACTCCATTCTCGAAGCGGCGGTGGTGGCTTCGAGCGTCGACGCACACCTCACCTTCGAACGCTTCCTGCCGCCGGAAGAGCTACCCGCCGATTTCCGTGAAGAAGTTAGCCGGATCGATTATTCCTCGGCTTCGGCGAAAATCAACCTCGCACTCAGCGAGCCGCCCAATTTTTCCGCCGCACGCTGCCAAGGCGTTGGCCCGCATCACCATGGCACGATGCACATTTCACCCACGCTCGACTACATCGAACGCGCATACGACGACGCCAAATACGGCGCTCCCAGCCGCCGGCCGGTGCTCGAACTCACCATGCCGACCAGCGTCGACGCCACCATCGCACCTGAAGGCAAACATATCGTTTCCATTTTCGTGCAGTACGCGCCCTACCAGTTGGCCGACGCAAATTGGGACGACATCAAGGAGAGCTTCGCCGACCGCTGCATTGAAGAACTAGCGCGCTACGCACCCAACGTTCCCGACGCCATCTTGCACCGGCAGGTGCTCAGTCCGCTCGATTTGGAGCGAACTTTCGGCATCACGGGCGGCAATATCATGCAAGGCGCGATGGACTTTAACAATCTCTACGCGATGCGTCCCGTGGCCGGCTGGGCCGATCATCGCACGCCCATCGCGGGCCTCTATCTTTGCGGCGCGGCCAGCCATCCCGGCGGCGGTGTGATGGGCGCCTGCGGCAAGAACGCCGCCGAGGAAATCTTGCGAGACATTTGACGCGTTCTCCTGGCGTTTGGCCGCCCCGTTCGCGTAGAGAGCGTCGCCTTTCGTTCTGCAAAAGCAACGTTCTTTCGCAGCGAAAGGCGACTATGGAACAATTCTTTCTTGAACGCTCCCTAGTGGTTTGTCAGCATTGAATTTTAGGATTAGCCGCTGGGCGCTAGTCCACGGTTGTACAGGAAAAACCGGCCGCTAGCGCGTTCCGGCTGATTTGAGCAATTCGAATTTTCATCCGTGACAGGCCACTAGGTCAAATCGTTCAAGACGCCGTCGCGGCAGAAGTTGGGGTTCCCGAACGTTTCCAGGTGGTGTCCCATGCCGTGGGCGAAGGCCAGCAACAAACGGTTGTGTTCGGTGTGGCGGTAGCGGAGCGAACGCCCCATTTTGAAATCCAACCCGTTGCCGACCAACACGAACGGAATGTCGTGCAAGGTGTGCGAGTTGCCCTTGCCGAGTTCGTTCGTCCAGACGACGGTGGTGTTGTCGAGCAGCGAGCCGGTTCCATTCGGCTCGGGGGTTTTGTCGAGTTTTTCCACAAGGTAAAGCAACTGTTCGCAGAACCACTTGTTGATTTTGATCAGTTTTTCTTGCGACTCCGTTTCGCTATCGGGCTTATGCGATAACGAATGGTGGCCGTCGGCAATATCGAGCCAACCCATTCTCGCCTGACCGACCGAATTCGTATATTGCAGCGTGGCCAGCCGGGCCATGTCGTTGGCCATGCTGTTGACGAGTAAATCGATTTGCATTTTGCTCGTGCGGGGCATGTTGTCGTTGGTGTTCTTGACGCCCGCCTCCAACGCCGGCGACGCGCCCGCCGCCGCCCGCCGTTTGTCGGCTTTCAGTTCCTGCTCCATCTGCCGGACGAACGTTTCATGCTCCTCCAGCAGTTGTTTGTCTTCCCGGCCGACCACCTCGCGCACCTTGCGTAAATCTTCCCGCACGCGGTCTAAAATGCTGGAGAGCATTTTTTGGTCTTGCATGCGGCCGTACAGTTTTTCAAACATCTGGTAAGGATCGTCGATCGGGGCCACTGGCTTATTCGCCCCGGCGTACACCATGCGGGTCCAGGGGTCGGCGCGGTCGGGCACCGAGACGCCGAATTCGAGCGAACCGAACCGGGTTTGCGTTTCGGGACGGCTTTGAAAAAAGTTTTTCAGTTCCTGGTCGATCGAAATTCCGCTGGCCCAACCGGCCGGCGTGTGGGAGCCGCCCTGAATATTGCCCGGAAACAGCTCCGTTCCGGTCAGCAGGCAACTCATGCCGCGCATGTGGCTATCGCCATCGCCGCGAACAAGATCGGAAACCCCGTTCAAGACCAGCGTCTTATTTTTGTACGGCTGCAACGGGGCCATAATTTCCTTGAATTCAAATGTTTCCCCAACCTCCTCCGGCCAGAAGGCGCCGGGAACCACGCCGTTGGGGCTGAACATAATGATCAGACGTTGCCGCCGCTTTTCAGCCACCGCCGCATTCGCCAAACCCGGCAGACCCAGTAACAGCGGCGCCACGGCGGAAGAAAGCCCCAAATCGCGGATGAACTCTCTGCGGTTTTTGAGCGACATGATATTTCTTTCGTTACGGTTTTACCTGACGTGGGGCGGACGTAATGCGAGGAGGATGTGGCGTTTGAGAAGCCCGGCTTTTTGAAAAAGCCGGGCTTCTGAATCATGCTTCTTAATGTGGGACCGATGCAAACGGTACGGAGGCTTTCATGATCTCGACTAGCAGCCGGCGGATATTGTAATCAGACGCTTTGAAACCGTGGATCAGGTTTTGGCGGACATCCGGCCCAAAGGCGTTGATCGGTTGTTTGACCGCCTGATGAAACAGTTGGTCGACAGAAGCCCCGTGTGCCTGTTCGCTGTTGGCGATAAACCGGGCCAAACCTTCCGCCCCTTGGAGTTCCACGATGCCGCCGCCGGCGGTGGTGTACGGCGAAACGGCGTTGATTACCTTGGACTGCTCTTTTTCTCGATATCGGCCGACGGCGTCGTAATGCTCCAAGCTAAAACCCAACGGGTTGATCACGCTATGGCAGGTGTTGCAAGCCACCGGCTGGGTGAGCAGGGCGATTTTTTCGCGGGTGGTCATGTGGGGTTCAAAATCGCCCTCCTTGAATTCCGTGGCTTGCGGCGGCGGACTCAACGTGCGGCCCAACAGGCGGCGGGTGATAAACACGCCCCGATGAATCGGCGAACTCAAGTTATGGTAGGCGAAGGTCGCCAACAAATAAGGGTGCGTCACGATGCCCGCACGCTGGCCATCTTGGAAGGAAACCTTGCGGAAGCCAGCGCCCGCCGGCAAGTCGACGCCGTAAAACGCGGCCAAACGCTCGTTCATGTACAGATAGTCGGCCAGGAACAGATTGCGGTAATCGGAGGCGTCGCTCCAGACGACGTCGTCGAGAAACAGGTCTAACGAGGTCCGCAAGTCCGACGCCAAGGCGTCGTCGAAGTTAGGGAAGAGCGATGCGTCCTTGGCGATTTTTTCTTTCTCATCGAGTTGCAGCCAATGCTGGAGAAAATATCGAATTTTGCTTTTGGCGCGAGGATCCTTCAGCATACGTTCGGCTTGCCGGGCGATTTGCTTCGGCGTTTTCAGTGCATCGTGTTCGGCGGCGTCCAGCAACGTGTCGTCGGGCAATGAATCCCAGAGGCCAAACGAAAGCCGAGAGGCGGCGGCGTAGCTATCAACGCCGCCATTGGCATTTTCTTCGCCAGCGGAAGCGAGGCCGGGATAAAGAAAGCGGGGCGACTTGAGCACCAGCAGCACGGTTGTTTTCACGGCGGAGGGAAGATCGGCCGCCATCGCGAACGATTGCTGGACAAAAAACCGTTGCTGCGGCTCCTCTAACGGACGACCAAACGCTCGCGCCGCGAAACGGCGGCAGAATTCGCGCAGCCGTGGTTCGTCGGCGGTTGTTTCTCCGCGACATCCGGCGAGTTCCTGCAAATGGTCGACCACGTAATTCGCCACTTCGATGGCGCCGTAGGTGGCGGCTTCATCCCAACGTTTGGAAACGGAAGTTCCCCGCTCATAGCCGCTGCTGCCGTCGTCGGCGGGGAAGGGCGCGGCCAGCGCGAACACGCGCGGCGTTCGCTGCGGCAACAGATTTCGTTGCGGGATCACTTCGTCCGATTTTCGCGGCGGTTTCCAGGCCAACGCGATCGACGCCCGCACCGGCTTGGGCTTCTGGCCTTTTTTGGAATCATCAACGCCTTGCTTGGCTTTGGTGAACTCCAACCGCAAGGGATACGCTCGCCCGCCCAAGAGAAACACCGACCCGCGATATTCGTTGTCGTCGCCCGATTTCACCCAGGCGTCGATCAGCATTTTCTTTTCATCGTTGACCCACAGCCGCGCCGCGTGTTCGGTGCGCACGATGAATTCATATTCGCCGGTTTCCTCCGCCAGCACCGAACCTTCCCAGCGAATGGAAAACCGACTGGCGTCGAACTGTTCGGCGGCGGGCGCGGCTTCGCCAAAATCGAAACGCACTTCGGGGTCGACCCGGTCGATGCGCCGCTGTTTCGGTTGGAAGCCGCGTGAATCAAAATATTGGCCGCGCAAGCCCCGCTTCTCTTTCAGTGCGGCGCTCCCGCCAAAACTCGCCAGCAGATCGGCGATCGCGTTGCGATACTGGCGCACCGTCAGCCGCGAAAGTTGTATGCGCGAAGCTTGCTGTTTGGACCGCGCCGCGGCGGTGTAAAAGTTGTCGTACAAATACCTCGCGACTTTTTTTGCATCTTTACCGACGCACAATTCCGGATGCTCCTCCGGCATCGTCTCTTCGATGACCTGCACCAGTTCCTCGAACGGCTTATCGCCATGCAACGGTTTGTCGTTGACATCAGCCACGCCCCAGCCCTCGGCTCCGTGGCATGACACGCAATGTTTCTGGTAGATTTTCTCGCCCATTTCGGCGCCAGCCGCCAAAGCCGTTTCTGAAAACATGTGTGCCGAAAAACCAAATACCGCTACCGCATAAACAAACAGAAACGTCGAACGACGGCGGCCGCGCGGCGGACCTATTTTCAGGCAAGTGGGATGATGCATGTTTTTCTCGGCGTGGCGGGAGGGAAGCTTGGATGCATGCTACAAGCCAGGGGGAGCGAAACAGACCATTGGCGCCATTCGGCGAAGCTCCGTTCCGCTGTTGGCAATTATACCACGCCGCCCCCAAAAAAAATGCCCCACTTGCGTGGGAAAGACGGGGATCCAGCCGGTTTGCGCACATCACTGGCTCCCCCCCGAGAGTTCGCGACAAGCGGGGAGGCTTGGCGGCCATTAACCGGTTGTACGGAGTTGCCATCTTGACGGAGCGGCGGCCAACGATTTAGATGTGGCTGGCGGCCGCCTTGTGTATTCTCCCTTGCAATGAGCCTTAATCGTTATGCGCACTTTGATGCTGGTTCTTCCCGTGACGTTCCTGACGCTCTGTTGCTGGGGCGTTTACGGCCCCATCTTGCATGAGGGCCAGCTTGCCATGGGAGGCAGCAGTTTGCGGCCTTTCGTTTGCGTTGGCTTGGCGTATTTCGTCATCGCGGTGGCGGCGCCGTTGGCCGCGTTGCAAACTCGCGGAGAAAAAGGCAACTGGACGATGTCGGGCGCGGCATGGGCTCTGATCGCCGGCCTGTGCGGCGCCGTGGGCGCGTTGGGAATCACCCTGGCTTTCAAATCGCAGGGCAGTCCTGTCTATGTGATGCCGTTGGTGTTCGGCGGCGCGCCGGTGGTCAATACGTTTGTCACGATGTGGATGTCTCGCACGTTTCGCCAGGCCGGGCCGGTTTTCTTTTTTGGCGTGGCCTTCGTGGCGGCCGGCGCCGCAGGCGTGATGTTTTTCAAGCCGGGCGCCCAGGGCGTTGACATTGGCGACCTCACGATCAGTCAACTGACGAACATCAGTTTAAGCATCGCCCTGACGGCCGTGTGTTGGGGTTCGTACGGCGCCATGTTGCATAAGGGCCAAGCCAAGATGGGCGGCAGCCGGCTGCGGCCCTTGGTGTGCGTGGGGCTGGCTTACTTTTTGGTGGCCGTGATCGCACCCAGTTTCGTGATGGGCTCAGGATTGTACGTCGAGCCGGGTTCGTGGAGTTTGGACGGGGCGTTTTGGTCGCTGGGCGCCGGCGCCGCCGGAGCGGTTGGCGCGTTGGGCGTGATTCTTTCCTTTTCGTTGGGTGGGAAACCGGTTTTTGTCATGCCGCTGATTTTCGGCGGCGCTCCGGTGGTCAACACGTTTGTGTCGATCATTAAGCACCAATCGTTCGACAAAGTTTCAGCGCCGTTTGTTGGCAGCTTGCTGTTGGTCATTCTGGGAGCGGTCACGGTGCTGGTTTTCGCGCCGCGCGGCAAACCCCCGCAAGCCGAGCCCAAGAAGCCCGCCGGCGACGCAGCAGATACGACGTAGCAACGGGCCGTGGCTTAATCCCCCAGGGCGGAGGCCGACATGGCCTTCCAGCGGTTGAGAATGGCGGCCTTGCCGCGTATCGGCGGTTGGCAGGCGAACTGCTCGCAAAGGTAGACTGTTGGCGGCGGGCCTTCCATCGTTTTGCCGATGAAGATCGGGTCGACATGCCGACCGCCGGCGGGGTCGTCGGGCGCGGCCCGACAAGCAACCACGCGGTTCGGTAGGTAGCTGCGCCGCAAACTTCGCACCACCTCGCGCGTGTCGTCCTGTGTGATATCGCCCAAGATGACGATCTCATGGACCGGTCCCAGATGCATATCGAGCGCGGCCAGCATTTGCGCCGCTGCGGTGGGTGAATTTTCCAACAGGCCTGCGGCGCAGTCGAGCGTTTCGGAGGCGGCTGTTAAATAGTCGGCGCGGCCGCACAACTTGCCCAGCCGAATCAGGCCGATGGCCGCCATGGCGTTGCCGCTGGGAGTGCTGCTGTCGTGCAGTTCCTTGGTTCGCACGATGGGCGTGGGGGAATCGTCGGCGACATAAAAGAAGCCGCCGCCATCGTGATCCCGAAAGCGCTGCAGGAGCACATCGGCCAGTTGCACGGCTTGGTCGATCCATTTTTCCTGGAAATCGGCTTCGTAGAGCGCGAGCAAGGCGCATAACACATTGGCGTAGTCGTCGAGATAGGCCAAATATTTTGCCCGCCCGGCGCGCCAAACGTGCAGCAAACGCCCGTCGTCGTTGCGCAGGTTTTCCAGCAGGAATTCGCATGCCTTCGCGGCGGCGGTTAAGTAACGCGGTTCGTCGAGAATACCGGCCGCGCGAGCCAACGACTCGATCATCAAGCCGTTCCAACTGGTGAGGATTTTGTCGTCCTTGGCCGGATGCACCCGCCGGTTCCGCGCTTCCAAAAGCTGCGTCCTATCTTTTTCCAACTCCTGGCGAAGTTCGCTTTCGCTCCAGCCTCGCAGCGCCGCACATTGTTCGATGGTTTTCGGCAGGTTCAGAATGTTCCGGCCTTCGAAGTTCCCGCTTTCGGTTACGTCGTACACATAACAAAACCGTTCACTACGCTCGGCGCCCAGAACCTCTTCGATTTGCCGCGGCGTCCAGACATAAAACCGCCCTTCTTCGCCTTCGCTGTCTGCATCTTCGGTGCTATGAAAACCGCCGGCGGGGTCGGTAAGATCGCGCAGCACGTAGTCGAGCGTGTGCCGCACTGTTTCGGCATAACGCTTTTGTTTCGTGACCACGTACGCGTCGAGATACGCGCCCGCCAGCAAGGCGTTGTCGTACAACATTTTCTCAAAATGCGGGACCAGCCAACGTTCGTCGACCGAATACCGCGCGAAGCCGCCGCCCAAATGATCGTAAATGCCGCCTTGGGACATTTTGTCGAGCGTCAGCCTCACCATATCGAGAACGCCCTGGCGAGGATGCCGACGCCAAATCCGCAGCAAGAGCTGTATTGTCATCGGTTGAGGGAATTTGGGAGCGCCGCCGATGCCGCCATGGGAATAGTCGAACACACGCTCCAGTTGGGCCGTCGCGGTGGTGAACAGGTCGGCGTTCAAACCCATTCCCGACCCCGCCGGCGAGGCCATGTTGCGCAGCCTCTCCGAAATTTGCCCGGCCTGCTCCACGACCTGCTCGCGCCGATTGTTCCAAGCTTCGAGCACCGATTCCAACACCTGATCGAAACCCGGCATCCCGCGAGAAGCGTGCGGCGGCCAATACGTGCCGCCGAAGAACGGCGCCAGATCCGGCGTGAGGAAGACCGACATCGGCCAGCCGCCGCGCCCGGCGATCATTTGCACCGACTGCATGTAGAGCTGATCAAGATCGGGGCGCTCCTCCCGGTCGACCTTGATACACACAAAACCCTCGTTCAAACGCGCCGCCAACGCCTCATTTTCAAAACTCTCGTGCTCCATCACGTGGCACCAATGGCAGGCGGAGTAGCCGATCGAGAGAAAAATGGGCTTGTCGGCCTGACGAGCGGCGGCCAAAGCCGCGTCATCCCAAGGTTGCCAATCGACCGGGTTCTCGGCGTGTTGCAACAAATAAGGACTCGTTTCCGACGCCAAACGGTTGGTCATTGTGGGGGCTCGGCTAAAACAATCGATGAAGGGAATAGACAACCCGCCGCATGGGAAGGCGTCCGCAAACACTTCGGCAGACTAACACGATTGCCCGTCGGGCGGCAAGCAGGTTCCGCGTTCTCGAATCCTGACAAGCCGAAGGTGTTGCATTGAAAGGCCGATGGCCGCCGTTGGCGAGCGCTGCCTGGCTGAGCGCTTGTCGTGAAACACTTTTCGTTGAATAATTGTCGTCGAACACGCGTTGGGCGGTTGCCCCGGTTTTTCCAAAATCTTTCATCCATGACGAACGGCAACATGAACGGACCGCATCTTCTCGTGCTGGGCACGCACAACCAAAAGAAAGGCCGCGAACTGGCGGAATTGTTGAAGCCGCAAGGTTTGACCGTTGAAACATTGGCCGCCTTTCCGCGGGCGATTGAAGTGGAAGAGACAGGCCGCACCTTCGGTGAAAACGCCCGACTCAAGGCATCTGAACAAGCTCGCCATTTGGGCCTGTGGGTGCTGGCCGAAGATAGCGGGATCGCGGTCGACGCGCTCGATGGCCGGCCGGGCGTCTTTTCGGCGCGGTATTCGGGCCAGAACGCCACCGACCAAACCAATAACGCACAGTTGATTCTGGAGTTAGCCGAAACGCCGCTGGAGAAACGCACGGCGCATTATGTTTGTCATGCCGCCTTGGCCGACCCCGCCGGCGAAATTCGCGGAGAAGAAGAAGCCTACTGCCGAGGACGCATCCTCTTCGAGGCGGCCGGCGACGCCGGTTTTGGTTACGACCCGCTGTTTGAAGTGGTCGAATACCATCGCACCTTCGGACAACTCGGAGACCATGTCAAGTCGGCGATCAGCCACCGCGCGCGCGCCATGCGGCGCATCATTCCACTGATCGTGCGTTGCCTGCGGGAGCAGTTGGATTAGCATCAGCCGGAAAACCTGAATTATCGGACATTTCGCCGCAACGCCCCTGGTGGCGTAAATTGACATTCTTGATGTGTTTTCTATTCTCAATGCATTCACATTGCGGGAAGCAGTAGTGATCTGGCAATCAATAATGGATGATAGGACGTGGACATCATGGACTTCAACTTCGACGACATGACGCCGCAGGAACGGGCCCAACTGAAAGACGAGGCTTGGGAGTTTGCGGCCGAGTGCTACATGCGGCATGTCGTCGCCGTGATGGGGGTTTACGAAAACAAGAAGTCGAATGGCTGGCAACCGCAAACCCCGTTTTGCTTTTCGGCCATGGTCATTGAGGTAAACCAAGAATGGTTCCTGCTTTCAGCCGGACACGCGTTCCAAGACATTGACACGTTGATTCGCGAGCCAGACAGCAAACTTGTTCGCTGCGCCATTAACGACACGTTTCGCAGCCCGAGTTCATTTCCGCCATTTGACTTCGATTACCAGAACGCAAAGCGGCGCATTCATTACAACTCCTTGTCTCCTGATGGGCTTGATTATGCGCTCATTCACATCGAACCTTACTATCGGAATTTTCTCACGGCAAATGGGATTGTCCCACTCACCGAAAGGCATTGGGACGATGATTCCATCGCGAACTGTTCCGCATTCGTGATGGCGGGTTTCCCAATCGATTCAGTCGTTGCTGGAATAACTGATCACGGAGACGACTACCAAGCAACAGTCAATGGAACTCCGGTCTTTCGGTACATCGAGCGAAGCGCTTCCGACACTGAACTTAAGTATGCTCGCTTTGTTGGCCAAATTCGTCCAGAGCATGCAACAGACATTAAGGGCTTGAGCGGCGGGCCTATATTCTGCTTCAACGACGCTGATCTCTCGTCGCACTATGTCGCTGGCGTCCAAAGCAGTTGGCTCCCTGACACACATAAGAATTTTGCTGGCCCTGTCAGCACCATCGTACAGCATGCGGAGGCGTTTCTCCGTGAACCAGTTTGATGTATTTCACACAGCTGGCAATAGCTCGTTTAACGGCAAGCCGAAGGCGACTGCGTTTTGAGCCCACGCTTTCGGGCAAACCAGAAAAACGCAGTCGCCTTCGGCTTGCCGTTAAACGAAAAGGCGACATTTCAACCGTGAGCGGTATAATAAACGCGAGGATCTGTAGCCAGAACTTCACACTCTTTCGGAAAAACAGATGATCGACCGTAGCACAAAAAAACCGTTGTACGTCTCAACCGACGGCGACGCCGCACCATACATCATGGCGCCCGTCGAGCAAATAGACAACGTTCGCGTCCTGCTCGACGCCAACAATATCTCGTACTGGGTAGACGAAGACGCGGTATCACTCGACGGACAACCTTACGTGACGGTGGTCAATCTTGGGCATGGCTCGGATGCCGCAAACGTTCAGAGGATTCTGGATAACGCGTCTTAAAGCCGGCATCGAATCACTGCATGGGCGTTAGCCCTTGGGCCACTCCCTATACCAACCTCGCCGCCGAGGCGCTAAAATGGAGCCATGATTTCGAATACCTCGCTGTACCCCGAACCGCCGCTGGCGCTGCGCCAGCCGCGCCTCAAGTATTTGGCGCGCTACGTGGGGCCGGGAGTGATTATTGCTTCGGTCACGATTGGCAGCGGTGAACTGGTGTACGCCGCCCGCAGCGGAGCGATTTTCGGCTATGGACTGTTGTGGTGCTTTCTGTATGCGGGCGTGTTCAAGGCGATTCAGGTTTACACGGCGGCTCGCCATATTACGCTCACCGGCGAGCACCCGCTGGTGGCGTGGGCCAAGTTGCCCGGTCCGCCGATGTGGTTCCCGCTGCTGATTGCGTTGCCGGCGGTTGTTCTGATGCCGGTGGCGTTTTCCGCCATTCCCGAAATGCTGGCCGGGTTCGTTCACCGCGTGCTGGGCATGGCCATGCAAGGTTCGGGCGTTGGGCCGTACGCCCACATGGAGTTTTGGGTCAATGTGTGGGCGGCGACGGTGTTGGTGATGTGTTTGACGATGGCGTTGGGGTCGAGCTATGTCGTGTTGGAGCGCGTTTCGATTCTTGTGTTGGGCGCCATCGTATTGGGCGTGGGGATTTCGGTAATCGTGATCGGGCCACAACTCGCCGAACTGCTTAGCGGTTTGTTCCTCCCACGGCGGCCGGTTTATCCCGACTGGCTGTTGCAAAATCCTCGCTACGCCGAAGAGTTCCAGAGCCGCAGCCCTTGGCTGGAAGTGTCGATATATTTGGGCGCGGTGGGCGGCGGGGCGTACGATTACATCGGCTACGTCGGCATGTTGCGAGAAAAAAAATGGGGCCTTGCCGGGCGCCAGACGGCCTCGCGCCAGGAGTTGGACGACGCCACCAGCGGACCCTCGGAAGCCGCCCGGCAAACCGTCGAGCGGGGAAGAATCTGGACCCGCGCCGCGCTGATCGATATCTGCACGTCATTCTTTTTCGTGATCGTGGTCACGCTGCTGTTCGCCGTTCTGGCGGCGCTGGTGTTGCATTCCGAAGCGGTCGTGCCGGCCAACAACGATCTACTGAACGAGCAGGAGCGGTTTCTCTCGCGCTGGCATCACGAACTTCGCTGGGTCTATCGGGGCGGCGTGTTGCTGGCGTTCATCGGCACGCTGTACGGCGCGTTTGAAGTGTATCAACACACCTTCGCCGAAAGCCTGTTGGCGATCGCACCCAAGTTCGCCACGCCTCGGCGAATTCCGCTCATTCGCCGCGGCGTTGTCGCTTATTGTTTTCTCGGCGGGATGGTCATGATCTGGTTGCCGGAGGCGATATCTGGCAATATCATCGAACGCATGACGTTCGGCTCGATCATCAGCGGAGCGGCCTCCTGTGGACTGTGGTGTTTCGCCATGCTCTGGACCGACCGCACGCGGCTGCCGCCGCCGCTGCGCATGAGCAGCTTGGCATGGGGCCTGACCTTCCTGGCGGGCGCGGCGATGACATCGCTGGGAATCGTGATCACGATCGAATACTTTCGCTAAGCAAAAAATCCCGGCATTTTCAAAATGCCGGGATTTTATTTTCGCCAATAAATTTCGAGAAAACCTAACTTGAAAAACAATATGAATATTGTCGACTACGCGCTCCACCGCGTGCATTTGAAGTTGCCGCTGCCCATTGGCGATTCCCAAGTGCGGTTTGAAGACCACTGGCTCGCGGTGTTGGAATTGACCGACGCCGCCGGGCGAACGGGCGTCGGCTTCGAGTTGCAACAGGGCAGCCCCACGCCGGCGCTGGCGCAGTTGCGAGCGCAATTCGAACACCAAGCTTGGCCGGCGCTAAAAGGCGCGCAACCGTTTGGCGAGGCGTTGCGCATCACGCGGCCGCGCGGCGGCAATGTTGGCGCCGCGGCAATGCCGCTGGCTTGCGAAACCGCCATGTGGGATCTGATGGGCAAAACGTTGGAGTTGCCGCTGTACCGATTGCTGGGAGGCGCCATCGGGAAAACGCGCGCCTACGGCAGCACGCTCGACTTCCATCTCGACGACGACCAATTTCGCGCCCGGCTCAACGATTTCAAACAGCAAGGATTTCGCGCTGTGAAGGTCAAGGTGGGTCATCCTGATATCGAATGGGATTTGCAGCGGTTGCGCATTGTTCACGATGTGCTGGGGCCAGATCTCGATTTGATGGTCGACGCCAACGAAGCCTGGTCGGTCAAGGAAACGATGCTTCGCGCCCATCGCTACCACGACGAAGGTTTCCCCATCTTCTGGATCGAAGACCCGATCACCCGCCAAGACTACGCCGGTTACGCCCAACTTTGCAACGAACTTCCCTTCACCCGCATCAACACCGGCGAGTACCTCGGCTTTCAGGGCAAGCGGCGGTTGTTGGAGGAAGGCGGCGTCGACGTATTGAACGTTCACGGCGCTATCGGCATGTCGCGGGCGGCGGCGCATCTGGCCGGCGATTTCGGCGTGCCGGTCGGACTGGGAAACACCATCATGGAAATAGGCGTTCACCTGGCCGCCAGTTTGCCGGAATGCGTGTATATGGAATTCTCCGACTTGGTTTGGAACCGCTTGGCCCAAGAGCCGGTGCGTTTCGAGAACGGTTTCGCCCTGGCGCCCGAACGCCCCGGACACGGCATCGAACTCAACCGCGAAGCACTCCAGGAGTTTTCACGTCCTGAATGATCGTGCGGCTCTTTCCAGAACCGCCGAGCGATTCATCACCGAGATGCGCAAAAGGGCGTCGTGTCGCCTTCGGCGGAGGATCAATCCGCGATTGCGAGTCGAGCGCGTCCTTCGGCTCTGCTACATCCTTCTTGGGAACGCGGTCCGCCGAGCAACACCTACGCGGCTGGTTCATCGCAAGATCACGTCGCCGACGGTGACGTTATTTTCGGGCCGAACGCGCTCTTGGCCGTCGGCGGCGAACCAGATATCAAGAATGCCGGTTCCGGCGGCGAGGCGAATGGTCGCGGCGCCATCTTTGGTGGGAATTCGCTGTGTCTGACCAAGCCAAGACACAAAAATCGCTCCCGGCGCTGAAGATGTTCCACGATCGATTTTGCATTGGTGCTCGCCGGCTGTTTCGACGACCACCGGCCAGCCGATCGCGACGCCGTCGCGAAAGGCGCCGTCTTGATACCGACACAGATGCGTTTGCGGGCTGGCCGCATTGCCGATGTGAATCCAGCCGGGTGTGAAGTTGCGAGCCGATCGGACACTGTCGAACCACTGGTCGTAGGCGTCTCGAAGTTGCGCCGCGATTTCGGGCTTGGCGTCATCGATGCGATGCTCTTCTCCGCCGTCGGTGGAGAGATCATACAGTTCAAACACGGCTGCCTGGTGGGCGAGTGTCTCCCGCCCGAACGTGCCGGGACTCATCACCAGCTTGTAGCGTTGCGTCACGACGGCGGCGTTGTGATACCGCTGCGGCTGCAAACCGCGATGGCACTGGAAGAACAATCGCCGATCAGCCGCGGCGCCTTGGCCTCGCAGTTGCTCAAGCAGGCTGATTCCATCGATCGAAAGGCCTTGGGGGAGTTCCACCTGGCAAGCGTCGAGAATGGTGGGGAGTAGGTCGATGTGCGCCGCCAATTGCCCTAGCGCGCCGCCGCCGGCCAACTCTTTCGGCCATTGCACGAAGCAGGGCACGTGAATTCCGCCCTCGTAAGTCCACGACTTCCGGCCTCGCAAGCCGCCATTGTAACGCGGCTGTTGGGGGCCGTTGTCGGTCAGGAAAATCACGAGCGTGTTGTCGCGGATCTGGAGGCGGTCGAGTTCGCGCAATAGTCGACCGAAATTATCGTCAATGTTCTCGACCATGCCGTAGACTCGCGCCGTTGTTTCGTTGAGCCCGGCTTTGAGATAGGGTTTGAAATAGTCGTCGCTGATCTGAAGCGGCGTGTGCGGCGCGTTCGTGGCCAAGTAAGCGAAGAACGGCCGCGAGCGGTTTGCCCGGATGAATTCGATCGCGGCGTCGGTACAAACATCGGTGCAATACCCCCGTGCGGTATATCGGGCGCCATTCTTCCAGAGCAGCGAATCGAAGTAGCTGTTGGGTTTGTCGGGCGTTTGGTCGATCCCGCCCGACCGATGCACCAAACTCTCGGCGAAACCTTGGTCTTGCGGACGCATCGGGTAGGTGTCGCCGAGATGCCACTTGCCGAAGATTCCGGTGGCGTATCCTGCATCCGCCAATATTTCAGCGATCGTCTGTTCGTCGCCATGCATTTTCGCGCCGCCGCGCGAGGTGTGGACCACTCCGGTGCGGTAATAGTATCGCCCGGTCATCAAGCTGGCGCGGGTCGGCGCGCAGACGGGGCTACAGTAGAACCGGGTTAGTTGCGTTCCCTGGCTGGCGAAGCGGTCGATGTGCGGCGTGCGAATGCGAGGGTTGCCGTGGATGCCGACATCGCCATAACCTTGGTCGTCGGTCATTACAAGCAGCACGTTGGGGCGACTTCGCACGGCGGCGTTCGCGAATGTCGAACAAGCGTAGAAAGAAGAAACACTGAAACATGAAGCGATGGCCGCGCACCAAAGGCCAACAAAAGACAAACGCGGTTTCTTCACTCGATACTGCATGGATTCACACCTGTTGGGCAACCGTTCAAAGAGAGTAGTTCAAGGAGAGTAATTGTCCCACGCCGCCAGATAGAGTGCTGCGGTGTATGCGATAACTGGCAATGCAATCGATGGGTTGAAGTGCAGGTCTAATGTTAGTGGAAAACACTGGCTCAACTGGACGGTTCCGCAGAGTTCGTTGTTGATCGTAAGTCCAGGTTTCGTGTTCGGTTGCGGCCACGGCCGAAACGAGAACTGGGCGTCCAATAGGTCGTCAACAAAACGGGCCGTCCAAAAAAAGAACCCTTTCATCTGAGTACTCACCAGGATCGAACCGGGCGAATTGTCGGCAACCAGAATATATTTTCCAGCGGTTTCGCGAATATGGTAGGCGGTGTCGGCGATCTCGACCGTGGCGAGGAAGGGGGAAAGCGTAATCAGCAAGCGGCCAAGCGTTGTATCGTCTTCTTGAATATCGAACTCATGTTTGAAGTTGGATAGTGGCGAGATATGCCCCGCAACGACGATACCTCGCGTGAATCGGTGGTCGATAGTTTTCATGACTGACGATCTCCCCCTTTGGTCCCGCCAACGGCTACTTGAGCAGCGTTTGCATGGCCTTGGTCAACACGTCTTCTACTTCCGGCGCCACGCGCGAGGCGCGCTGGCTGGTTTCGTACCCGCCTTGGCTGTATGCGATCGTCGTGCCGATGTAGCCCGGGCCGTAGTCGCCGTAGGCCGCCATGCCGACAAAATCTTGAGGACGCATCTATTGGGCGGCAAGTTGGTATTCCACAAAGAGTTCGCCCGGCATGTGCAGAACATAGGCGCCGCCCAGTTTCAAGCAACTCAAACTAATAGCCCGCCCCGAATGGGCCCGCTTGAGCCACATGTAGTTCGACGCGGCCGCCAGCAAGGTTTTGGTGTTTGACTTGGGGTTTTCCAGAATTTCCAGGAGCGATTTTTCCTGGAGGTGCGGCGCCGGCGGAAGCTTCACGTCTTGCGTGCGCCATTCGACATCGCTGGCCGAAATGGGAGTTTTCTTCGTCGCCTCCCACGACAGCCGCATGCCGGCGGCCATGCGGTCGGCGAGAATTTTCCGCACCGGCTTCGTGCCGTTGTTGTATTTGCCCGCCGCGATATTCCCACCGGCGCCATTGAAGTGAATATGCGGAACGCCGGGCAACGCTTTTTCTCGTTGGCTGCGCGCGATGCCGACAAACTCCGAAGTCACGTCGCCCTTGCCGTAATAGCTTTGAGGATGCGTGGCGTAATACGTAAGCGCCGCCAGCGGTTTGTCGTTCCGCCAAAAGCTGATCGTTCGCAGGTACGGGTCGATCAGGCCTTCGGGCGCGGCAATGGCGGCGGGATCGGTCACGCTGCTCCAACGAATGATGGCCACTTTGCCATCGGGCCCGAGAATACGGCGATTGGAGGCCACTTTTTTGACCTTCGCCCGGCCCAGCCCCAAGTGCGTGACAGCCTCCGTATGGGCCGCCGCCCTATGCACCGCCGCCGCCACGCGGGCAATCGTTCGCCGCAAATACACAACATCGAAGTGCTCGCCGCCGTGGCCCTTTTGCGCCAAGAGCATTTCGGCGCCGAAGTCGCAACGCGGCGTGTCGTGCTGGTGCAACGTGTGAACCGCCACGCGGTCGGCCGTCGTTCCCACGGCTTCGGCCAAATGCTCCCGCCAAACATCGTACCCGCTGTTGCCGATGCCAATAAAATCGACCGCACACAACACAATCGGCTTGCCGGATCCCAGAATCACGACGCCGCGCGCACTGAGCGGATCTTGAATACTGCGCGCCGGTGCGTAAGCAACCGGACTGCCCAGCGGCGGCGAGACATCAACCACGAACACACCCACGCGAAGCCCTTCCGCGGCAGCCGCTTGGAATGGGCGTCCAAGACCGACCCAACAAAAAACAAAAGCAAGAACCGCTCCAGTAATGGCGCGCATGGAATCACCTAGTGGGCATTGGTGTTTGGAAGAAACGAACCGCCTCATTATGCCGGATGCAACCGCCCTTGCCAAACACAAAGCCGCCGGCCCAGCAAGGACAATAAAAACATACGCAAGCGTTCGCTCCATCGGCGCGACAAAAACCGGGCGCCGCAAAATGGGCGCCGCAAAATGGGTGCTGTCACTCGCCGATCAGGCCATCTTCAGGACTGCTGGCGTTGGCGTGGAGCCGTTTCGGAATGCGGCCCGACAGATACGAGAGCCGGCCCGCGACCATCGCGGCGTTCATCGCGCGGGCCATGTTCAGAGGATCGCGAGCATGGGCGATGCCGGTGTTGAGCAACACGCCGTCGACGCCTAGCTCCATCGCGACCGCGACATCGCTGGCGGCGCCCACGCCGGCGTCGATAATCACGGGGTAGTCGGGGTCGTCTTCCTTGAGGTATTCCAGGCAAATCTTGATGTTGTTCGGATTGAGCACGCCTTGTCCGGAGCCGATCGGGCTGGCGGCCGGCATGACCGCCGTGGCGCCGGCTTGCTTGAGGCGGATCGCGGCCACGGGGTCGTCGCTGGTGTAGCAGAGAACCTGGAAGCCTTCGTCGACCAAGGCTCGCGTGGCCTCCAGCGTTTGCACCGGATCGGGCAGCAGTGTTTTGGTGTCGCCCAAAACTTCCAGCTTGACCCAATCGGCGCCGGGGTTTTCCAAACCCTCTAAAATCTCGCGGCCGAGCTTTGCCGTGCGCACGGCGTCGCGAGCGTTGTAACAACCGGCCGTGTTGGGGAGCAGTGTGAAGCGATCAAGGTCGAGATAGTCCAGGATGTTTTTTCCGTCGCCGTCGTAAAGCCGCTCGCGCCGCACCGCCACGGTAACGCAATCGGTCCCCGAAAGTTCGAGAGACCGGGCCATGATGTCGTACGTATCGTACTTCCCGGTGCCGACAATCAGCCGGCTGCGCAAGAGGTGCGTTCCCAAACAAAGGGTGTCTTCCGTTTGCGATTCCGTCGCCATGGGTGTTCTCCACTGCTCTTTACTCAACACGCAACCGCCGCACTCAACCGCCGCCCACGAAAGTAACTACTTCGATACAGTCGCCCGGCTTCAAAACATATTCCGCATGTTGCTTGCGCGGCGCCAATTCCAGATTGACTTCCACGGCGCATTGGCGAGGGTTTATCTCCAATTCATGGAGCAACGACTCGATTGTTGCGCCGTTGGCTATCTCTCGGGTTTGACCGTTGAAGATGACGTCCACGTTCTGGAAACCGTTCTGACTAAAAAGGGCGAGTAAGAAATAGTCCTGAAATAAGTTGCCGATTGTCGTTCAGAAAAGCCCGGCATTTTCAAAATGCCGGGCTTTTAATTCGGCATGTAAATTCCGGACTATTCCAAGGCAATCGTCCGCCGGGCGAAGTCAACCCATTCTAGGAGCGCCTCCGCCACGCCACAAGGACGCCGGGCGCGTTATGCCGCTCACGCGAGAATTCCAACCAGAGCCGGTTGCGTTGCTTCAGTCCGCCGGCAGAATACCGGCGTTTTGCATGGCGAGTTTTATTTCCGAGATGGCCGCTTCACTGCAAGCTGGCGCTGGCGTTCGGGGGCGTCCGGCTTCAAAGCCCAACAGATTGAGCGCCGCCTTCACGCCCGCCGAACCGCGCGAGAGGATTTGCCAATCAGTTTCCAGCAGACGATTCTGTTCGCGCTGCGCCGTGGCAAGATCGCCCTGCATGACGGCCGACAATATCTTCAAGCACGGCCCTGGCGCCACATTGCCGAGCATCATGCAGCCGCCATTGGCGCCGATGGCGGCGCCGGCCAACAACATGCCGCCGTTGGCGATCCAGAAGCGTTTCTCAGGGGGAATAAAGGTGCGCGCCCGCGCTTCAAAACGCAGGTTGTCAGACGTGATATATCCAAACACGTTGTCCAGCGACGCAAGTTCGCCCAGCAGTTCCGCCGAAGCGCCCAACATGGGCGATGTGCTCAGAAACTTTCCCGGCGCCATTTGGTGAATCATGATGATCGGCGCCGGCGCGCGAGGAATCAGGGCTTCAAAATAGCCTTGCACGTTTTCGGTCAAGCGGGGAATTCTCACACGCAGCAGTTCGGCGCCGGCTTCCACCAGTGCTTCGGCCAGTCGCAACGATTCCGTAACCGACGGGCAATCGACGCCGCCCACGATCAACTTCTCGCCTTCATTGGCCCGCTGCACCGTGCGGACGATTTCCAGCCTTTCGGCCTCTGACAGAAAAGCCTCTTCGCCGTTTTCCGAGTTCAACACGAACCCCGTGAGCGGCGTTTGCCGCCAACGCCGCACATTGCGTTCGATGGCCTCGAAATCGATCGAGTCATCGGGGCGAAATGGCGTCGGGCTGGGCGCCAGCAGAATGGGGTCGTCAAGCGGAATCGGCATGTTCGGCTCGCGTCAATTCGTATTCGGCGGGAGCGAATTTTCATCAGCCGATAACTTAACCCCTGTTACGATCTCCATCATCCAGACGTCCATATCGTGGAGCATTTGGGTGGTGAGTTCGTCGCCGCAGGGATATTGGCGGAGCGAGATGGAGAGGCCCGCCGAATGTGCCAGGCGCAAATCGGCGCAAGCCTGATCGACGGGGTAACGTTGGGAATCGCGTCCCTGGGCGACCAGCAGCGGCAAGCGGCGTAGTTGGTCGAGTTTCGCCAGCGGTTGGTTGCCTTGGGGAAACTGGCCGCCAATCGAGAGGGCGCCGGCGAACAATTCGGGGCGTCTGAGCGCTATACGCAGCGCCATGGCGCCGCCGGTTTGAAACCCGGCCAGAAACACCCGGCTAGTCGCGATATTTCGACGCTCCCTCGCTAATGCGATGCTGTCGAGCACGTCTTCTTCGGCCCGCGCGGCGTCGTGCAGGGTGTCGGGCCAATCGTAACCGCCATCGCCCGAATCCGCGGTTGCCGCGCCGCGGGGTCCAATCGCGACATAATTCCGCATGTTCAATAGCGGCATGATCCGGCGTAGTTCCGTTTCGTCGCGACCAGCGCTGTGGAGCCACACGAACAAAGGATAGGCATAGTTCTTCTCGTAGTGCAAGGGACTAAAAAGAACATGCTTCAACCCGCCGGCCGTGTCTTGGCGAAGCACCGAATGGCTCGCCTGATAGGTTTCGACCGGCTCCAAGGCGAGGGGAGGGAATTGAATGCGGTTGATCATGCGGTTAATGCTTATGCTGGGCCTTGCGCGTTCCGCCACGACGGGAGCGGAACCACGGCGGAAGGGTTTGAATTTTCGCCACGCCCCTCCAATGCGGTCTTCAGGCTACTCGAATGGCGGGCCCTCGCGCAAATAGTGATGGCGTAAGCGAGCGATTTGTAAGCCAGACGCCCTCGAATGTCAACCTCAACTGAAATGGCGCGAATTGTCGGGAAACCGGGCCTTGACCGAATGGGCCGTTAGCGAATTGACCCTCTACTTCCAGCGGCCGCGATCAAAAGCTGGCATTACGGTTCTTCACCGCTGGGCCGCACGATGCGGTTTCTGAGCAAGCCCAAACCTTCCACTTCCAATTCCACGATATCGCCGGGCTGTAGCCAGCGATCGAGTTCGAGTCCACATCCTCCGGGCGCCGTTCCGGAGCCGATGACCTCGCCGGGAAAGAGAGTTTCGTCCCGGGAAATATAGGCGATGATCTCCTCGAAACGAAAATGCATTTCGGCGCTGGTGGCGTCGGTCCAGAGTTCGCCGTTGACGCGCGCACGCATGGCGAGATTATAAGGATCAACGATTTCGTCAGGTGTGACCAACCAAGGCCCGAACGCGTTGCCGGTGTCAAAATCCTTGCTCTTGGCCGGGCCCAGCCGCCCAGCCATTTCCCGCATTTGCAAATCCCGGGCGCTGAAGTCGTTGAAAATCAGGAATCCGGCGATGTGTCGCCCGGCTCGCGATTCGGGAATGTTTTTACCCGACTGACCGATCACGATGGCGAACTCCAGTTCGAAGTCTAGTTTTTCGGTGAACGCCGGCCAGACAACATCGGCTTCGTGGCCCACCACGCTGTGGGGATTGCCTTTGTAGTAGATCGGCCTTTCTCGCCAGGCGCGCGGGGCGCCGAACAGCGGCGATCCGGTGAGTTTTTCTTTCCAGGCGTCGCAAGCCGCCAAGAAAGGCGAACGCCATTTGATCACGGTTCTAGTGGCCTGAATCAGGTGGCGTTCAAAACTGAGGCAATCGCGAATCGAGCGCGGCGTCGGCAGGGGCGCCAGCAGCCGGAGACCGTCGGTGGGAAACACCAGAGCCGAGTCGGGTTCGCCCGCGGCAATGTCTTGGGAGGCAATGTCGAATGACGTAAGGTCGAGCAGTTCGCGCGTCGTGTCTTGGGCGGCTTGGCCCGCGTCGAGCCAGGCGAGCATGTCTGCGAACGGCGCAGGATCGTGGTTGAATCGCACCGCGGCGGCGGCCAGGTCGAGCATTTTTTCTCCATCGGCCGATAACGCGCCCAAGCGAGGTTCCGCGCCATGAGCGGCATCGACGGCGGTCGGAGAGAACGTGGCGAGTTTCATGAACACCTCTAACGGCCGGTTGTAGCGAATTTTCCAGGCCGGCCGGCGGACGAATCGCGAATAAGCCGCATTGAGGCGATGGGTAAATTACTCTATGCGACTGGGGTTTCGTCGCTCGCGTTTTAACGACAGAAATTTATGTGGCCGTTCACGGAGTTTGATTGGAGCGTTCATCGTTACGCCGGCTTGATTTCACAGGAGGGAACGGAGGGTCCTGGTTGTTTCCTCGTTTCCTCCGCATGTAAGTTCTTTCGAGGCAAGCTATGTTTTCCTCCGCAAACAGTATGACGCACGATGTGATTGGTTCCGCCACCGAAGTTCATAAAGACAAAGGGCCCGGTTTACTGGAGTCCATTTATGAATGGTGCTTGACGATGGAACTCCTCGATATTCCGCTCGGGATGATCATCAACTTTAGTGTTTTGAAATTGTCGGACGGCGTTTCCAAGATTGATCCTGCCCGGCGCCAAGGCCGAATGATTCCGCACTTTTCTCTGTTGCCTCCGTTCTCTCCTGTTCCATTCGTGTCGCGCGGATTTAACGCGAGCGAGAACGGAGGTTTGAGTTTTTACGATCGGTGAAAATCGTGAACAGTTACAAATTTATTCAGACGTTCGGCGCCTTGCCGACTTCTGTCGCCCGCGCGTTTACCGATTTCAACGGAACGCCGTGGCAAACACCAACCAACCGCCGACCAACTCCCAGCAGAGCGAAATACAACCCGGCGCCCGCCAAAGCGCCCAACACATCGGCCACCCAATCGCCGAACTCACCTCGGCGCCCAGGAATGGGGATTTGAAGCAGTTCATCCAGTACGCCGTACGCGGCAACCGCCGCCAGCAACAGCAAGAGCCGTCGCCGAGAAGCACGATTTTGGCGAAAAGCAAACGCCGCCGCCAAGAAAGTCAGTCCGGCGTAGCCCAGAAAATGCAAGGTCTTGTCATTCACCGAAACCGCTCCCGGCGCCGCCAAGTTCGGAATATGCGTGCCGACAAACAACGCCGTCCAATACAATAGCAGTAGCGCGAGCAAGCAGCGGCCAAGCGTGGTAAGGCGATCAAGCATAAGATATAGGGGGCGTCTCCAGTAAATAGGCGCGGTTTACTTCCAGGCGTCGGCAAGAAACCAACCAGCGTTGTTTTATTTTAGTCGGGGACGTATCGTGGAGCGATATCGACTTCCGCAGGATATCAAATTTTCCAAAATGCGCGCAGGAGAAAGATCGTGTTATTCGATAGATTGCAGCGGCACGCAAGCCGGATGTTCCGGTTGTATCGATCTGCCGGTTCGTTTCGTTGGCTGGGCGCCGCGGGTGCGTTTCTTTTTCTGATCGGGCCACCGGCGCTAGGCGACGAAAAACCTCTGCAAAACCCTCCTGCGAGTAACCACTGGATCTCGATTTTTGACGGACGCACGCTCGCCGGTTGGAAATCGACCAATTTCGGCGGGGAGGGAGAGGTTACCGTTGAGAAGAGCTCTCCCGGCGGCGAGGGCTGCATGGCATTTGATTTTGGCGCTTCGATGACGGGTGTGACGTACACCGGAAAATTCCCTCAAACCAACTACGAACTCCGCTGGAAAGCACGCAAGCTGGAAGGCGTCGATTTTTTTAGCGCGGCCACCATTCCCTACGGCGACTCGCATTGCAGTTTTATCAACGGCGGTTGGGGCGGCGGCGTGGTGGGAATTTCCAGCATCGACGGCGACGACGCCTCTCAGAACGAAACCACGCGTTATCTCCGCTTCGACGAAAACCGCTGGTACTGTTTTCGCGTGCGCGTGCGGCCGGGAAGGATAGAGGTCTGGATCGACAATAAAGCGGTGGTGAATCTGGCCGTTCAAGGCCGCCGCATCAGCACCCGCGTGGAAGTCGACCTCTCGAAACCACTCGGATTTTCCGCCTGGGAAACGCGGTCGGAACTCAAAGACATTGCCTACCGGCGGCTGAGCCGGTGAGAATCGACGCGGTCGGGCGTTCAGGTTTGCAAACACTCTCGAACACCGCGTGCATGCTGATCGCAAAGGGGAAGGGATGGAAGAAGTCCGGCATTTTGAAAAAGCCGGGTTTTTCGGGCGCCAATTCAGGAACGCGTTGTCTCGCGGTTTTTACTGAAATGCTTCGCCGTTACGCAAGTTTTCTGTCAGCTATTTGTCGTCGGTCCAGAGCGACTGGAACTGGGCTGGTCGTTGAGTTATACCGCACGTGGTTGAAAATGTCGCATTTTTCGTTTAACGGCAAGCCGAAGGCGGCTGTGTTGTTAGCCCACGCGTTCGGGCAGAACAGAAAACGTAGTCGCCTTCGGCTTGCCGTTAAACGAGCCATTGCCAGCCGCGTGAAGTATAACAGCCGTTGCTCCAGCAGTTGTGTCGTGAGCTGCCGACGCCCTCTGCCAGAACGACGCTTTCGGCGAAGATTTCGAGCGTGGCTGTTCAATTTTTATCCGATCGAGTGGATGCTAAATTCGTAGCATGGCGATCCTGGTAAACTTGGCTGTTGTAATGTGAGAACGGTCGCGTTGCTAACAAAATGAGGGTGTAATTGTCGTGTTTCCTCTCAAACCGGTTCGTTCCTCACCCAAGCATCACGCGGCAGCCCGCCAACTTCGTCGATCAGCCCACACGCGTTGGAGCCACCCGGTTGCCGCGAGATTGGCCCTGACGCCATACTGGCCCTGACGCCATACTGGCCCTGACGCCATACTGGTGGTCGCTTGCCATCGCATCGAACTCTTCACCCACGGGACGCCATGAATCAGTCAGCCAAGGATTTTCTGCAAACACTCCTCAACACACCCAGCCCTTCAGGATTTGAACAACAGATTCAGGCCGAAGTGCGCCGCTACGCCGAGCCGTTTGCCGACAGCATCTCGACCGATCTTCATGGAAATGTGATCGTGGCCGTGAATGCGGATGCGCCATTGCGGATCATGCTGGCCGGCCATTGCGATCAGATCGGCATGTTGGTCACGCATATTGACGAAGCCGGTTTTATTTACGCGCAAACCATCGGCGGTTGGGATCCCCAACAACTCGTCGGCCAGCGAATGATAATTTGGGCGGCCGATGGCCCGGTATCCGCGGTCATTTCCCGCAAGCCGATTCATCTGCTCACGCCCGAAGAGCGCAAGCAGGTGGTGAAGCTAGAAGATCTTTGGCTCGATATCGGCGCCGCCAACGGCGAGGAAGCGCGTTCGTTGATCGCGATCGGCGACGCGGTCACGCTTAAGCCGGGCTACGAGGAAATGCGCAACGGCTTGGCCAACGCACCCGGAATGGACGACCGCGTCGGCGTGTGGGTGGTGCTGGAGGCCGCTCGGCGCGCTGGTGAGAAAGGTTTGAACTGTGCGGTTTTCGCCGTCTCGACGGTGCAGGAAGAGATAGGACTTCGCGGCGCCAAAACCAGCGCCTTTGGCGTCGATCCTCAGGTTGGAATTGCGGTGGATGTCACGCACGCCACCGACTGCCCCAACCTCGACCAACGCCAACTGGGCAAGATCCAACTCGGCGACGGCCCGGTCATCTTTCGCGGGCCTTGCATGAACCCCAAGGTTTGCGAGCAACTCGGAGAGGTTGCCCGCGGCGAGA
>JAJRWU010000025.1 GCA_024276655.1 Planctomycetota bacterium
AACAAAAAGATCGCAAAACCGTTACCGTGAACGAAAAAAAATACCTCGCGCTGCGCGAGGAATTGAATGCGGAAAAAGAGGAAGCCAAACAATTCGAAGAGCAGATCAACGGCAAGGATGAAATTGTCGAGCGAGATGACTACTTCAACGAAGTCTTGCAAATCACGGTGGATTACGTGCAGTTGCTCAAGGAAAAAGCGGTCGCGCAGGCCAACGCAGGTGTTAGATAAGCATCGAGCTGAAAATAAGTGTCGTAGCCATGCTCGCCAGAGCGTGGGATGGTTCACCGCTCCCCCACCGTCTGGCGACGATGGCTACACAAATGCGACCGTTATTTATCGAGCGGTGCTAAGCCGCCACTCGACGGCAGTAGGCGGCTTGCCGGCGGTTGCGAAAACACCCATTCTAAAAAGCCCGGCATTTTCCAAATGCCGGGCTTTTGGTTTGAGCTGCGGCGTTTGATTCCTTCAGCTTTCGTCTTTTCTCCCGCAAAGGTTTCTTGCCATGCAAATCCCCTCCATTCTGCCCGACCATTGGAAGACGCCCGATATTTTTCGACAACGTCTGGGCGTGCAGGTCGGGCGCCAGCGCGCTATGTTCGCCGATGACCACTTACTGCTGGTGTTGCATCAACCGCCCCAAGGGGAAGATACACAACGGCGCGGCGCCTTCTTTTGGCGAAACGCGGAAGGCGTCTGGCTTTCCAACGATTTCGGTTCAGGCCCCGGCGCGCTCGGAAAACTCCTCGACAGTTACGCCGACCTAATTGCCAAATACGACCGTATCGAACAGCAGTCGCACTCGGCCCAAGACTACTTCGAAATCATGGACGCCATCTTGCCAATCCAGCGCGCGGTGCGCCATCTCCACGCCGCTCTTCAGGAAGCACGCAAACTAGCGCCCGCCGACCGCGATCTGCTCAACAGCCGCGACCGCGCCTATGAGATTGATCGAACGGCGGAACTGCTTTACAGCGGCTGCAAAAACAGCCTCGACTACGCCGTGGCCCGGCAGGCCGAAGCACATACCGCCACCTCGCATCAGATGGCCGTGGCAGCGCACCGGTTGAATATTTTGGCGGCGTTGTTCTTTCCCATTGCCGCCTTGACCGCTATTTTCGGCGTCAATCTGGAACACGGCTGGGAAAACACATTGGCGCCGTGGCCGTTTCTGACGATCATCTCGATCGGCCTGCTGATGGGAATCTTTCTTTCGCTGCTGATCGGCGCGAAGGTAGCGCCCCCCGCTGCGAAAGCGAGGAAAAAGGCGGCCGGCAACCCCTCAAGATCGAACCCTCGACGCCCTTAGGCGCGCGGCGGAAAATAACTTACCCGCACGCAGCGGGAGACCGTGAGTTTTTTTGGGTTCTCGCCTACGCGGGAATGACTGTTTGCTGATTCACTCGCTTGCGCTTCGTGCTTGTATTCGGTAAATTTTTATCTGCCGCTCGCCTAAGACAATTGTTTCTCGAACGCTTCTAACCGCCTTGAATCATTCGCCTCAGTTTGGGGTCGGCCAATGTGTCGGCGAACAGATGCACGTCGGGAAAGGTTTGATGACGACTATGTTCGCCGGGAACCGCCACCACAATGGCGCCAGCCGCCACGGCTGCTTGGGAACCGATGGTGCTGTCTTCCAAGACCAGCATGTTCTCGGGCCGCACTTGCAGACGCGCCGCGGCGGCGAGGTAAATTTCGGGCGCCGGTTTGCCGTGGGTGATATCGTCTGACGTGAGGGCGAACGCGAAGCGGGAGTGCAAGCCGGAAATCGTCAGCACGCGGTCGACGAAGTTGCGATGGCTGCTGGTGGCAATCGCCTTGGGTTTGCCGCGGGCCTCCAATAAATCGAGCAGCGGCAAGAGACCCGGCAGGGGTGCAAGTTGCTGCTCCAGAATGTCATCAAAAATGGCCGCCGTTTCCTGCTGCAACTCCTCGACCGATACATCGAGCTGATGCCAATCGATCATGATCTGCAAGGCGATCGGACCGGGGCGGCCCATCATTTTATCACGCAACTCCGTGGTGAATTCCTTCCCCCGCCGGCGCAGTTGCCGCGAACCCACCTCTTCATAAAGCTCCTCGGTGTTGAACATCAGGCCGTCGAGGTCGAAGACGACCGCTTCAATCGATGCGGCTGTGATGGCGGAGGCCCCTTTTTTTGCGTCAGTCGATATTGAATGATTCGCCCGGCTGCACAACCAGCGGCGCGGCGTCGGTCTGCTGTCGGACGGCTTTCGCCCAGGCGTGGACGTCTTGTGCAATCGGCGGCCAGGTGTTGTAGTGCGCCGGCGCCACGAATTTGGGGGCAATCATTTGCACCGCTTGCAGGGCGGCGGCGGGCCCCATGGTGAAGCGGTCGCCAATGGGCAGCACGGCCAAGTCGACGCCCTGGAAGCGCGCCATTTCATCGAACAAGGCGGTATCGCAGGCGAAATAAAGACGTTTTTCGCCGAGCGTCAATAAGAATCCGCCGGGGTTCCCGCCGTAGGCGCCGTCGGGAAGTTGGGAGCTATGATGGGCCAGCGTCATTTCGATGCGGCCAAACGGCGCGGCAATGCCGCCGCCCAAATTCATCGGCTCCGTCTTCTGAACGCCCTGCTGTTTACTTAGCCATTCGCAGATTTCGAAATTCGCCACGACCGCCGCGCCGGTGCGAAGAGCGATTTTCGCCGCATCGGCCACATGGTCGAAATGGCCGTGCGAAACAAGAATAAAGTCGGCTTCGGCCTGATCGGCTTTGATGGGCGCGGTGGGCGAATCGTCGAGAAAGGGATCCAGCAGAAGTGTGGCGGCCTCCGTTTTGATCGACCAACAACCGTGTCCTAGCCAAGTGACGGTAATCGACATAGTGTTCCCCCTTGACCGTTAGTATTGACCGTTAGCCGCGGAGAAAGGCGTTCATGTGTTGTTTGTACTGTTCCACGCCGGGTTGGCCATAGGGGTTGATTCCCATGATGCGTCCTTCGACGACGGTGGCCAGCATCAGCATTTGAAACAGTTGGCCCAGGTAGAACGCGTTGACTTCCGGCAGGTGCAGGTCGGTGGTGGGGCGGTTGTCGGAGGCGTAGGCTTTGTTGGTTCCCTTGATGGCGGCCGACATCAAATCGGGCAGCGTTTTGTCGGCCAAGTCATTAAGTTGGTCTTGATTGAAGGAGCTGGCGCCAATCGGCAGCGGTTCGCGGCGCCAGCGGTCGACGATCACATTGGTGATCAACTTATCGCGGCGGCCTTCCTGATGTTGCTGTGCGCGGGAGTGTAGATCTCGCGTGTTGACGACGGTCAGCGGCAAGGCGCCTTTTTCCTCCTTGCCCAAACTCTCGGCCAGCAGTTGGTCGTACCACAGGCCGACCGACTCCAACGATTTCGACCACACCGAAAAAACTCGCGTGTTCGCGCCGTGCAGCGTTTCCATTTGATGGCTCACGCCGACATAATCCAGCACCGCGTTGCCGCCGACCGGCGCCTGGCGAAAATGCTCGTTCATGGCGGCGGCCCCGCGTAGCAACGCCATGATATCGATGCCCAGCATCGCCGCCGGGACCAATCCAACCGCCGAGAAGATGGAGAACCGACCGCCGACGCCGTCCGGCACGTTGAAAATATCGTGGGCGCCGAGTGCTTGCGAAAGCTCGAAGAGTTTTCCGGAACTGCCCGTGACGGCCACAAAATAATCGGCGATGTTCTCGTGGCCGTCCGGCTTACCACCGCGCGATACTCGCAAGGCGGCCAGAAATTGCCGCAAGGCGGAGGCTGTTTCCAAGGTGCCGCCGCTCTTGCTGATCACGACAATCGCCCAACTTTCGTCGACACCGCTTGCCGCTGCGCCACTTTTGGAGTTACCGCCTAGTAAATCGAGCAGGCCGTGCGTGGCGTCATTATCAACGTTGTTCCCTTCAAAGTACAAACGCGGTTTCCCGCCCCGCGCTGTTCGGGAGAGTTCGTTGAAGTAGGGCGGGCAGAGTCCTTCCATTAAGGCCCGCGCGCCCATGTACGAGCCGCCGATTCCCAACAACACCACGCGGTCAACACGTTGCTGCATTTGCTCGGCGGTCGACAAAACACGCCCCAGTTCGCTGGCTGGGCCAGCGGCCTGATGTTCGGCCAGCAGGCGTTCGGGCATCTCTAGAAAGCCGGCGTCGAGCGGCTGCTTTTCGGCCGGAATTTCCGC
>JAJRWU010000289.1 GCA_024276655.1 Planctomycetota bacterium
ACTAAAGAAGCTCCGTGGAGACCGCTGAGTCTGCGTGTGCCGACCGACGAAATGCCTTTGGTAAGCCGGATGCGGGAAATCCGCACGTCCGGTTTGATGAGGGGGGAGGGGCGTCATTGACGCTCCTCCTCTACTCGACTGGTGATTCTTCTTTTTCTTTGGCTGCCTCTTGAGGAAGGTTGCGTGTTTTCTTTGTGTCGCGTGCGCAGGATTTCAGTCCGTAGCTTACGACTTCTTTTTGCCGAACCTACCGGCTTCTAGCCGGTAGGCGTTGAGTTGGGTCGATCGCCAAACACCCCGGCGGCTTTGAACGGCGCCATTATCGGGGGCGTTCTCTTTGTAGGTCGCGAATGGGGCCTGGCTCGCCGATGCTGAAGTCTTGTTCGATGACCCCCGGCGCATTATCCTGCTCGCCGCTTGGCGCTTCGTCCACGATAACAGGCGCCGCATGGGCGCCCGGCGGCCCCTGTATTTCCAGCAGCCCCCGCGCCTCCAGCGGTAACGAAGGCCGATCCCAAAAGGCGCCGGTTTTCGAGTAGTCGCGCACCGGATGCCCCCAAGGCGCCAGCCCTTGGCGTAAATGCGTATCGATGGTGGCGTCGCCCAAGCCGCTGCCGGCCATGATTTGGCCGCGTAATTCCACGGCGTCGGTATCGAGGGGATTGAAATGAATCGACAGATTGATATACCGCAAAGCGACATCGGCGTCGCCGGCGCTCCACGCCGCCTGCGCGTGCCGCAGGTAACGCTTGCCATAAAAACGGCGGCCGACGGGCGACATCTTATCCTTACGGACTTCGTTCCGATTATAAAATGCACTGGCCGCCGCCGCGCCTTCGCCGCCGGCCACGCCATCGCCCACGATGCGCGGCGTCAGTAAGACGATGATTTCGGTGCGCGTCAATTTTTCCTTCGTTTGACGAAAGAGCCTACCGACCATCGGCAGGCTACCCAGCAGCGGGATTTGTTTCACATCTTCGGAAACGTCTTCCCGAATGAGGCCGCCTAGAATCACGGTGTCTCCATCGCGGCAGGAGACGTTGGTCGTGACCTGGGTGACCGTTTTATTCGGCAGCGTGAATCCGCCCACCACCTCCACGGTGCCGGTGGAAAGTTCAGGATGAATTTCCAAGCGGATCACGCCGTCTCGGGAAATGAAAGGCCGCAGCCGCAACTGGGTGCCGACTTCCAGAAAGTTGACCGTTTGCGTGGCCGCGTTTTCGGTTACCGTGGTGCTGACGTAACCCAACTGGGCGCCGATCAGAATTTCCGCCTTCTGCTTGTTCAAACATAACAGCCTGGGCGAAGCGACAACGTTCGTGTCGCCCACGGTTTCCAAGGCTTCGATAAACAACGCCAGGCTGCTGTCGAGAAAACCGAATTTGAGTCCGCCGTCGGTGACATCGATCGCACCCAAACTGGTCAACGGAGAGCCGGAAACCAAACGCGTATTTTGCTGGTTGCGGAGCAGTTCGAAATCGACGCCGCGGTCGTTGTTGTTTCTCAATTCCACGGAAAGAATCATGGCTTCGATGGAAACTTGCTGCGGTCGCTGGTCGACTTCCAACACGACATCATCCAATAGCTCCAGAATACTGCGATAATCTCGCACGACGACAACCTCGCCGCCGCCGAAATCGTCGCCGCCGGCTGCGGCGTTGTTGGCGGCAATGCCGGTTTCCGCGGGAGAAGAAACGCTGGCTTGCCCCACGCTCACGGTGAGCAGCGGCGTGATCAGCGTTTGTAGTTCGGCGGCGGTCACATAGTTCGGCCGATAAACACGCGTCGTGATGGTGTCGACCGATTGATCCATCTGGACGAAATCGGCCGCGGTGCCCACATAGATGAAATCCCCTTCGGGCCGCGCGATGAGGCCAGAAGATTTAAGAATGGCATGCAGGGCTTCCTCCACGGTGACGTCGTGCAGCGAAGCCGATACGGTTCCTTGAACATTGGGGCTGGCCAATATGTTCAGACCTTGCGCGCTGAGCAGGTCGAGCACCTCGCGGATGTTCGATTCCTGTATGTTGATCGTGAGGCCTTGGTCGCCTTCGCCGGGGCTCACCTTCGCCCGCGATTGCTCGGCTGGCAAGGGTGTTTTTGAGGGAATCGCACCCGAGGGGAGTGTTTCCGGCAGTCGTGTTTCCGAAGGCGGCGTTTCTGGCGGCAGGGCCTCCAACAGCACGCCTTGCAGCGTTTTGGGAACTGCGGGAGCAACGGGCGGCGTGGCGGCGTGGCGGTGAGATTCCGTGGCTTGCAAGAGGGCGACGTTCTGTAGCGTGGAAACGGCGTTGCGGAGCAACCGTTCGTTTTGCTCGCTGGTTTCGACCGCCTGTTCCAGCTTCGATTCAAGATGATCGATTTTCCGTGCCACGGCGGGGTGCAGTTGCGGCGGCTCGGCCAATGCCGCCAACGAGGAGAAAGCGTCGTGCTTTATCGCCGCGGCGCCGATTTTCGCCGTTGTTAGGGAAGCCGCGGCGCCGTGTTGCGGCGGCGCGTTCGTTTCTACGGCCAGCGCGCTGGAGAACGGTTGGAAAGCGCCTTCCGGCGGGGTTTCCGAATGCAGCGCCAAGGCCGCTGCAAGCCCCACGCCCAGGGCGCAAAAGACTACGAGAAATAGACTTTTCATTGGTCCTCCATGACCCCTTCCGCGTGAGACGCCCTAAATTCGGGCGCTCCATTATTATCTCGCAACCACGCGCGATCCACGCATGATAATTTTTTCGCCGACTGGCTTTCCGATTCGCTTTAACTCGAGTTCGTAGAGCTTTCCACGATGCTCCAAGCGAACAAACGTCTCTTGAATCTCGGTTAACGTCAATTGCACCGGGGGAATCGCGTCGGTGGATTTGATTTGGTCGAATCCCAAAGGCGAGACCAAATCTCCGGGCAGATAGGTTTCTCCGTTAATTTTGGCCGCCTTGAATCTCTTTCCAACAAGGGTGCTGTTGAGCGTCAGTCCTAGCGCGTCGAAAAGCAAGTCGGGCTGTTGTTCAACTGGTTCTTCCTCGATAATTTCACTCGCTGCCGGGCCGGCCGCGACGGCGAACGGGTTTCGCACAATCTCATCGGGTGGATGAGGCTTGGCTTGTGTGTCTTGCATGGCTTTCATGATCGTTGGCCACCAGGCGAAGGTAAACGTTTTGTGCTCTTCCTGATTGCCGGCGTTTGCCGAACTTGCCGCGTTTGCCGAACTTGCCGGCGGTTGACGGCTGGCGACCGCATCCGCCGCATCCGCCGCATCCGCCGCAACGGTTGGTTGACCATCGCCGGCTTCTTTTCCAGACAGATACTTCCACGCCAACGGCGCCCACATCCAGATCGCGATTACCGAAATGGAGGCCAGGACCACGGTTTGCTTGGTGTTTCTAAGAAACTCCTTTTTTAGTTTTTTGCCCAGGCTTTCCATTTTGCGTTGTTTTACACGCGGCGAAACGAAGGCGCCCACAGCGTGTTCCTAAAGTATCGGTAATCGTTACAGGTGTTCTAATCGGAAAAATCGTGATTATCGGCAAAAAGCGTCAGCCGGATGTCGCATTCGATGGCGTCGGAGGTCGAGGAAGCCTTCCTTAGTGAGATATTCGCCGCCCAAACCGTTGCCGAAATACTTTCCACATCGTAGAGAAAGGCCCGAATTTGTTGCAATTCTCCTTCGACTTTCAATTCAGTCGTGCTCCGATAAAGGCTCTCTAATTGCTCGACGTCGTTGGGTTCGAATCTCAGAATGGCGAGCTGATTGTGTTTTGCCAACGAGGTTATATTACCCAACGTCGAACTGATGGCGCCTTGGTCGGGCGAGCGCTGTGACCAGCCCTCGGTGAATTTCCGTGTTCTGTCGAGTTCCCGCTCCTTCGACACAAGCTCCGTGCGTAAACGTTCGCCTTCGAGAACAAACGCCCGTTGCTCCTCCAAGCGGTTGTGTAAATCGCCAATGGCCTGTTGCATGGGCAGAATCACGAACCAGCAGAAAACTCCAGATATTCCCGCCACCAGAGCGGTGATCGCCCACTTGGGTGGTTGCTTGTTGAATGTTTTCATGGCGCCGCCCTCTCGCCGCGCAGCGGCAGCATGGCGACCGACGCCGTGTCTTTTTCGGGGCCGTTGGGTTGGCCGTAACCCGGGCGCGCCGTCAGACGAATCGTGAATTGAGAGGCGTTCGACGCTCGCAAGGAAGCGGTTTCCAACGAAACCAATTCCGCGTTGGAGAAGTAAGGGCTCCGGGAAAGATCGGCAAGATACGTATGCAGTGCGTCGGTGTCGCGGGTCAGTCCTCGCACCAACACCACCGTTTTCAAGGTATCGTATTCCTCTCGCAGTTGTTCAAGGTCTCGCTCCCAAGCCGAGGCGGCGGCGGGCGTCTGTTGTCTGGGGGATACCTCCGGCTGAAAGCGGCGCCTTTTGGAGCCGCCGGGTTGTTGCAACTCAATTTGCAGCTCGGCCAAATCAATTTCCTTCGGGACATCCCTGGCCACGGCTTCCACCAAGTTGGTGCGAGGCCAAGGATGTTGCAGGTAGGCATACAGACAAGCCCTCTCCGTTTCCAGAGCCAGCTCTTTTTCGAGGGCTTCGATCCTGGCGTGTGTCTGTTCCGACGCCACGACTGCATCCATGATTTGTTCGAGGTCGTGTTGGACGGCGCGTTTTAAGGCGATTTGGCGAACTGAAACGACGCCCAACAACAGAAAAAACGACGCCGCCACGGCGGCACGAAACAACGTCTGCCGACGCTCGGCCGACTGCTCCCGATAACGTTGTGGTAAGAAGTCTATTTCTTGCACGGCCTACGCCCCATTCCATAATGCGAGCCCGGAAGCGATTTCCCATTGGCTCTGCTGGATATTTGCCGGCTTGCTCGCCAAACGCCGAAACGGTTCGCTGAGATCATTCCTGAGGTTGAGCCGCAAGCCGATCGCCTCCAACAGCAGCGGGGAGGCTTCTCCGCCTCCGAGCACCATTCGAGAAAGCGGTTTGCCGCGAAAGGTCACGCTGTGGTAACGCACGCACTTCGCCAACTCCGCACAAAGATTTTCCACCACGGGCCGCATCGCTTCGGCCACGCTCTGGGCAATTTCAGGGTCTTGCTGGTCGCTCCTGCGGTCGCCGCTATGGCGGCGCAAAGCAGTGGCGTCGGTCAAACTCATATCCAATCGGGAGGCCACCGCTTCACTGAAGAGCCGACCGCCGACAGGAAGGTATTTTGCGAACAGCATACGATCGCCTTCAACGATCACGACCAACGTTTGCGACCAGCCGATATGCACCAACACGGCGCGTTGCAGGCAGTCGTTGTCTCTCCGGAATTGATCTCGATAACTGCGCAGCAAGGCCATCGGTTCAACATCGACCGCCACCGGCTCCAGACCGCAAGCTTCGATCACGGCCAGCCTTTTCTCAAGCAGCGGGCGATGGCAGGCCATCACGATCACTTCCCGCATGATTTCGTTGCCCTGCCGGACGTCGTCCGCCTCCAAAAATCGAAGTTCGGCTTCGGCCAATGGGAAGGGCAATTTGCCCGCCGCCTCTTGGTGGACCTGGCGCAAGATATCGGAGTCGTCGGTCTTGCGTATGCGAATGTTCTGCAAGAACAGCTGCTCCTCCGACAAACAAGGGACCGCGGTTCGCCCGTGAAAACTTTGGCCGTCCAGCGCGTTTTGAATCGCCTCGATTTGCGTTTCCTCCGTGTTCGCGTCAACGGTTGCCGACTCGACGGGGAAATCCCATCCCGACAAAGTCGAGGCGCTCGCGTCTTCGCCGGCGTACTGGACCAGCTTGACGCTTCTGGAGCCGATATCGACTCCGATCGGGCTATATCGTGTTGAAGAAAACCAGTTCATTGCACCAGCACTTGTTGTTGTGTCGTTTCCAATCGCGAGAGACGTCCCGGAGCATCGTTACGGAGGCGGCGCGGCCTCGACCGGCCCCACTTCGACGATTCCAGTAACAGGATCCACCGAGAGTTTTATCGAACGGTAGCGGTCGCCCCGGCCGAGTTGCAGCCAGATAGCGGTTATTTCACCTCGGGTGGTCTGACCGTAGGGCCCGAATTCAATATCGGGGACGTCGATTTCCGCGGGCGTCAGCTTGGCGATTTTCGCCAACGCCACGCCTCGCGACATTTGCGGCAGTTCGTCGATGAAAACCGACAAGCGGTCGGGGCTTTCTCCCGGCTTATGAAAAGCGGAGTGCGGCAAGACATCGAGCAGCGTATTGGCGCCGCTGTGGGTGAGCGTGTATTGGTTGCCCGGGATTGAAAAGGTCAGCCGGTAGCTGCTCTGGTGGCTCACCGCCAGATTCCGAGCGTAGGCCAGATCGGCCGCCACGACCTCGGCCACCGAGCGAATTTGGTCGTCGGCCAAGGGATCAAAAAACGGAATCACCGCCGCCGCCATCACTCCCATGATGGCCAGCACGATCAGCACCTCGACCAGCGAAAATCCGGGTGCGGCTTGCCCTTTGCGCGAGCGCCGAAGTTTGCCTCGGAGCGAAATTCGGCGCTCGTGGTGCATATTGAGGTGTCTCCGGTTATTTCGGGCGGTGGGGGCGGGCGCCCGGTTTGGCCGCCGCTCGCAACAGTGCGTTCTGCTCCTTCAACAACGCCTTGATCGCGCCTAATTCGCGAATCATTTCGTTGCGCTGTTGCACGGAGTTGCTAAATGGCTGCCGAGCGCCTTGCTGGGCGCCGGCATGGTTGCCGCTCAAGCTTAGCACGCCCATCGAGGTCAGACCGAAAACGATGACCGCCAAAAGTAAAAAACGTTTATTAGGCATGTTCCGCACTCCTTAAAAGGGTTATGGGTTTTCTCTCCAATCGACCAGATCCCAAACCAGACCGTTGTCGTCGAAACGGGCGACAAATACCGGTTGGGTCCAATCGTGCCAATGATAGCGTATATTCTGATCGTCGGGTTTCATGGTGAGTTGCGGCTCGGGCGATAGACCGCTCTGCTGCAGCACCCATTCAGGGAACAGCACCGCCGGCTGGATGTCGGCGCCGTAAATGGCGAGGTAGTCGGCGAGCATCTGTTGCCACTGCGCGCGCGACAGATCGCTCCAATCGGCGCGCGGCTTGACGATCAATTCCGAAGTAAATAGACGGCCCGTCAAATGGAAGGCGGCGTTGTGATCGGCGTCGAAATTAAATGTTTCGAACACCACGGCCTGCCCCAGCAAGGAAGATTGGGAATCGCTCTTGATTTTGAAGTCGTCGCGAAGAATCATGGTGGGAAGTTGGAAGGTGCTCGACTGGCCGTCAAGTTTGGGCAGCGGAACGCCTTCCAGCACCACGTTCGTTCCCCTGACCTCCACCGCACGCGTCGAGGTGCTGATCAGCGTGCCCCGTATCTTGGCGTTGTCGCCCAGCTCTAAATCATTCGCACGGCGAAATACGCCCAGCGGATTGGTAAGAACATCGGGCTCCCAGGTGGCATTTTGAACCCGCGACCCCAAACTGGGAACATCGTACGCCTTGCCTCCAGGATAAAGCCGATACGTGGCCACCTCTCCAGGATGGTTGATTGCACTGCCGTCGAGGTACGTCGCTTCATTCACCACCACGCCCAGCGCGTCTTGCAGGAGGTCGGTTTTGGCGTGGTTATCGGCCATGTCCATCATGCCCATGAGGTCGACCGGGCCGGTAAAGGGCCGATAATCCGCCCCTCCGGCTCGCATCGCGTTGAGGCCGGCGAGGTATTTGGTTTTGGGACTGCCGGGGTATGCGTCGCCCATCCAGACGCCGACTTGGGCGCCGTTGGCCAAGTTGCCGGATTTATTCGTCTCCGCGATTGGCGCGCCGTTCAAATACAGGCGCATCTTCTCGCCGTCGTAAACCGCCGCCGCAAACATCCATTGCCCGGGATAAAGATTTCCGCCGTGGGCGCGCAGCGTTTTGGTTCCGCCAGACTCTGTTTTGACTCGAAAGCAAAGCCGGTTTAATCCATGATTCTTTTCGATGCCGAGCATCCACCAATGCTCTTGATCGGAAACACCGTTCGACTTCGCGATAATGTTTGATTTGGGGGCGTCGAAATCGTCGACTTTGAACCAGGCCACAATGGTCAATTGGTTGCCGGAAATATTGAACGTGTTGAGATCGATCAGGTCGTCGTATCCGTCGAACGAGGCGCCATTGCCATGCCACCAACGCGGCCCTCCGGCGGCGGCGGGAGAAGCGCCTTGATAGGTTCCCGGGTGCAGCCCCATGGCGTCGGTTAGTATGTTGGAATCGTAGGCGTCTTCAAACCGCCACCACGAAATCGGCATGTTGTCGGGCAGTGCGTAGCTGTAGAATCCGAAATAAATATACGCGATTTCGCTGGCGCTGATGGCCTTTTCATAGACCGCGATTTCATCCAGGTTGCCGTCGAACGGGCGCGCGTCGGTTGGATACGTTTCGGCGAGCCGCAGAGCGCCGGCCATGTAAGCGGCGCCTTCCACATGCAGCGGAAGCTCGGCCACGATGTCTTGGCTCGACCACTGTAGGAGCGTGTAATTCTGTGTTGCGTCCCATTGCTGGGGGGCGGCGTACAGCGCGCGGCGAATGAGCTGCGAAACGGCTTCTATTTTGTACATGGCGCGGTGATCGGGATCGGTAGGATCGGCCGCGTAGCCCGTCGACGTAACCGTCACTCGGTAAGGAAACTCGGCATAGTCGGAACTGGAGGGCAGCAAGGAGCTATCGCCGGTGGAGTACACGACGTCGCTCCAGGCGTCGTCGCCGACCTGAATTGTGAACGACGTATCGACTCCAGGCCAATTTGCCAGCCGCATTCTGCGCAGCCCTTCCGAGACGCCCGTCAATGCCGCCTGCCGTGCGTTCAGCGTTCGCTTCCCATTGGATTGAATCTGAACCGAGGTCGCTTGCACGCGCACAATGGCGTACGACATTGCCAGCGTGATCGTGAGAATGCCCAGCACGATTACCAGCGACACGCCCCAACGGCGACGCGCCCCCGACCGACGATATGTGTTTGCTTGATTCATTGGCGAACCGTGTAGTACAAGGCGGCGGATCCAAAATAAGGGGTCGAAGCCTGGCCCTCGACGTCTTCTCCGCCGTCGGCGTCTTCGGAGATCAACTGCAATTCAATCCGGCAGGCCGTTTGGCGAAGTCCGAATTGCGTGCCGTAAATGTCTTGCACCCAGGGCAGTTCGCCCCAGGTGAGCACGCCGTCGCGAACGTCGGCCAGTTGACTGTCGCTGGGGTGCAGCGTCTGTGCGAATCGGACCACGCCTCGCCTGGCGCTGCCGCCCTGGTCGACGGCGGCCGTGCGGAGTAGGTCGGTCAGTTGCACGCGTTTTGCCGAGACGTTGGTCTTGATTGCGGCCAAACTGGTTTGCCAGCTTGCCAGATCGGTGAGCGGCGGCGTTTCGCGGGTATCGGTTCGAACGCTGATTTCGAGCAACCGCTCCGGCGCCTGGGGGTCGGGGCAAAAAATCAGCAACTCGCTGAACAAGGGCAGACCGTTGGGCGAAACCGCTGGCCCCACCGGCGCCCACACGACAAGCGTATCGGGAAAACTCCAAGCGCCCGCCGCTTCAGAGAACACGACCATTCCTGGAAATTGCTCATTGGCGGTGGCCGCCAAGGCGGCTCGTTTGATACGGCTGAGCGCCACGCGGGCGTGTTGCGAAGCGGCGGCGCTGTTGCGCACGTGGTCTTGCGACTGCCGCACTGCATTGGCCAGCACGCCCAACGCAGCGGCCATCATCGACATGATCGCGCTGGCGATCAACAATTCCGCCAGCGTCAGACCGCTCCGGCGAGCGCCGTTATTGGTTGCTGTGCGAGGCATGGCTTGGTTTTCCTAGCTGCTTTGCGGAATGTAGGCCACGACGCGGCGCAAACGACTCACCACACGCCACTCCGCATCGCCCGTGTCGCGACGAAGAACCGACACCTCAACAGCTCGGTGGTAACTGGTTTGTCCCGTGGGAAGACGGCGCTCAAGGTTGGCGTCGTCGACGTAATACACGTCCACCTGATATCGCCAGGCAAGCATGCGATCGGCCGGAAAGCGAAACGCAGGATGCCGCAGGCCGCCGCGATCGTCTTCCGAACCGAGCGGCTGGGTCCAGCGGTCTTCGATCGGCCGTGCGTGGTAGCCGTTGTAGTCGTCAATGTCGTCGAACTGCGAGCGGCCCGTAGCCGCCAGTCCGGCGGCCGAAGCAGTCAAAGGATATTGCCGGGGGTCTCCGCCGGCGGCCATGTATCGCTTGCCAAGAATTTCATCCAGCAGTTGTTCGGCGAGGCCTTCGCCAATTAACTGTTGGTGGCTTTCCTCGCTCGTCTGCAACGAAGAATCAATCGTGAGCGCCAGCACGGAGCTTGCCAGCACCGTTAATGAAAGGGCCACAACCGCTTCAATCAGCGAATAACCTGGGCGTCGCGATGTTGCGAAGGAAATTCCGCGTGGTCGTCTGGCGGTTGCCGGCGCTGTGGAAAAACGGCGAGATGTGGGCGAGAAAGTATTAATCGTACAAGCACCGAAACGAAGGTCCAGCGAAATAATCGATCAAGAAAAAAAACGCGGCGGGGTCCCCTCATGGCTCCAAGCCATCCCCGCCGCGTCCACAAGACTCGCAACTCTCCCCAAGCCGCGAGTCTTCTAAAAAATAGGTCGGCCAGAGCGGCTGTCAAATCGACTCGCTCATTGATTGAGAACTGCGGTTAAAACACGTCCTCCCACGGCGGGCCGTGTTGATTCCGTGAATCATGTTGCCAAAAACCGACACTTGAAGCGTGCATTGCTTCCCGTCATTCCCGCCCTGTTGTTTATGCATAAGTTTTTTTGGCGCCGGATCCGAAGGGCATCCAAGCGGCGGCGCTCGCCTTAAAACATATCCCGGAGGGATTCAAGCCATTAGCCGGCGGTTGCGCGGAGCGACACCGCATACGCATCAACTTAAGGAAAATATTGGCCTATTAAAAAAAACGGAAGTCCTTTCAGAATTGATTGTTAGGATCATCAATCAAGTCTGGGAGAAGGAGC
>JAJRWU010000290.1 GCA_024276655.1 Planctomycetota bacterium
ACGGATAACGCGGATAACACAGATGGGCGAGGATGCCGGCAGCCACGACTCTTCTTCATCCGTGTGATCCGTGCAATCCGTGGTTCATTTATTACACGGCTAAGACCGCTCGTGAAATGACGGGATGCAATGAGGAACAATCACGCCGTTGCACGGCAATGAGTTTAGCAATTCAAAACCGCCAAGTCGTCACTAATTTCGCGAGCGCCGCTAAGCCGCTGGTTCGGTGACGGCGGCTAGTATTTGTTGCTCTCGGCTTTGGAACAGCCGGCTTTGGTATTCAAGAATGCGATGGCCGCCCCAGAGAACCACGGCCAGCACGCCGAGCGAGAGGAGCAAATAGACGGGAACTACCGAGCCCCAACCAAGGAATCGCAGGAGGTAATAGGCGCCCAGCGGAAGGAACACCGGCAGCATCGCGACCGGCAGCAGCAATAGAAAAGCGATTTGAACGAGTATGACCGTCAAATTGGGGTTCCGCTTTTGCATCGCGCCTCTGGCCATTACGAACGGCGCCAGGATCGAGGTTTGATTGCCCAGCAGGCAACTGATGCAGAATATCGAAACGAGTTGCACCAACGACGCCAGCAGATGCGAAAAGTGCAACGGCAGGCCCCATTGCAGAGCCAGTAAACCCAGGCCGGCCAAGCCGAAAGAGAACGGCGCCATGGAGAGGTTTTTTCCCAGCAAAATCGCCTTTCTCGGCGTGGGCGAGAGCACATAGCAGCGGAAGCCATCGCGGTCGATCCCAAATTGGTTCAACTGCAACATCAATATGCCGAAGTTCGCCATGCCGACCACGCATAAAGCCACAAGCGGCGGCAGGAGAGACTTCACCGATTCAGGCATTTTGGAAAGCGGTCCAAAAGCTAGCACCGCACCCATGATGACAAACATGGCAACCGGCGAGATCAGCGCCATGAGTGATTCAACGGCCCGCGTGAGCGAACGAAAATTCGCCAGCGCCACCGTGGACGTTTCTTCCGAAACCAACGGCAGGCGGCGCAACAGCAATCGGGAAGGCGCGCGCGGCGGTGTTGCTTTTTTTTCCCGGAGTTTCTTGGCGGCGCGAATAGCGGCTTTGTGGGAAGTATCGCCTTGATGGAATCGCACGGTCGCACGGTACGACATCCGCAGACTGATAACGCCAATCAAACACGAACCGAGCGCGCCGAGAAGGCCGGGCAAAGGACGGTTCTCCATGGCGGAAAAACTTCCGTAGGCCAACCAGCCGGGCGGCGCAATCATGCTGGCGGTGAGCCCCGCGCGGCGGATATCGTCGAACTGTTTTTGGGTGGCTGCTTGTCGTCGCGCTCGAGCAACGGTTTTTAGTTTTTCAACCTGCTGATCGAGCTCCTCGACCTGTATTTTGAATTTCGCGATTTTTTCCTGGGATGTTTCCGCTGTCATCTCACCGGCCTGTAACGCTGTTTCGAGGTCTGCTATTTTTTGCGTTACCCGTTCCTGGCGTTTTCGGTAGATGCGCGCCGCTTCCGCGTATGTTTCGACCTGTGCTTCATTATTTTTGTGAGCATTCCTCCAAAAAAACATATTCACAAGGTTGGGCGTTTGGGCCAGCAGCAGGAATGACATTCCCATTCCCGCCAGCACGATCCGACGATGCCGTTTGTTCTGCATGATGGCCGAAAGCCAGCCGCGCAGTTGGAATGTCGTGGCGGTGGTCATCAGCAAAAAACCGGCCAACAGCGGAAACATCACTAACGCCGCCGCGCCTTGAACAATCACCATCGCCAAGCACAAAGCAAACATGCTGGGCGCAAACACAATCAGACTGATGCTGGCTAGTGAACCGAGGTAGTTCACCAAAAACGCCCCGCTCAATGAAATGGGCAGGTGCAGTATTTTGTCGATCGAGATGGCGTCGGAGCGCTGTAGCTCGACCATCAGGCCCATGCACCACATAAAGAGAAACGCAATGATGATTCCGCACCACACGTAGAACACGTGGTCGGCCGAAGCCATCGGCAGCACGAAAATCCCGACCGTCAAGGTGGTGATAAACAAGAACGCCGAACTCGGCAGCAGGCAGATGAAAAACCCCAGCGTGAGCACCGTGTTAAGATTGCCGGTCTTGCGGAGTTGGTTGAATCCCAGCCGCCAGCGCAGCCAGATAATGGTTTTTAGGTGGGCCCAGTTCATCAGCCGCCCTCCTCCAGCCAATCAAGCGTTTGGGCCGATTGCGTGTCGGAGCCCACCAATTCAATAAAGCAATCTTCCAGCGATCCGCCGTGGCGAATTTCATCTAACGACGCCTGCCGCACCAGCTTACCGCCGGCAATGATGCCCACATGCGTACAGAGTTTCTGCACGATATCGAGCACGTGCGATGTGAGAAAGACCGTCGAACCGCGGGCCACGAAACGCGCCAGCATTTCTCGCAGTTCGCGCGAGGCGACGGCGTCGACGCCCTCAAACGGCTCGTCCAGGAAAAGTAAATCGGGGTTCGGCAAGAGCGCCGCCGCCAAGGCGAGTTTCTTCTTCATGCCGTGCGAGTATTCCAGCGTAAGCTTTTTTTCCTCGTCGTCCAGACGCATCAATCCCAGCAAACTTTCGATCCGTTCTTGAAGCGTATCGGGCGGCAACAGGTACATGCGGCCAACGAACGTCAAATGTTCGCGGGCGGTGAGGTTGTCGAACAGCGCCAGCCCTTCGGGGACCACGCCCACGCGGCGTTTGATTTCCAACGACTCCGCCGCGTTCAGCGGGTTTTTTTCCAGAATCGTCATCTTGCCGCTGGTCGGAGCCAAGAGCCCGGTGAGCATTTTGATGGTGGTCGATTTTCCCGCGCCGTTCGGTCCTAGAAAACCATAAAAGGCGCCGCGTTCGACGCTCAAATTCACCTGATCCACCGCCAGCACTTCGCCAAACGTGCGCGTGAGTTGCTCCGTTTCTATCGCCAATGTCATTGCGAGCCGCCTCCTTCGTTCGCGACCGAGAAGGAATAGAGCCGGGCCTTTTTCATCAGGAAACGAAGCCGACACGTTTCACCAACGCCGAGATCAATACGCGTTTGATTTTTCCAGGCCACGGGAATTTCGATGGAATCTCGGCCGACGCTGGCCTGGCATTGCGCCGCTTCATAGCCGGCGCGAATCTGGCCGTCGATGTTCACGACCTCAACGGTGATGTGTCCGCCCTCTTCGACTTGGGCGTTGATGTAAAGGACGCCGGGTTGGAAACGAAGCGGTTTGCTGAGCAGCACGCCTTCATCTTTCGTGGCGCGCCAAGCGGCGAAGCCGTCGAGCCGGAGCGTGGCCATGCCGATCTCGATGCGCATATCAACTTCTTCATGCGGCCGGTTGGTCTGACCATAAAAGAGCAGGATGCGGTCGTCCAACACGACCAGCGAAGACGCCATGCGAATCTGACGAGAATCGGCGCTGCCTGGAGCGCCCGGCGGAACCAATGGCTGTCCGGGGAATTGCCGCTCCCACTTGATTCCATCTCGACTGCTGGCGAGTTCGGGCCAGATGACCGCTCCGCCGCGCGATTCCGAAGCGGGGTCGTAAATCCAGGGCGTGCCGATGTGCAGCCCTTCGTATTGGGTCACGCCCATGCTGTAGAGCGATTGCGTTGTGGCGTCTTCCAGCACCACTTGGGGCTTGGTCCAATGTTCAAAATCGCGGCTGGTCATGCGGGCCACGCTGCGGCCGTTTTTTGTGCGCGCTCTCACGTAAGCCACATACTTTCCAAGCTGGGAATTCCAATGCGCCGACTGGGCCGTGTCGCTCATCATGTTGGTAACGTAAGTGGCGGGCGTCGGCCAATGGATGCCGTCGGGGCTGTAGGCCACATACATTCCCGGCGGGCCGCAGCCCGGCGGCAATTGAGGTTTGGCGATCGAGTACAGGAACATCCCTCGGTGCTCATAAATTCGCGGGATGCCCAGGTAGGCGGTGTCTGGATAGCTCGACGTGAGTAGTTTGTACCGCTTGGCGGGGTCGGTTTCGTGGTCGTCGCGAAACACGCAGGGGCCGTGCATTACCTGGGCGGGCGGGAGCATGACGAGGTTCGTCCGCCGGTGGGTTTCAAACGGAATAAGATCGAACAGGGGTTTTGTCCAGGTGTTGCCTTGGTCGTACGATTCGGCATAGGCTAGGCGGTCTTCATGGCCATTGGGAACATTGTTGGCCGCGTAGAAGAGTTGGATGCGCTCATGCACCGGATCATAAACAGCGCTGCCGTATAAATCGGCCCGCGCACGATCCCAGGGTTGATCGCGGCGAATCAGCGGATTGTTCGTGTTCTTTATCGCCTTGCCGATTTCTTTCGTGAGCCGCGACGTTCGGCTGATCACCCAATCGTCGAGCAGGAGTTGCCGCGTTCCATGGCGGATATCGCGAGTGGGCTCTTTTGCCGCCGCAGGCGCCGCGGCGTCTATCCAATTCGCGGCGCCCAGCAAAGCAGCCAAGCATGGCAGCAGTTTAAGAGCACGGGCTGGGCGAGTTACAGAAAAAGATGTTTCGTGATTCATGGCGGCTTTCTCAGGCGAAGTTAAGAACGCAGCAAAATTGTCCACTCTCGCGCGATGCCGCCCTCAAACCAGCTATTCGTCGTTCTCGCCCAAAGCTTGCCCGGCTTGGCGGGGTTTGCGGCCAATAAATCGGTAGTAGGGCGTGCGAATGAACGGAATATAAGGAACTTTGGCCAGTTGCTCGACGAAGGCTATCGGTTCAAAATGGCGGTGCAGAAAAGGCGCGTGGTCGCGCGAGGGGAACACGTTATCGTTGGCGAACCAAACCGGCCAAAACGACCGCGTGAACCAGGAGTGCCGCTGCAAACCATCGCCAGGATATTTGCGAGACACATAAAAGTCGACCACGCCGATCACGCCGCCCGGTTTGAGCATGGCTAGAGCATTTTCAATCGCGGCGAACCAATCGGGGATCATCGTTAGCGAATATGAAAACGTGACGATATCGGCTTGGCCTTCCGCCGGTCGAAACGTGGTGGCGTCGGCTTCGACGGCTTCCACGTTGGTCCAGCCACGCTCGTCGATTCGCTGCCGCGCACATTCGAGCAATGAAGTAGAAAGATCAACCACGTAAGCCTTCTTGAGTTGCGGGATGCTTTCGGCGGCGTATTCCAAATTGGAGCCGGTGCCGCCGCCCATATCAACCCACACGCCATCGGCGGGGAAATCGAGAGATTCCCATAACTCCTGCCGGCCTTTGAGCAAACGCTTGCGGAAATCGTCGTAGTGTTCGGCTTGGCCCGCGTAAAAACTCTCCAATCGGGAGGCGTGGTCCTTACCACGAATCGGCTTCATGGTGAGATGAAACAGCACTTTGAGGTCGGAGAAAAATCCCATCGAGAAGGCAGCCCGTGGCATGAAAAGAGGAGGCGAAAACTGGAATCAGGCCGTAGTGTATCAGACGGCGGTGTATCAGACGGCGGTGTATCAGACGGCGGTGTATCAGACGGCGGTGTATCAGACGGCGGTGTATCAGACGGCGGTGTATCAGACGGCGGTGTATCAGACGGCGGTGTATCAGACGGCGGTGTATCAGACG
>JAJRWU010000291.1 GCA_024276655.1 Planctomycetota bacterium
TCACGCAGACTTTCAGATTCCCGAGCGCCCCTGGTACTGGCGGAAGTCGGAGCCCAGCTTTGCAGACATGTTGACCACATTACGCCGCAAAAGCTGGGAAGATAAATTATCGAGGGTGTCGCCTGCTGCGGGGCCCACCAACAATTCAATCGAACTGCTCACCTACTTGGCAACCCTCGCCGGATAGTTCCCCAAAAGTGCAAAACTGGAACTTAGGCGGTTTGGCTGGTGCTTGCCAATAGAGTTTCCACGCGTTGGATGAGCGCTCCTGGGTCGAAGGGCTTGAGTAGATAAGCACTAGCGCCGACAGCCTTGGCTTTGTCGACTTGGCAACGGTCGGCGGTTGAGGTCAAGATAACAATCGGAATTTCCCGATCGGCTGCACGGATTTTTCCGGTGAGGGTCAATCCATCGCAATTCGGCATCACGATATCCGTGACCACTAAATCGAAGGCGCGCTGTTGGAATACGTCGAAGGCCTCGCAGCCATCTTCAGCTTCCACGGTGGAGAAACCAGCCTCTTGCAATACGGCGGCTACGCAGCGTCGCACTACGCGCGAGTCGTCTACGACGAGTACTTGTTGCATTGCTTCTTCTCCAAAAAGTTAAAAGATTTGTGAAGCGTGGTTGCGTTCGCCATGCGCTGGCTGCGTCCCACCAAGGGCTGTGGCGTTTTCTGCTCCAGTCAAGGCCAGTTCGATCATGCCCACTTCAAGCGCGAACGACTCTACCTCACCGCGAAAACGCACGACAATGGGCGAAACGCCTAGAGGATATTCGATCGGCCGGGCCCGGCCGATGACCGCCTCCGGCACGCCCAAACTCGTGCAACGCTTTGACAATCGGGGCAAGGCCCGGCCGGTGACCGTGTTGGTCAGTTCGCAAATAGCGTCCACGACGTCGTCGTTGACTCTCGACATCGGGTAACATAACAGTTCCTGCGCGATGCGGCAGGCCAGCCGAGGTGGGAAGCTTAGCGCAACCTTCCCTTGGAAACCGCCGCACAAGGAAACTACGCCGGAAGCAAAATGGGTGGGCGTCCAGTCGGATTTGGCGCCGATTGATTCACACTCGACCTCCCAGTGAAGCATTCGTTCGAAAACGAAAATGACTTCCTCGACGAAAGGAGTGGTGTGGGAAATGTTGAACGGTCGACCGCTCATGCTTGCCCTTTTTCCCTGATCGAATGCTCGCCAAGGAGCGGTGATCGATCAAAATGCGCCATCAAGAAGTGAGACAATGCCGAGAACGCCGTTTGTTGCGTAAGCACGGCCCGCGTAGATGTCCACTAAAAACATAGGTTATTCTGGGGGAAAATCAAATGAAGTGGAAAGAATGAAAAAAACGGCTCGTGAACGGGGAGAGCGCACCTCGCGTGATCCTCGAACTGAATTCCGTCGAGATAGAGGATTGGATGGCTGATCAACTTCAGCAACGCCAAATGGAACGATGGCGTCAAACGTTTTGTTCCCCGACTCTTCCCTTCGTGCTCTTCGCGTTCTTCGTGGTGAAATAGATCGTTCGGCGCACGGAGAATCGTTTGGCCGGATAGGTTCACCACGAAGCGCCCCCTCCAGTACGATGGCCGGTTCGACGAGCCGACAGATTCGCGCAGCGTTAGCCAGCCGACTCCGCGCCCAAAACGCGCAACGTCTGGGCTGCCCGTGAAGGCTCTTCCAAGACTTGCATCATCAGCGTCTCGAGGGGCTCTGGGTCGAGACGGGCGACGTGCATCAACGTGTTGGCGAGTGGCCTGTCTCGCGGGGCGACCGCGATGAACCTGCGCCACATCGCGGGCCCGGCTTGCAACAACCAGGCTTCGTACTCGATTCGGTCGGCTTCGTCGGTGACAGCCTGATAAACGTCGTCTTCCAATTCACCCAAGCCGTGGAGGCAAATCAATTCGACCGTTCCCTTGACTAACTCGTGAACCAGCAATGGAAATATCCTTGCTTTGGCGACGACCGTGAAACGATCGCCACGCCGCTCAACACCACCGTAGCCCGCCGCGCCGTCGCGAGCGGCCTTTGCCAATAACGATTTGGTTGCCTGTAGATTTCCAAACGCGACCGCCGGCGTGATTGTCCCATCGAGGCGTTCTTCGGGTATGTTCCAAATCTCCGAAACCACTTGAACCGCCAATCGAGCCAACTGTTGCTCGCGACCGTTTTCAACCCACAGAACCTTGAGCAAAAGCGGCACGAACTGGCACCAGTGCAGCAGCGGAACCCCGATCACATACTTTTGCCAGCCAATTTTCTTCAGATGCCGAGTTTCCTCGGTCGCGAGTTGGTTGCCATACGTCGCGAGCAGCAAATGGTTGCGAAACGGCGTTTGTGGCGTCTTTGAAAAGCCCCACCAACGATTCGGGCGTCCGAACGTCAGGCCGACCTCGCCAATGCAATAGTTCAACTGTCCGCTGATGGCAAAACGATCGTACAACCTAGTCAAGCCGGGCCGAATCTGCTCAAGTTCGTCGCGGACCAGATGGCTGGCCGTAATAAACATGTGCGCGGCGGCGCCCTGGATGAGCAGGTTCAAGGTCAGCCGCTTGTTGGTCTGCTGAGCAATGTCGGAGTTGGGGTCGTCTCGATCAGACGAAGAACACGAAGAAACTTCCATGCCAGAACAACTAAGCTTTCGGTTGCGGTTCGGGCCGCGTCTCCGGCCACTTTGGTTCAAAAGGATCGAGATCGGGCCGTGTCGCCGGCCGAGGCGTCTCCGGCTGGGGAACCGTTCTTGGCTCTTTGGCAGGCGCGTCCGGAATTGTCTCGGGCATGGAAAGCGAACTCCTGCTTGTCGAATGTTTACCTTAGCCGCAGTGAACGGAAGAGCCGCAAAACTTCGCTGAGCCCGTTGGCCGAACGCGTGTTGGGTTAGGCCTTGAGGTTCGCTTTTTCCGAGGCGATATCGCTGCCGTCGGGCGTGGCGTCGTGATCGATCTCGAACCATTCCGATTCGTAGCGGATGTAGCCGCCTTTGTCGGTTTGAGAATTTTTGATGGCAACCTTGGAGGTGAGCGCGATGACGGCGTCGGCCAAGGCGACTTCCGGCTTGCAGCGAGGCTTGTTTTCCGGCGCGGGGTTGCGAATGCACCAAGCCCAGTGCTCCAATTCCTCGCGGTAACCACGGCTGACCGGCCCTTGCGCCGCGGCGGCCTTGGCCAGAGGCGCATCGCCGCCGGTCTCGTAGGAATTGACATCTGGCGCGCCGTCCTTGCCTTTCGACACCTTGATATTGGTGGAGGTCGAACCGCCCTTATAGAGCATGACTTCTTTCTCGCGATCTAGAACGAGCGTGCCTTTCGTGCCCATCACAATTTCGCCGTAACCGCCGAAGCCGTTGCCCATGATCGACGAATACGTGACCACGATTTTCTTGTTGGGATCTTGCTCGTAGGCGGGCACGCCCTGCGGGCCGGGGTAGCCCGTGATCGGGTCGTGATAGCCGACGTCGAACCCGGGTTCGTAGCCGGGGCCGGGGAATTCAAAGGAGCAGTAGACGTGGTCGTCGGCGTCTCGGTCGAGCGGGAAAGTGTGGCGCCCGCCCACCGCATGGACGGATATCGGTTGGGCTTTTTTGCCATCGGATCGCAACGCACTAACAAAAATACTGGCGGCGTCGAGTTGGTGGCTGCCCAGTTCGGCCATGAGTCCGCCGCCGGTTCTGTCCCAGAGGCGCCAGCGGCAAAGCTCCTCCATGGCGGAGCGTGGTTTCCCGTTGGGAAGCTGCATGCTGGTGTAGCCGAAGTCTTCGGGGTTGATTGCTTTGTCGGCGTCCCAGGCTTGCCATTGTGCGGCCTGCTTGGCGAGCATGGCCGCTCGCTCTGGATTTTTCTCCTTGGCCAGCGAGGCTTTGATTTTCTTCAGCCGCTCGACGATTTTATCGATTTGTTTTCCGGCGGCGTCTTTTTCTCCGCCGGGCAGCGGTTGTTGCCAACTGTCGTGACCCGGCAAGTTGCCACGATGCCACTGGGCTCGGATATGACTAATTTCTCCCAGCAGCCCCCAGCGAATCAGGTTCACGGCGTTATCGTACAACACGCTGTAATGCCGTTGGTGGCCGGTGGCCAGGAGCAGATCTTGCTCGCGGGCGACGCGCGACATCACCTTGCATTGGGCGATATTGTGGGCCATCAATTTTTCGGTCAACACATGTTTGCCGGCTTTCATCGCGGCCACGGCGGCTTCGGCGGGGAGGTGCAGAGGCAAGGCGATGATCACGGCTTCGATATCGTCGTCGGCCAGCAGATCGTGGTAATCGTTTTCATACACTTTGACGTGCTTGCGGGCTTCGTCTTCGGTGCTCCAGCCGTAGACATCCATCAGACCGCGCCGGGCGGCGGCGGCGTTGGGGCTGGCCCAATCGCCATGGAAAGCACGATGGCGATTGTACGGCCGAATATCGGCGATGGCCTTCACTTCCAGGTAACTGGGATTGATCGCGCCGATCAGCACGTTGCCTTCATCGCCCGTGCCAATCACGCCCACGCGCACCGGCTTTTCGACCGTGCCGTAGCCGAAATACATGGCGCCCAAGCCGCCGGCGGCCACGGCCCCGCTGGCGACCACGCCCTTGAGAAAATCGCGGCGTGAAACGTCGAGCGCGTGGTTGAAATTATCTCGGCCTACCTGGCGTTCTTCGGGCGTGAGATTCATGCGTTTGTCTCTTGTGTTTGAGGCGATTGCGTTGAACGACCGCAACAGCGGCAACAAAATGACGGAATAAAAAAGTCCAGCCCAGCATAACGGCCGGCGCCAACCGCCGCCAAGACAAGCAGCGCGGCAAGCTCGACAAATTGATTGTAGGTGGGCGCCGCGTCGGCGATCCAGGGCGGCTGCGTGGCGATCACCATGGCCAGGAAGCCCACGCCGCCCAAAGCCGCCACGCGGGTGAACAGCCCCAAGATCAGCAACACGCCGACGGAAAACGTCAGATACGTGACCACCGTATCGATCGGCATTTTGGCCGGGTTCTCCATGGCGAAAACACCGCCCGCACGTTGTTCGGGCGTGGCCAGATTGTAAAGTTCGAGTTGAAAATCTTGGTCGAGTTGCGACAACGCGTTCAGCCAAGGGGCGGCCGTGCCGCGCAGTTCCCGTTCTTTGTCGTCGATCCAGCTTTTTTGGAACGGCACGCGAGATTCCCGCAAGCCGCCCAGTTTGGATTGGCTGGTTTGTTCATCGTGCTTGGCTGCGGCCAGCCGCGCAACCTCCTTGAAGTAGACGTCGATATCTTCGCGGTTTTGGTCAAAATACCAGGCCAGTTGTTTTTTGCGGGTCTTGAAAATCGCCTCGGCCTTTTTCCGCTGGCGGTCGTCAAAACCGTAATGATCGGCGGCTTGGTTTCGGTAGTGGTCCCATCGCTGCTCGATTTGTTCTTGATTCAGCCGTTCGGCGCCGTCGCGGTCGGCGACCTTGCCCTTAAAAAACTCCGCCAACGGACCTTTCGCCTGGAGCAAAAACGAACTGGAGGAAAATTGGGGGTCGTTCAGTTTTTTGGCGCCTTCCTTGAAGAAATGCCAGCCGATGCACAGGCGCAGCACGACAATCGCGATAATCGCCAGCGCGCCAAGTCGGTAGGGTGAAGTGGCCAGGGGAGCGTCTCCTGCGGATGGTTTCCACGCACTGCGTTCTCTCCGCTCCGGTGGTCGGGCGGGAGTTGGCGGCGTGCTCAAGGAGGGATAATAAATCAGCCGAGCGAATCAGGCAGGGCCTCTGTTTCTATTATTGTAAACCAAGACGGTTTCGCCAACCACTGAGTAATTTGGGCTGAGGGGTTTGGCTTTGGGGTTGGCGCGACGAAGCTGCCGGTTGGCGGCGCCGAAAAGCCCGGCATTTCCAAAATGCCGGGCTTTTAATTCATCCAGTGTATTGAAAGGCCCCGCCGTGCGAAGCAGTTTGGTTCCGAAGGTCGGAAACGTTTGGTAGAATCGGCCGTGGCGTCTTGCGTTACGTTGCCAGGCAACTTGTTCGCGTTACATGACGACGCCATTTATTCAACGGCAGGGAGGCGCTCCTACGATGTCGACGACTATTTCTTTCCGCACCAAAGACGATGAACGATTCGGCGCCGATCCCGCCATTCCGGGCAAATCGTTCGACTACGATTGGCCTCAGTGGCGGAAGCACTTGAAGCAACGGCTGCTGGTTTCGCCGGCCGAATTGGCGCCGTTTGGCAAAGTGAACCCCTTGCTGTGGAGCCCGCCGAACCAGTTAACTGGCAGCGACACGCTCTCCTTATTGAAGCGGGCGCCGCGGCCGTCGGGGAAAAAAAACGCTCCCAATGCCGAATTGCTGCAAACCTGGCTGGCGGAAGCCGACCGCCGCGAACTGAGTCCGACCCACGCCTACGACTGCTTGGCCTGGTGCCAGATTTTGCCGACCGCCGCCAAAACATTGGGTGAAGATCTTTGGTGGCGGCTGTTGCGACAGTTAGTCTCGGTTGCCGACGACGCCGTCGCGCTGTCGCCGGACGAATCGCCGCTGTTGCATCAGATTCTCGCCGGCGAACTCCCCCTGACCCTGGCCTACCTGTTTCCGGAAGTCGAACACTGCCGTCTTCTGGGCCAAGAGGCGGCGGAGCAACTCGCGCGCGGCCCGATCGAATTGCTCGATGGCGAGGGCTTGCCGCATGCCGGCAACCTGCACTTGCTGCGGCCGTTGTTGGCCTGCTGGACGCGCTCTTTACTCATCAGCCGCGCCGCGAAGCAACCTTGTTTCACCCCAGACGCCGAAGAACAATACGGCTGGATGGTTCGCCGCGCTTTGCAATTACTGCGTTCCGATGGCAGCCAAATGCTCGGCGCCGGCGTTGAAGCCCAATACTGCAAGCCGCTGTTGCAAACCGCGCTCGAACTCTCCCACGACCCCGAAGACAACGAACTCGCCAAGTGCGTTTTACCGGGAGGGCCGGGCGCCTCCAAATATGAATTGCCGGAGCCGGCCATGGCTTCGGAGTGGGCGGAAACGTATCTGCTGCGGCCGGAAATGTCGCCCCGCGGCGAACGCTTTCTCATCACGCACGACGAAGAACGCTTCGTTTGCGAACTTTCCGCCCGCAACGAAATCCTCCTTCTGGGTGAGGCGATTCCGGAAGTGACCGTCAACGGCCAGCGGCTTCAAGCGGTGGGCGACTGGGAGGAAGTCTGTTGGATCAGCGATGACGACGCAGATTTTCTCGAACTCGAAATCGAACTCGAAAACGGCTGGTGCGTGCAGCGGCAAGCGGTGCTGGCCCGCGAAGATCGCTTCCTGTTCTTGGCCGATGCGGTGCTCCGGCAAACGTCTTCGGGCAAGAACTCAGACCACGCCGACGCCGAAATCCATTATCGAACGGCTTGGCCCCTGGGCGACGGTATCAGTGTTGCCGCCGAAGACGAAACAAACGAACTTCGCCTGAGCGGAAAAAAACATCTGGCCACGGTCTTGCCGTTGGCGCTCTCGGAATGGAAACGCGCGAATCGACGGCAATCGTTCCAACACGCCGACCACGGCCTGGAGCTCAAACAACAGGCCGTGGGCCGCGGTTTGTACGCCCCGTTATTCCTCGACCTCAACCCGCGCCGCGGGAGCCGTCCTGTCACTTGGCGGCAGTTGACCGTGGCCGAGCAATTAGAGATCGCGCCGCCGGAAGTCGCGGCCGCCTTCCGCATTCAAATCGGGCACGAACAGTGGGTGGCCTATCGTTCGCTGGCGCCGCCCGCCGCCCGAACTTTTCTGGGGCATCATCTGTCGAGCGAATTTCTGGTGGGGCAATTCGATTATACTGGCGAAGTCGAAGTGTTGGTCGAAATCGAATAAAGGGCGTTTGAACAATGCGTGTCGCCTTTTGTTCCGCGAAAGGCGACTAAAAGACACTTAACATCGAGCGGAAAATTAGTGTCGTAGCCATGCTCGCCAGAGCGTGGGATGGTTCACCGCTCAACCACCGTCTGGCGACGATGGCTACACAAATGCGACCGTTATTTATCGAGCGGTCCTTAGCTGGACAGCGACACCTTCCAGAAAAACCACAGCATGTTGTGATAGCACTTTAACCTGAACCACAACATATTGCGAAAAACGGAGAACCTGGCGCTGTCCAGTTAGGACCGTTCGAGAAATAATTGTCTGATTTGCACGAGAAGAAGAAATTTATCAATAGTTATTTTTCATTAGCCATTTGTCATTGTGTTTTGCCCCAGTTGGACGTTGAGTTTCTTGTCTGGAGGATAAGCTAGTCGCTAGAACGAGCACTGCGGCCGGATTGCGCCA